>NZ_JBGNFV010000001.1:5197934-5504551 GCF_041449215.1 Roseivirga sp. BDSF3-8 | reverse complement strand
GGGTTGCTGGTACAGGACCAGTACCGCATCGTGCAGGCAGTGCAGCCTGACCGGATCATACATCATGCTAAGTGCACTTACCCGGTGATATGGGGGCTGCAAACGGGACGCAAAAATGTGTTGCTAAGCCCGGTGCCTTATTTTTTACATACGGACGAGCGGCACGCTCACGTGGGGTTTAACTTTCAGTGGGGTAAACTGGTAAACCGGCTTAGCTACCGGCTGGCAAACTTCGGGCTGGTGAAAACGATATACGACAGCCAGCAGCAAGTACCTGAAGGGAAAAAGCAGAGCCGGACTAATATCCGGCAGGCTCTATTTGATACGAGACTGGCTTATACCATTTCGCCGTCACTGTATGACCGGCCGGCGCACTGGCCGGAGCATGTGCGGGTGTGCGGTTACCATGAGCGTAATAAAACGCTGAACTGGCAGCCGGATGCCGCGCTGGAGGCTTTCCTGCAATGGCATGAGGGGGTGGTGCTGCTGAGCTTTGGCAGCATGGTGAGTGCAGACCCGCTGCGCCTGTCACAGATATGCTACCAGGCAATGGATGAGTTGGGGGTGCCGGTGCTGGTGAACACCTCATCGGGTGGGCTGCTACGCCTGCGGGCCTATGAAAACCACCGGCGCTTTTACTTTGTGGACACGATTCCTTATGACTGGATCATGGGCCGTGTGGCGGCGGTGATCCACCACGGTGGCTCGGGTACGACGCACAGTGGCCTTAAGAACGGACGGCCGACACTCATCATCCCACACATAATCGATCAGTTTCTTTGGCGCGACCTGGTGCATGCGAGGGGCCTGGGGCCAAGGGGTGTTTCTGCAAAAAAGCTCACTACTGCCAGGCTGAAGCCCTTGGTTAAGGACTTGCTGGAAAATCCCGGTTATAGTGAAAAGGTTGAATCACTATCCAGGCGAATGAAAGAGGAGGGTAGCAGGGAAAAGTTTGTCCGGTTTATGACTGGCGCAAATGTGAGCTCCTAAAATTAGAGGCGGATGATTATTTCCCCAGCTGTATCTTTGTTTGCGTTAAGCTGGTTAGCCTGATTGTTTTCTGCTCAAATTTTTTCATATAAAAAATATAAGGTGCTTAAAATCACCATCTCTATAGATTGAAATAATATATACTAGTGAGTGGGTATGTTTCAAATTACTGTTGGTTTTACTGTGATATATGCTACCATAAAACTTTTTTAAAATCGGAAAATTATTTGATTGTGGGTCTATTTATTTATATTGTTATGTATTTAATTTAATTAAATGAATTGTTTAACAGTACTATTTTTATAAGTGAATCTTGCTACATATATTGAATGAATAATTAAACAATATACATGACTATGAAAAAAGACAAGTTAAAGCTTAAGGATTTAAAAGTTGATAGTTTTACAACAAGTGAAAAACAAAACGTGAAGGGCGGATTAGAAGATGGTTCCTACACATGTCCTGAATCTTATACATGCCCTGAATCTTATACCTGCCCAGAAACATACACATGTCCTACAGGGCCAGTGGAAGAAATTCAATGAATTTAAAATTTGTATTAGGCCGGATGAAATTCCGGCCTTTTTTTATTAATCGAATTAAAACCACCGTCTTAGACGGTGGTCATGTTTGAGGGCTATGCCAGTAGGGGTATATTGTGGAATGAGCAAGTATCGTAAGCTATCGCATAGCTTTTACTATTGTGTCTATCATGTAGTATGGACCCCGAAGTACCGCCACCGTATACTTCGTGATATTGTTGCAGATACGTTGGAGAATAAGATAAAGACGATATGTGAATGGAAGGAGGTCAAGGTAGAAGAGTTGAACATTCAGCCAGATCACGTTCATTTGGTATGTAGTATACCTCCGAAACTTAGTGTATCAGACTTCATGGGTATTCTCAAGGGTAAGACAGCGATCATGATGTTTAAGAACTTCAAGAGTCTTCGCAGAAAACCCTATTGGGGCAATCCTTTTTGGTCACGAGGCTATTTTGTAAGTACGGTAGGCATAGATGAAGAAAAGATAAAGCGGTATGTTAAGTATCAGGAGAAGGAGGATAAGAAAGAGGATGGGGATATAGATATCCCGCTATTCGATAACTGACTATCCCCCTTTGGGGGTAATAACCATTGAAAACCCCCTCCTTTGGTGGGGGTAATTTATTCCATAATCGCTAACTTTTTTAACAGGCTGATATACCAGCGGAAAATGCCGGGGGATGAAGCAGTAGCCGCTAAGCACTTCTTTTTTTGCTTCACTTCACTAACATTTGCCGGCACTGGTCAATAAAGGGTGGCAGCATACCTTATGCCATCAGGAATTAACATTGACCAAATCTATGAAATTCAGAATCTACCCTTCTATAGGCATTGCCCGTGTGGGTAATAGCCAGGCCAAGCAGAATGATGTGGTGTTTGCGCCCGAGGTGCCTTGGGCAAACCTGTTTGATACGGACCAGGAATATCTCAGCGATAATGGCGCCTTACGTAAGCAGGCGCAGCGGTTTTACATTTACGAATGTGATGACAACGGCAAACCTGTCCGTAAGATCGACCCTAACCAATATGATATAGAGTGGACGGCAGAGGTGGCGAACAAGAAGCCCTTCTGGTATGACTTTAATAATAGCCTGGACCTGTCTGTGCAGACGGAGAACAGGAACCTGAGCCCTAACTTTTTCAATGATAAGATCGCGCCGGGTATAGGCGCGAGCCTTAGAAATCCGAATGTGCTGAATAACAGCCTGCGGGTACCTGATAACCCTAACTTTCGTAAGGAGCTGGTGAATAACCCGCCGGCCGTGTCTGTAAGTGCGGCGGCGCCGAATGCCGGCATCAATGGCTCGTTTCCCAACCCCGGGCCGGGCAATGCCAGCCTTATCGCGGCAGAGATGAACACCACGGCCCAGCCGGTGAGCCTGGGTAGCCTGGAGTATGACGCGGGCACTCTGATCTTTTACCCTGCAGACGGTATCTCTGCTTCGCTGAACCCGAGCGACCTGAACACGGACTTTGCGGACAACTCGAACTGGTACGATGACATCTGCGATGGCCGCATCACGGCTAAGATCACGGATAAGAATAGCGGACAGAGCTATGACCTGTCTGACCCTTCTTCTGCGGCATGGGTGGCCACGGCTCCGCCGGACTATGCGCCACAGATACAGCCTATAGCCACGATGTATGACCTTATCTGCGGTGCCTCGGCTGATGAGTTTAGGCAGGATTTCAGTACGGTCTTCCCGGTATTTTACCGCCTTTACCGCATGCAGTGGGTAAATGCGGGGGATTTCCTGTCTCCATCTTTCAAGGAAGTGATAGACAAGCTCACGGCCTCGGGCAACTTCCGCTACCTGTATGACCAGAGCGAGGAGGGGAAGACTACGCGGGAGACGATCTTTAATATGTTCCGTAACCCTCAGTATGATTATACGAACGAGCCTATTATTCCAAGTAAAAGCACGACGGACCTTAAGAATCTGGGCAGTGGCACAGAGGAGCTGAAGCTGCCCTTTTATCCCGGAGACGGGATCAACTACCCCGGTAGTCCGGCCCAGTGGTTTGCGATACCTCCGCTCCTGTACGATCAGCTCATTGCCTGGCGCGACGGTAAGCTTACGGCGCCTGAGGGGACATTCAATACGATAGATGAACTGGGTGTGTACTACCAGGGCCAGTTTAGTGCGGCGGCACAGGACGAGGGCAACAGCGCGCTACTGATGACGCGTGCGGTGCTGGAAACACTGTACGGCGGGGGCTTTCACCCGGGGGTAGAGCTGACGTGGCCCATGCGGCATGCCCAGATGTACAGTCAGAATACGCAGGTGGCGACCCAGGTGGGTAACGCCGGGCTGTTTGGCTTACGCGAGATACGCATCAACGCCACCACTGCAGAGGAGCAGGAGGCGTATTTTTATAACAGCTTTGGCCTGTACATGAATGCGGATGACGTGAAGGCTTCTATGGATCCGGCTAATGAAGAAAGCTGGCTGTGGAAGATCACGCCGGGGGATATGACTAAGTGGATGGGTATACCCTGGCAGTCGGATGCAGGTAGCTGCCAGCTTGTATTTATGGACAGTCAGTACCCGGTACCGGCCTGGTGGGCGGCAAATCTGCCCACGGATGTGCTGACGGAGGAGAGCCTGGTGAAAATGCAGAATGACTCGGTGACGGAGGAAACGCGGCGGAGCATTTTTGCAAACAGGCTGCCGTGGTTGAAAACGACGGACACGGGCTTTGTGGGCTACCATGCGGAAGGGGGCTATCAGAATGGCCTTATCGCGATGGTGTATCAGTGGAAGGACATAGGGGTGGTAATGGGCCGTAAGTCTAATGTGAGCATAGACGGGGTGCCGGAGACGGTGTATGTGTCGTTTGACAGTAAAAACAAGCGGGACAGGGCGTATGTCTTTTTGGGCATGGCGATAGCGGGCGAGCCGGTGATTAATTCAGGGGATCCCTTCTATACCAACACGCGCAATACGATCTATATCCCGCAAGGCAAATCGATCATGCTGTCTTCTAAGCCGGATGGCAGCGGGGACATCTATGTGGATGACGAAGTGGAGGTGTTTGTAAATGGTAACAGCGTGTACCAGCATGACTTCAGCAATAACTGTAGCGGAGTGGTAACGCCGCTTAGTCCGCAGGACCTTACGGCGCAGTTTAGCTCCTATGCAGGAAACTATGTGACGCTGCAGATCACGTATAGTGACCGGTGTGGCGGCTCACAGGGGGCGTCTAATTTTTACCTGGTATTTAAGTAATGGTGTAGAGGTAGTGATGGCCTTCCTGTTCGCGGGAGGGGCTGTCCTACACTTCAAATGAAATAAACCCGGGGAATGGATCATATGCAGGAAACAAGTGAGTGGCAGCAGCAGACGGAAACGGATGTGGTGATAGTGGGGCAGGGGGTAGCGGGGCTGGTACTGTCTGTGCTGCTGGGCCGGGCCGGCATAAAGCATGTGGTACTGTCACGCGGCCAGGGGGCAGACCGCCCGGCGCTGGCGGAGACACTGCCTCCTTCTGCGCTAAAGCTATTGCAAAGCATGGGCCTGCGGGAACTGTTCGAATCATGCAGTACCCGTACTTTCGGTTATCATTCACTTTGGGGCACGCAGGAGGTGGCGGACACGCATTTCTTTTCGCATCATCCTTTTAACTACGGGCTTAAGCTGGACAAGCCGGCCTTGCTGCAGAGCCTGCAGGCTGAAGCACCCGGCTGTGTGGTGGCCTGTGAAGGTCTTACGGGTGTGGAAGATACGGGGCGGGGGATAAAGGTGACCTATCGTGCAGGAAAATCATGGCATGTGCTGCATGCCCGCTATGTGGTGGATGCCACCGGGCGCAGCCGGGCGGTAGTGCATAAGCTGGGTATTGCTTCTGAACATACTGACCGGCAGGTGGCGCTGAGCTGTTATGTACCACTGACAAGGCACCCGCGCTTAAAACATGGGGTCTACACGGAGGCCTTTGAAGGAGGCTGGGGCATGGTGTCGGTACTGGATGAGGTCAGTAGTGTGATGACGCTTTTTGCTGAACGGGACAGCCCGCTGCTACAGCTTATGAAGCAGTACACTCACTGGGCCCAAATCCTTTCGGAGACGCGATACCTGAAATATTTTCTGGCTAAAGAGCCATTGTGCCCGGTATGGGGGCATGAGGCTAACTCCTCCAGGGCGACACAGATGAGCGGTCCGGCGCACCTGGCTATAGGGGATGCAGCCCTTGCATTTGATCCGCTTGCCTCCCATGGTATATCCAACGCCCTGTTTACGGCAGAGGCAGCCTCCAAGGTGTTGACCAAGGCATTACGGCACGATCCCACCGCTGTCATAGAGGCGTACGATCATATGCTAAACCGGGTCTTTGCCCAATACGTGCAGCAGCGTAATCAACTACATGGAGCGGTGGCAGTTGCTGGTAGCACGCATTAGGGTGGGGCACATGGCCTGATAGGGTATAGGTGTCAAGTTAAGCACGAATGTCCCTCATAGGATAGTGGAGGCCTGATATGCAGAGGTGCTGGCAGAATATTTTTCTGAGAAGATGGCTGGTGATACCCACAGCCAGCTCCGCCCCTGGTCTCCTTGTTGTACTGGATTTGGGCTTGCGTTCAAGATGCTCGCGAAGCCTGGCTTATGACCCGGCCAGAAACTACAATGACCGTTTCAATCCTTGTTGTAGTGGATTCGGACTTGCGTTCAAGATGCTCGCGAAGCTAGAACTGGAAAAGGAACTAGCTAAGGAGAGGGCGTTTCAATCCTTGTTGTAGTGGATTCGGACTTGCGTTCAAGATGCTCGCGAATGGTCTTCCAGTCTCCTATTTCAGAATACGATAGTGCGTTTCAATCCTTGTTTTAGTGGATTCGGACTTGCGTTCAAGATGCTCGCGAAGCCAGCACCATTACACCTACTGTTTGCAGCACATCCGGTTTCAATCCTTGTTGTAGTGGATCATGCTCGCGAAGGGGCCAGCTTCCTAGGAGTGAAAAATGGCTGGGTTATAGGTTTCAATCCTTGTTGTAGTGGATCATGCTCGCGAAGGGTCAAGCTCTGCTTTTTCTTTACCCTCTTTATTATGTTTCAATCCTTGTTGTAGTGGATCATGCTCGCGAAGACCCAACCGGGTGGCCAGGTACCTGTCCACTCGAAAGTTTCAATCCTTGTTGTAGTGGATCATGCTCGCGAAGCAAAACATGGTCTAAAACGGAACATGGCAAGGAGAGTTTCAATCCTTGTTGTAGTGGATCATGCTCGCGAAGCTACAGGAACATCATCCTGCAAAGCCAAAACGAAAAGTTTCAATCCTTGTTGTAGTGGATTCGGACTTGCGTTCAAGATGCTCGCGAAGTTGGAACGAATACAAAACCCGTATAAGGCATATTGCCATAGTAGGTTTCAATCCTTGTTGTAGTGGATCATGCTCGCGAAGGCCTTCCGGGTACAGTCTGTCCAAGCTCGACGAACTGTTTCAATCCTTGTTGTAGTGGATCATGCTCGCGAAGTTTCGTTCACTTGTTGCAGCCAGTGGCAAAAGCTGGAGTTTCAATCCTTGTTGTAGTGGATCATGCTCGCGAAGTTAGAATAGACGGCACACTTGGAACACGGTTAAAAAGTTTCAATCCTTGTTGTAGTGGATCATGCTCGCGAAGAGAAGATTTGCCAGGGGCAACGCAAGCGATAAGCAGAGTTTCAATCCTTGTTGTAGTGGATCATGCTCGCGAAGCATAGGCCTGGATTACCAACGGTTCCCCAGGCTCCGGTTTCAATCCTTGTTGTAGTGGATCATGCTCGCGAAGTAGTACCACCAATGAATAATAGCAAAGAAAAGAAGCGTTTCAATCCTTGTTGTAGTGGATCATGCTCGCGAAGTAATGGCTTTGCAGGAGCTGACCATACGATATTCCATGTTTCAATCCTTGTTGTAGTGGATCATGCTCGCGAAGAGATGAAACCTTTTTGCTTAGGCCCTCAATTTTATCGAGTTTCAATCCTTGTTGTAGTGGATCATGCTCGCGAAGTTGATTTTTCGGGTAATCAAAAGAAAATCAAATAGATACATCGATTTTACTTTCGGTCTTTTTCTCCTTTTTATCATGTCAAAGAGCTATTATCAGGGTATTTTAGCGTGATTTGCGCACGTGTAACCTATTGATAATCATTTTTTTATGGTCTGTTTTTCGGGGTGCTCAAATAAATTGCCACCCGGAAGCATCCGTTTGCCTGCTTAATGGCAAAATAAGGATTCTGTGGTAGAAAGCCTAGGGCGGCAAATTCTAACCTGTCCGATTAGGTTGACTTTATCAGGGCGGGGCCCAGCAGGAGGGGAATGGCTGATAAGCCATTTACAAAGTTACCTGGCGGGGTCAGGGTGGCTGTGGTAGGGGCATACATAAGGGAGGCTGACGGCATGGCCGCCAGCCTGGCTATGATTTTTAGTTTTTGTTAGGGTTCTTCTGGTTAGCTTTATTATCCTCGGCTTTTTGGCGCTGCTCATTTTTTCCAGGGGTACCTTTGTTTGGGTTTAACTGGTTGGCATGGTTGTCTTCGGGTTTGATCTTTTTACTCATTATTTTTATAGTTGTTTATAACAGAAGGTTTTATATATATATTCTTATTTACGGTTAAAAAACTCTATAGGTTTTAATTAATGCTTGTATCGAATCTTAAAGGATAACCTGTTTTTATTGTCTTAAATTTAACTTTCTGTATGGTAGCGTATTGTGCAAACTACATTTAGGATAAAAGTGAATGCTCTTTGATTTGGTCATGTAAATTCATATTATGAAAAAGACCAAATTATGTGACACTATGAAGAAAAAGAAACTGACGGAGCTCAGGGTTACCAGTCTGGTGACTGATATGAGATCTGCGGAGCGCATGACGGTGATGGGAGGAGGCAAGACCCGCCTGAACCAATGCGATAGCTACTATGGTGGTTCTAACTGCTATGAGTACTGTGAGGAGCCTCCGCCGGATCAATAATTTCCGTATTTAAATCTCGTAACATATTAAATAGGCCACAGCAATGTGGCCTATTTTTGTTTGCGGATCATGTATAGTCTTAGTAGTAAGTATAGGTGGTGGTTTCACCTGTAGTAGACCGCTGTACGGGTTTGCCGGCGCTATTATATGTGTAAGAAAAGTTGTAGATCAGGTCCACGCCTTCTTTTTCGAGCCGGTAAGAAGCGGGTAGCTTATGCTGTGTCACTATGCCGGGTATGATCTCTATTTCGGAAAATGGATTATCTGTGGTAAGGTATGAATTATAGGTCCGTGTTTCGATAAGCGCATAATCATCTTGGGCATCTATGGGCACAAATACCATTTGGTTAAAGAGATTGCCATCGGTAAAATATAGGTTTATAAAAACGAAGTTGAGCTTAAATGATCCATTTGATTGCCTGTGATACAGGGCTTTGGCGCCAACATTACCTGCTTCGTCATAGTCGTATTCAGCATAGGATTTTACGATACTGTTTGCTTTTATCTCAGACTTTACGATGCGCCCGTTCTCCTGGTAGAAGTATTCGTCTTCCTGCTCTAATGAATAATTTATGCGTTCTATCAGGCCGTTTGCTGCATAGTAGTAGGTGTTGGTGCCCTGCTTCAGCGCGGGGGTCTCGGTCTTCCAGTGGACTTTAAACAGCCTGCCGTCTTCTGCATACTCATAGGTTTTGCTGCTTTTCCATCCGCCGGCGGAGGTTTCATATGATTTAGCTTTACCGCTAAGTCCGCTGTTGTTATTAGTGGCCAGTATCTTCACCTGGAAAGAGGGCTTATGGCCAATGGTCAGCGAACCGCTGGTACCTATGATGTCGAATCGGATGTCCATGTCGCTGCCGATATTATCGGCAATAGGTATGATCTTAAAGCCCAGGGCACTGAAACCATGTGATGCCTCGAGTTCGATCTGCCCGTTACCATCATAAGCGGGCACGGTAGTAAACTTACTTTCATCGAAGCCCTCCAATTGGATGGTGGCGGTACCATTGCCACGGGCAGGGCCTGATAGGGGCATGACGATATCCACTCCTCCGGATTCATTTTCCGATATTTCCATATTATTCCGGGGGAAGCTTACCATTACCTGGGCTTCATTATCTGATATGGAAAAAATGGCAGACTTATTTTCTCCGTAGGTGAAGCCATTGCTCAGGTGGGTAATCTCAAGGAAAAACACCCTGTCGATGTCATTGATGACGTCATCGTCTGTCCAGGTGAGGGTAAAGGAGGCATTTTCGTCGCCTTTGCTTACGGGTATTAACACGACTCCGTTGGTGTGGGCGGGTGTGGTCTGTATGTCCTCCAGAAATGCGGAAATGATCTCTAACTCAATCTCTCCTGACAGTGGAGCTGCTTTGTCAAATATCAATTCAATCGTATGTAATTGAGCGTTCTCGGTCTCGCTTTCGTCTGGACCAAACTGAACGGTACTAGCTGTAATCTGAGCGGGGGGGTTAGACACATCGTCGTCCTCGCTACATCCTGCGATAGCCAGCACCATCATGATACCCGCTATCAATTTCCATGTTGATTTCATTAGTGGTTTAACCGGACTATTACCCGGTATACTCCATTTTGAACGGAGGTTTAAGGGCTAAGTTTCTCGCTGACAGGCAATTATTTCAGAGGGTGGAAATCTGATTTGTATGGCTACCGGTTTATTTGAAAAATGAGTTGGCTCCTGCAAACAGGGGAGGCTTCATCAGCTCACAGGGATTTGAATACAGGAGGGTTAAAGGGGCCTGCCTTCTTACTATAGTTCAATAAAGGGGTACTATAGGTTATCCACGATCTGACTATGGGTTGACTATAGAATCGCTATGGGATAGATACAGGGAAGTAAATGGGAATAATACCATAAGCTTTGATGGTGGTTAATGCTTAATTGATAGTTGATAATGGATAACATGTGTCAATCCCTGAATAGTATTGGCTGGCGTGGGACTTTATGGTTTTGGTTGGGGTTTTGATTGAGGTAATGAGCTTCAGGATTATTGATTTATAAAACGCATCACCTCAGAAGCTAAGGAACGAAACGCATCACTTTTGTCTGTGAAATTAAAAACGCATCACTTTGGTAAGCCTTGCAGGCTAGCGCAGCCCGGGGTGAGGGGCAGGGGATGGGGGAAACTTGGAGGGAGTCGCTGCCGTACTTTTTACTGGAAAAGGAATTTGTTAGATTTGCGCGCCAAAATGAAGGGGCAAAATGGTTGTGGCCCCGGCAGACTGGATGTAGCAAACGGGCATGTAGTACAGTGTCAGCCACTATATGGTAGCGTATTACCTGCCCCCTTCGAAAGCTGAAGATTATGACAGAGAATAAGGTACTGGAGTATATTGAGGATGTTTTAGCCAATATGCCAGCGGACTGGCTGAGTCTTACGACGCACCGGCTGGATATTTACGATGAACGATTAGCCAAAACGCAATTCCTGGAGCAGTTTGAGGCCTTGTATAAGGCGGGGAATGCAGATGCACAGGCACTTAGTGAACTGCCTACTGCCTTCGATTACATCCGGCTGGGGCATCCGCTATCTTGTGTGCTGGAGTGGGCCATTGGCAAGCTACACCAGCTAAAGGCTGATAGTGTCATCAGCTTTTCGTCCAAGACCATTCCTGTTCTGGCTATTCTAAGGAGGAACCTGTTCGAGCAGAAGAATACGCAAATTGTGTATACTGGTGAGCTGCCGGATGTTTTTGACTTCGACGCGCTGCGGGAGGTGTATGGCTATACCTTTGAGCTGAAGCAGGTAGAGAAGCCGGAAGACATCCCCCCATACGAGGGCAGTACGGTGTTCATTGCCCCTCAAGCCGAGGTGGGCCAGGCTGATCTGAGCCTGCCGGTTGACTTTTACATTAGCCTGCATGGGCACCTGGGAAGCCTGCTGCTGGTAAATGGCGAGCAGAATGAGAATTATATCCCGGATATACAGCACGTCCGCAGAAGGGAGACCATTGCGATAACCCCGGCGAACTGCCTTACCGCTTTGCAGCTTCTGACGGGTAAGCCTGTCACTGAGACGACAAAAGGCAATGCAGCGGCGGATAAAGCGCGTGTGATCGAGCTGGTCCAGGACATAACGAGTACGAAGGCCAAGGCGCTGGTTGGCTCCAGCGGCTTGTCTGTGCAGTATGCCATTATGATGGGTCTTATCGATTACGCACAGAAAAACTATGAGGGAAAGGACATAAAATTCATCGTACCCCCGAACTGCTATGGAGGCACAAATGACCAGGCGAGGCGCGTGGCGGCTTGCCTGGATCATGTAGAGGTGGTGGACCTGCCGGTGGATGGGGACCATAATATGGTGGACAGCATCGATAAGATCTTAGGCAAAGTGGCTGCCGATGATGCGGTGCCGTATATCATTGCCGAAATCCCCACGAACCCACGGGTAGAGGTGCCGGACCTGGAGCGCTTAAAAGCGGTGCTGAGCGAGCCCCGCAAAACAGCGGCCGGTGAGGTGGCTATCGATCCGGTGTTTATTCTGGATCAGACCTTTTGCCCTAACGTGCAGTTCCTGGGTGAAGACGGGATACTGTCTACGGTGAGGACGATCTCCTACGTAAGCGGATCGAAATTCCCCAGCGGAGGGAAATGTACGGCGGGCTACTGCGTGGCAAATGAAGAAGCGAAGGACCTGCTGCCCAAAATAGAAAAGCATATGATCCTCTGCGATAATGAGGCCACTGACCTGCAAATGGAGATACTGGCGGAGCAACTGCCCTCTATGAATCAAAGGATACATGATGCGTATAAGAACACGCGTGAGTTTGTAAACTTTATAAAGGAGGTGCTGCCCGCCGCGAAGATCAACTTTGTGTCGGAAGAAATAGCCAGTCAAGGATTTACGCCTTCGGTATTCTCATTAGACCTGCCCACCAAAGGTAGCACGGATGAAGAAAGAGAAGCGTATAAAAGGGAGCTGAACCTGAAGCTGATCACCATGATGATCCGGGAGATACCCAATGAAAGTAAATATTGCGTGAGCTACGGCCAGCTAAAGGGCTGCTACTGGACGATACCGGCTACCTCCACGCAGGGCACCACTAAAGAAGGGGACAAAGACTACATCGCGCGCGTAGCCCTGTCTCCCGACATGGACCTGGAGCGCCATAAGAAGACCTTTTTGGAGTTTGTTGAGACGATGTAAGGGAAGGGGATAGCACAAGTCCCCGCTGAATAGCGGGGCCCCCATCGTCTGGCAGTAGGGATAATGTAAGAGCCCCCATCGGATAGCAGTAGGGTAGCGGTAAGAACCCCCTGCATCTGGCAGTATAGCCTATCATGCTTGCTCTCCACCTTTCTGCCAGACGACGCAACCCACCCCCTGCATCGTTTTCAGTGTTTCATGGCTACTTTCCTGCGCTTACCCCTCCAGGGAGGGGATTTACCCTGTGCGTTCAATTTAGCGGACAGATTGGGTTTTGCAGTAAAGCTGCGTTTAGCAGACTGTAAAATCCTTTCTTGGGTAAGCTGGGCCTGCATTCAGGTGGGCGGCAGCCCGCTGGGCTCGTACTTAAGCTATATTTTCTAGACGACACAACCCGCCCCGACGTCACCCTTACTGCCTTTCTCCAACTTCCTGCGTCGCCCGTCGTGTGCGACCCCAGTCCCAGGCGGGGATTTACAGTATGCGTTCAATTTAGTGTGCTGTTGAGTTTATTGAGTGTGCTGTTGAGTTTATTGTAAAATGAGGCGTTTAGCACAGACTAAATCTTTTCCTGGGGAAGTTGGGCGGCATCCCGCTGGGCCTGCATTCAGGTGGCTGCGAGAGCAAAGCCTTCTTATGCTCAATGGTCTATTTGAAAACCTAATATTGAGTTAACTCTGAAGATAGTCTCGCAGACGGAAAGGGTCGCCTCGTCTAGCACTCTCTACCGCTACCAAACACTACACCATTCCCTCCTCCACATTTGTCTCTATCCAATGGTGGATAGTCGCTACCACGGTGTCTATATGCTGTTTTACGTCTGTATCATCGAAGCGGAGGAAGCGGACGCCCAGGTCTTCAAGGGCTGCTTGTCGTACCGCGTCTTTCTCCGGGGCATCGTCGTGGTAGTGGCTTTCGCCGTCTACCTCTATGGCTAGCATCAGGTCCTTGCAGTAAAAGTCTACGATATACCTGCCGATAGGTCGTTGTCGGTCGAAGTCGTAGCCCAGCATCTGCCCGCGCTTGAGCTCCTGCCAGAGCAGCACTTCGCCCAGGGTCATATTCTTCCGTAGCTTCTTCGCAATAGGCTTCAGCCACGGCTCATAAGGCAGTACTGTTCTCCGTTTCATAGCTGGTGATTTTTCGGGGGGCTAAAATAGGGGGTGTTGGTGAAATTTGGAGGGTTTTCGGGTGTTTTTCTGCTAGATGGTGGAACCCACCCCGGAGTGAACATTTCCTTTTCATATTTACAGTATTCGCCTGCCCCTCCGAGGAGGGGATTTTCCTTGTGCTTTCAATTTAGCGGGCTGGTGAGGTTTTAGGATAATGATGCGTTTAGCACTGACTAAATCCTTTCCTGGGTAAGCTGGGCCTGCATTCAGGTGGCTGCCTGTAATATGATGTGGAAAGTAGAAAGCTTATTAAGGGCATCATTCTTAGATAACAATTACAGTTGATAGGCAGACGAAAAGGGTTGTCTCATCTAGTCTGTAGCTATTTTCTGCTAGACGACAGGACCCACCCCGGAGTTGACCCTCGCTTTCCATAGTGACTTTATCGGCCGCCCGTCGTGTGCGACCCCAGTCCAATGGAGGGGATTTTCTGTGTGCTTTCAATTTAGCGGGCTGGTGAGGTTTTAGGATAATGATGCGTTTAGCACTGACTAAATCCTTTCCTGGGTAAGCTGGGCCTGCATTCAGGTGGGCGGCATCCCGCTGGGCCTGCATTCAGGTGGCTGCGAGAGCAAAGCCTTCTTATGCTCAATGGTCTATTTGTAAAGCGAATCTTAAACTACCGCTGAAGATAGCCTCGCAGACGGAAAGGGTTTTGTACCGCCGCCCCAGCCACTACCCATCTTCCTGCTATTAGCTACAGTTTGTGTTTTTTAGGCTGAGGGTAAAGATTAACGAAGTGGGGACGAATATGTCAATCCTAACCATCTTCAAAACAATTTCGTACATTTATAAAGCGAAACCAACCTTGGAAAATGAGCCTTTTAAGTAGAATTTCCATCAATAGTGAAGTTTGTCACGGTAAACCGTGTATCAGGGGAATGCGGTGGCCCGTCGAAACCATTATTGACTTACTTGGCTCCGGAATGAGCCAGGATGAGATATTGGAAGATCACCCCGAACTGGAAAAAGACGACATACTGGCCTCTCTTCAATATGCTAAGCTTTCCCTTTCAGGTCACGATATTAAAGAAGTAGCTTAGTGAAGTTTCTTTGTGATGTACATATTTCCCATAAAGTGGTGAAGTATTTGAAAGAGGAGGGCTATGAGGCCATTCATGTCAATGATATTTTAGACAGTTATTAAAGTACTGATAAGAGTATCTGTGCATACGCTGATCAACATGACTTCATAGTACTTACTAAGGACGCTGATTTTAAAAACAGCTTTTTGATCAGCCATACACCCAAAAAGCTTATCAAGGTAAACCTCGGCAATATTTCTACACAAAGACTAATTGATCGCCTTAGTGACATCTTTTCTGCAATTGAAAGCCTGAGTAGCACTAAAGAATATATGATTTCCCTGGATATTGGTTCTGCAAATATCATTCAACGGTAGGGTTTAGAGTAGACTCGTATTCTACAGTAGAAAGACACTAATTTATGCAGTAAGGAAAATGTCCCTTTGAAGCTGGGCGGCACCCCGCTGGGCGGCATCCCGCTGGGCGGCACTCCGCTGGGCTCGCATTCGACTGGGCGGCACCCCGCTGGGCTCGCATTCGACTGGGCGGCACCCCGCTGGGCTCGCATTCGACTGGGCGGCACCCCGCTGGGCTCGCATTCGAGGACAGGGCCCGCTAATGTACAGGTAGGAGCAAATGACCACTGCCAGGGACATGTGCGACTACTGGCGTATGTCCAGTAGGTAGTTGGCAATAGCACCACATTACTGCCCTCCACTTAAGTCTGCCATTTTTAGCTCAGGATTTTGATGATGAATGAGATAGTCAGGATCAGGTAAGCACCAGTCCCCGTCGTATGACGGGCGCCATGCAATGGGGCCCCCATCGTTTGGCAGTAGGGCTGATGTAAGAACCTCCATCGGATAGCAGTAGGGTCAATTCAACGCACCTCATTAGATAATGGCAAAGCGACTTCGGTTCGGACATCCCCCGGGGTCAACTAGAGCGTTTCAGCCATATTCTACGCCTGCCCCCTTCGAGTTGACATAGCCATTCCATAGCCACATTGCCGGCCAAAGGGGGAATTACAGTGTGCGTGACCACTAAAAAAACGCCGCTCTACCACAGCTCATAGTGTCCCTTCGGCAGGGTTGGACTCGCAATCGAGCAGGCCGCACAATGTTAAGGTAAGAGTTAATGACCACTGCCAGGGACATGTGCGACTACTGGCGTATGTCCAGTAGGTAGTTGGCAATAGCACCACATTACTGCCCTCCGCTTACGTCTGCCATTTTTAGCTCAGGATTTTGATGATGAATGAGATAGTCAGGATTTCAGTCTGCCTATTATCGACTCCACTGTGTAACTTGAAAACGCATCACTTTTTTCTATGAATTTCAAAACGCATCACTCGTTAATGCTACTTCCGGCTCAGGGTTTGGTTGCTCTTTAGTTGACTTTCGCTAGTCGATAGGACCCACCCCGGACGGAGCTTTTGCTTTTCATGGCGGCCTCACTGGCCGCCCCCTCCGAGGAGGGGATTTTCATTGTGCGTTCAATTTAGCGGGCTGGTGAGGTTTTAGGATAATGATGCGTTTAGCACTGACTAAATCCTTTCCTGGGTAAGCTGGGCCTGCATTCAGGTGGGCGGCATCCCGCTGGGCCTGCATTCAGGTGGCTGCGAGAGCAAAGCCTTCTTATGCTCAATGGTCTATTTGTAAAGCGAATCTTAAACTACCGCTGAAGATAGCCTCGTAGACGGAAAGGGTTTTGCACCACCGCCTACGCCACCACCCATCTTCCTGCTAAAGTCTACTTGTTCTAGTCCAATCCATTCCGCACGAGCAAGACGCCTGAACTAAGTGGGATTATATACTTGCGCCAAAGGAGCGCAATGGGATGATCAGGATTATGACTTGTCAAAAATGAACCACTACTGCAAAAAATCTTCTCCTTGCTGTTCTTTTGATTTATTATAGTCGCTTACAGATTTGAGGAACAATAAAAGAAGACTCGTTTCCCATATATAAAATCCCATACCTATACTAACAGGGGTGGTAGAGCTACCTTCATGCACGGGTAATTCAGTCACAAACAATGCGCATAATCCGCATAATGCCCCAATACCACTCAATAATCGTTTGATTCTAGGGCTATAATTTTTTTTAAATAAAACTAAAAAGAACAGGACATTGGCCGACCATGCGATAACGGCCGGTCCCAGCCATAGAAAAGACAGCCCACCAAAGATTAGCGCGAAAAATCCAGGAGTATGTGTATATGCCGGGAGCAATAATGATACTATATAAAGTATAATAATTGCTTTAGATACGACCTTACTCAAGCCGTTGCTAATGGTGAAGCTTTTTATTCCATTTCCAAAAGATTTTCCTGTCATGTTACTTTTTTAGCTATTATAAAGTCAATATAAAAAATTTTAGCACAGAAGAAGCCCCAAATTAGTTTAAGCGTCTGATTAGACTAAACTGCAGATTGATGGTAGTTCCCGCTGATGGTGGAGGTATTTGATACAGCCTGCCGGATGCACTCTAATGCGTGCTTAGCACAAGGGCGATCATTGCGCTAAAGGAGGGTAACAGTCTGCCATTTTTAGCTCAGGATTATGATGATGAATGAGATAGTCAGGATCAGGTAAGCACCAGTCCCCGCTGAATAGCGGGGCCCCCATCGTTTGGCAGTAGGGCTGATGTAAGAACCTCCATCGGATAGCAGTAGGGGCAATTCAACGCATCCTATCGGATAATAGCGAGGCTACCTTCGGCGCAGATACCCACGTATATGAGGTCAACCCTATCAAAGGGGACTCACAGTGTGCAAGACCACTAAAAAACGCCGCTCTACCCACAAAGCTAAGTGTCCCTTTGAAGCTGGGCGGCACCCCGCTGGGGCCGCATACGGGTTTCGCACTACCTCCAGCCCCCACCCACATTCCTGCTACAGTCTACTTGTTTTAGTCCAGGCGAGACGCCTGAATTAAGTGGGATTGTATACTTGCGCCAAATGGGGCTACAGTTAGCATGTTTCAGTTCAAACTCTGATACTATCTATAAGCGTAATTTATGGCCAGAAAAACTATTATGTAACCTATCTTTTCTAAATTGTTTAATTATGTCGACCAACTTATAACAGCCATAAATTAATGGATAGAATAAAATTACAGTAAAAAAACCAAAGAATAAGATGCCGTCAGGAAATCTCATGCTTAATGTAGAGAACGGATTTATATCAATAATGAAAAATAGACATAAACCAATTAATCAAATTAATAAAATTATTCCAAAGTATATTCGGAGAGGTATCGGGGGAGGAGTCCAATGTATATTGTTATTCTCGAATACAGGTTTGAGCGCTATTCTAAGGCTTGGAAAGAGAAGCTTAGCAGGGTTTGTTCTAATATAAGCATCTTGTAGAGGAGTGTAAATAAGTTCTAAATCTCGATAATAGAGTATGGAATTAATTGAGCAATTTTCTTCTTTATATAAATTGAAATCAGGTATTTTAATATTGTAATTTTTTTCAAAAAAATTTTGAGACTTATTATATAAAGATTGGTTATTTGGGAGTAAGAATACTATTTTATTGTGGTCCACATTTTTTAATACATAATCTATCTCCCATTTCAATGCTTCAGAAACCCCTGATCGTATTATGATTAACTTCGCGTTACTTATTAGCTTAATGATTTCTTGTTTCCAGACATTCTCTTGAAAAGCAGGAAGTGTTACTAGGCCAGAAATAGGATCGCCTGTTGGCTTACCAATTGCAATTGTTTCCCCTATTGGTTTTAATGCTAACTGAATGTTTTCTAACTCATGGTCAAAGTTTGGGAATAAAAGACCATTATAAGTTACGTAGCCGGTAGCTGTACTGATTTCATCCGTATCAAAGGATCTCAGGTATAGCGAGTAACTAGTCAGGCGTTCTATATTATAATATTCAGGATTATATGTCCTCTTTTTGGATTTTATAACAAAGTCATGACTTTTAAAAAGTAAGTAATAAGTAATTATTAGTCCTCCTAGAACAAACAGGGTAAAAATAACTATGTCCTCCCAATCTGCTCTATAAATATGTCGAGTTGCAAGTTTTCTTCCTGATTTTAGAATTACTATTATCAAGATGGCGAAGATAAAATAAAAAATCTTGGCTACGATTTTCATAGTGCTCGGAAATATTGAGGTCGCATTTTAATAAGGAATTTTACATTTCGCATCCTCTAAATAGGGTATAAACCTTCCTATAAGCAGTGGATATTTCATTATCTTTTGGTTATTTGCGTGAGGGATAGAACGGAATGTCTTAGCCTCGGCAAGTCGTCCGTCGAAAGCTGGATGAATTTTAGGCGGATCCGCTAGGCAGCCTTTCACCCCCAAATGGCAAATCAACTTTCAGAACCAATCAGCCTTTTTCCTTCTCTACTAGAACTTCCTATTTTGCGGACTGGGACTAATCTATTTTAGGCTGTACGTTAACTATTGAATTGGCTGAAGCATGGAAGTAAAGCTTAAGTACGTAACCATTGTAATGAATTACCTGCTGGCTGGGTTTTCTCTGGCCATGCCGTTTTTGTTTGCCGAAGGAACGGCGATTGATTTTCAAACTCAATGGTTGTGGTACTCGTTTTTCATGGGGCTTTTTGTGTTTACAATCGTATTTCTGTGGAAGAGGGTATTGTTTGATATCAATACTATCAGGGTTAATGAGCAAGAAGTCGTTATACGCAACATAGTGACCAGGAGGGAAAAGATCATATTAAGAAAAGACCTTGCTGGGTTTACTTATAACCCTTGGCTTAAGAGGGTAAGGCTGGTGAGTAAGGGTGGAAAGCCTGTTGCAACAATCTGGGACTACTACTATGATAACCTGGAGGATTTAATCTCATTATTGGAGCTTGAGAGACTGCATAAGTAATCGGTAGTTTTCCCGCGTGAGGGATAGAACGGCATGTTTGAGCCACGGGGAGGCCTTAGCCGACCCGGGGCGAGTAGTGATAGCCCGGCTCGTAGGGACACGCCCAAATGACCCATCAGCACTTTTTCCATCCTAAACTAGCTAGGGAAAAATCTTGCCATTCACCCGCATTTCTGCTAAACGGAAGTGGCTCTTCATACCAATCCTACTGCATTCCATTGGGGGCTCTTCGCTCAATCCCTACTGCCAGGCGCTGCGGGCCCCGCTATTCAGCGGGGACTGGTGCAATTAATCATCCAAACCACCTAAGAAAAAATCCTGACTATCAAAACATCCTTTTAAATCCTGCTCCAAATCTACTCACCCAAACCACCCCTTCCAATACGCTTCCTGTGTGTATCTCAGTTCGCTGGTGTAGAGCATCTTGAGGGACTTTCTGTTGGCTTCGTAGACTTGGGAAACTTTGTCGTGGTATGCCTGCATGGCCTGGTGGGTGCCTTGGGCAATGGCTTCGGCGGCGCGGATGCCGCTGTAGAGGGCGAAGAAGATGCCCTGGGAGGAGAGGGGGTCAAAGGAGAGGGCGGCGTCTCCGGTGGCAAGCCAGCGATGGAGGGGCTCTTGGTCGGCTACCTCACTGGTATTAGGTGGCAGGCAGAGGCGGCCGAAGGAGGCGCCGGTGGCAATGGGGCCGGGGTTGCTGGGGCTGCTGACGAAATCGGCGGTGCTGATGGGGTAGGGGAGCATGCGGGAGGCATTGACCTGTTCGGCCATGGCTTGGGGGTCGCGGACGAGGCGGGCGACGTGGTGGGGCAGGCCGTGGAAGGCAAAGACGCGGAGGCCCTGCGCCTGGCTGCCACGGGGCAGCAGTGCGGTGTAGTACCAGCCGGTAGGGGCGGACTTGACGAGGGTGCGGCGGTCGGTATCGGTGTGGGGGCTGTGGAACCAGCAGACGGCGGCCATTTGCTCGCAGAGGCTCTGGCGGGTGGCGCCAAACTGCCGGGCGATGGCGATGGCGCGGCCGGTGGCGTCTATGAGCCAGCGGGAGCGGATGTGCTTAGGCGGCTGGCCGGGGTTTTCGATGGTGAGGGTGTGTACGTCGTGGCCGGGGCTGAGCTTGCCGGCTTTGCCGGGGATGATGGGGATGCCGCGGGAGAGGACTATTTTCCGGAGGCCATTGTCGAACTCGTGCCGGAGTATGTGCCAGCCGCCGCCTTCGGGGTTGCGGATGGCGTCGTTTTGGGTGTAGTGGTCGCTGCCCCAGGCGGCGGCATTGGCGGTGCTGGCCTCGTAGGTGCCGGGGTACATGAGGGCCTCAAGGGCGGGTATGCCGAGGGTCTGGAGCAGGCGCAGCACGGCACCGGGCAGTGACTCGCCGGGCTTGAGCCTGGTGGGGGCGGGGGTGTCTACGATGCAGACGTCGCGCCCAAGGGAGTGAAGGCGGAGGGCGGCGGCGCATCCTGCGGGGCCGCTTCCGGCGATTAGTACATCATAGTCTGGCATTTGAAATGGGGTTTAAAATCAAGAGAAAGCGCTACTGTATATTACTCTCCTGAAAGAATCGCTCTATTCTTTGGCCTAAAGCTTTCTCCCTTGCTTTCTTTTACTTTTTGCTTGATCAAAAAGTAACCAAAAATCAAGACGGGGTCACCAAGACTGGGTGCCCTTCAGCTAAAACCTGCCTCCATTCGCTAAAAGAAAAAACTCACTTTCCTCGTACCTCCGAAAGCTCAAACAGTTTTCTTTTTTAACGCTTCATTATGGCAGCTTTCTTAACGCTTCATGGCACAAGATCGGTTTTAATTTGATACCATAACCGTGGGGTTAAGCACTTTCATTTCCCAAAAACCTGGCAAATCAATCATTATTTATGTGATAGAATGCAAGCTCTCTTACTCTTTTAATGGCACTGTCTTTAATCAAAGCACAAAAATTCCCCTCCTGCGCTAGTAGGAGGGGCGAAATAAAAACGCGAAGGCGTGTTTTAATTCGGGGAGGTACTAGCAGAATGTTCTTTCAAGCAGTTTTTTTAAAAAAGCGATGCTTACCCATCCTTTATGCTATTCCCGCCGGAATGCCGGTCCAACCCTGGTTCAAAAAGTGCTGTTGCCTTTTTGAACCGTCCCCTCCCGTTAATTGACGGATGGGGAATTACTGCTTGGCTGTGGCATGGTAAATCAATCATTATCTATTCTACATTATATCAAAGCAATAAAGTTTAACTACCGCGGGGTTGTATCGGGTCACGACTGACCGGGGCGCGCCTGACCGGGTCGCGCCTGACCGGGTCGCGCCTGACCGGGTTGCGTCCGATTTCGCATGCACGAAGGTTGATTTATGCTCTCAGGTATCGAACAGCCTGGATTAGCAGCTCTGCTATTAGCCCCTCCAGGGGGCTGTTCAGTTACAAACTGAACTTAAATGATAGGTCCGATCCACTCCGGACGAGATTACGCTTCGCTAATCTCGAACTAGTAGTGAATATAGGAGGGGAGCAAAACCGATCCCTGCACTCATCACATTTTAACCCCTCACCCCTCATTATTCTGGGTGGTGTCGAAGGCGTTGCGTTGCTCTTCGCTGAACCAGCCGGCCTCGCGGAGCATCTGGTCGTAGAAGCCGAGCTGCTTGTATTCCTTGCGGAACAGCTTTTGGGCCTCTTTGAGCTCCTCCTGCCGTATTTTGGTCAGGTTCTCTACGAACATTGTTTCCGGCAGCCAGTCCATGTCTTTGGGGCGGGGGCGGGCTTCCAGTACGCCCATCTCGCCGAAGTGGTCGATCATGTACTGCATGTTTTGCGGCGGCGTGGCGCCCTGTGGTAGCTGACGCAGCCAGGCGGGGCGATTGTGGAAGGCGGCAATGCGCTCTTCCATCGGGCGCTTGGTATTGCAGAGCGTGTCGTAGTCGTCCTCCGTGAGCACCTGGTTCGGCACGCGTGCGGGCCAGTAGGTGGGCAGGTAGGGGTCGTACTCCATGTCGTAGCCCGAGCGGCAGTAGGCCGTGTCGCCCTGCCAGGGGAGGGCCATCCACTTGGTGAGGTCGCCGGGTCCCTGCTCGTAGAGGGGGCCGCCCACCTGCAGCACCGTGTGCTGGTCCAGCGTGGGGCCGTAGCTGGCCTCGTCCTTGCCCTCTTCGCGCATGCGGATGCGGTAGGGGGCGCGGTACATGCTGGCGTGGCGCATGGGCCAGGTCAGCTCACAGCCGGGGTGGAAGGCATCGGCCAGGCAAAAGTGCATGGCGGACTGGTCCAGCATGTCGGGCTGCTGCTGCAGGGGCACCTGCTCAAAGGCCTGCCGCGCGGGCGCCTGCGGCTCGTAGTCGTTCACGAAGTTGCCCTTGACCCACTCGGAGAGGATGTAGTCATAGTATGGCGGCAGTTGCAGCAGGTTATTGCTGTAGGGCTGCGGCGTGGCGTTGTCCACCCCGTAGGCATCGCCGTATATCCACGGCCAGGCACCCTGGGTGTAGGTGGTGCTTTTCGCCGGGCGGAAGCTGTTGTACACCGTGCGGCGCAGCTCCATGTAGGGGTCGGGGTAGGTCTGGCTCTCCGGACAGTGCGAGAGCTTTTTCATCAGCGCCACATCCGAGAAGTTCATGGGGGCACCGGCGCCAAACATGCTCAGGAAGCCTTTATTCACCCACTGCAATTCATTCAGGCGCTCCAGTATGGGCCGCACGTCGCGCTGGAAGTAGATCCGCTTCGGCAGCTCCATCATGCCCGCCTGTATGTACACACTCTGCATCAGGTCGTTCATCGTGCGCCAGCCCACGAGGTCCGGCCCGTAGTTAGGCGGGGCGGAGATCACCCAGGCCGGGTCCGCGTCGTAGTCCATGTCGTCTATAGACACCTGCGCGCGCACGGGGCCATCGGCAATGTCGTCGTACCAGCCCGAGGCATTGTTAAAGCTGCTCGGCTTGGCGGGGTTATACACGGGCTGGTTAGAGGGACTGGCAGAAATGCCATGGCCCGGCAGCACCAGCAGACGGCCGACCTCATCCGTGCGCAGTTCGCCCAGCATGACGGAGGTACCCTGGAAGGTGCCGCTCATCTGGTAGCTGCTGTCTTTGCTGCCCGTACCGCTTATGATCTTCTCGCCCGCATCGATCACCAGGGCATTGCGGCCGCCGCCCTTCACGTCGGGGTTGCGCAGCGGCACCGTCATGTCTTTCGTTTCCGGCAGATCCATCGCGGCGTTAAACTCGTACCAGGCCGCTTTGCGACTCGCCAGGTGCACATTCCACTTGATTTGTACGCCCTTCGTCTGCTGCACTTCCGCTACCACATTGCCGTCCTTGTCATAGCCATATACGCGGAAGCGCGCTGCCTGTCGCTTGATCGAGCCCCCCTCGTCACGCGTGGCGCCAAACTCCGTCAGTGGCGGGTTCTTCGTCTCCGGGCCTATGTAGTACTCCGTCGCGCTGTCGCCCACCCGCATCACGCCGATGCCCGGGTGGATACGCAGGTACGCAATCCGCTCCTTCTGCTCCGCCGTCAGTGCCACCGGCTCCTCCGAAGGCTGCTCCGGCTTATGACCGGGAAAGGGGCACTTCGGGTTCTTGATCTCGGGCTTGCCCGGCTCCTTCGGTTCCTTCACCGGCTGGCCGTTCTCCTTGCGACGGTAGTTTGCACTCGTCTGGTACACACTCACCCGCGCTTCCGCCACGCTGCCCACCGGCGCATTGGCCTCCGGCACCCGGCCGATGTTAAACGACAGCCAGTCGCCGTATATCTCCTGTTGCTCCTTCTCTATCTTCTGCTTAGGCAGCTTGATGGTCGCCACCCGTACCGGCTTCGCCTCCTTTTCGTCCCAGGTCACCGTGGCGCGGTCCAGCGGAAAGTGCTTCTCTATGTAGCTCTCGCTAAAGCGGTCCGTGCCCGGCCGCTGCTGTATATAAATGTCCAGCGTCGCCGCGCCCTTTTCCATACGCGCGGCCAGGTCCTTACCCAGAAAGTCCGGGTCGTTTATGTCCGGCTCCCCCGCAAAGGTGCTCGTGCCGGGCCGCAGGATGTATTTGCAGTAGCTGTCGCCCAGCTTAAAGGGCACCACACTCCACAGGCTCGTCTCAAACACGCTGCGGATCGGCTTCGCCAGCTTGTCCAGCAGCTCCTGCGTCTTCGGCGCATTTTCCTGTATCCACTCATCGCCCCAGCCCTCCAGGCTCGCCTTTGTAAAGCCGCACATGTCCTTGGCCGTATCCACAAAGAAGAAAGGCACATTCTGCATCAGCAGGTCCGCCGTGCCCGCCCCGTCGTCATCCACCACCTTCTTGCCCGGCACGTTAAATACCTTTATGCCAATGCCTATCGTGCTCATCCAGTCCGGCCGGCCATCCGCCAGGTCAGAGCTGTAGCGCACATACACGGGGTGCTCGCCACCTTCGGCCCACATGCCCTGCCGCAGCTCCGCCGGTATGTCGTTCAGCACATTCATGGTGCCTTTTATGATGCCGTGCGTCCGCAAAAACACCGGCCTGCGCACGGGACACTGGCCCAGCGCCACGCGCTTCTTCTGCACCATGTCCACAAACATATGCCGCAGACAGTCGATAGGGTCATCGCAGCTACAGCTCTCATCAATGGGTAGATCCCGTGATTTCCGGTCGTTCTGGTCTTCGTAGAGACTTCTCATAGGTAGGTAGTATGGTTGAAATATTTCCTGATAATACACAGATGCAGCGTATTTTCCTGCACTCTCCAGGCTTTATTGTACGAGGGCTCTAAATGTTAATGGGCAATGGTTAATTGTTAATGAATTGCATTAGTCCCCGCTGAATAGCGGGCGCCATGCAATGGGGCCCCCATCGCCTGGCACTTATCCCCGTCGCATGACGGGCGCCATGCAATGGGGTCCCCTACGGCAAGCAGTAGAGATGATAAAAGAGCCCCAAGCATATCTCACATTGGTACCTCTGGCAGCAAAGCCAATTCAACGCCCCCCACCATACAGCAGAAAAGAAGATTCAGGATTTTTTGGGCGTGTCCCTGCGGGCCGGGCTTTCGCCAGTCGCCTCTCCTGCGTCGCGGCTCCAACAATGGCTCTACCGAGAGTCGGACCACCTCTCACGCGGATCGGGCGTAATTTATTCGGCTTTCGACACCACTCGGACCACCTCTCACGCAAATACCTGCCTTGAAATAGTTTTCCTATTCATTATCTTTATGATATACCACAAGTGAAATGGAAGAATTACTAACGGATTACAAGAATTTACCTGTTGCAGACCTGGTTAGAATAGCAGAATATCCGAAAATCCATAAACCCGGGGCCGTACTGGCTGCAAAGCGTGAGATACAGAGGCGGCAGATTTCTCAGAAAGAGATCGATGAGATCAGAAACTACCTTAACGAAGGCTGGGCAGCCGTAGAGCCGGAAAGCATAAGTACCTATCATAAAATCGAACGGCTTCTCAACAAAAAGTTAAATCCCGGCGCGGCCAAGTTGACTTATCCTGAAAAAGTCGTCAGGTGGGTCACTATCATACTATCAGTCTTTGCTGGTTCACATATATTACTATTGGTTATGGTGCTAGGTTTAAATGGTGAACCTTTCAATTTGAGTACTGGCATTTTCACAAGCTTACTTTTACTCATCACCATCACCGTATTGTGGCATAGCAAGAGTAAAATTGGCTGGGCAATGGTGGTGATGTATTTAAGCTGTCATGTTTATGGACAAATTTCAATGCTTGCCCTGAGTAGTAGCTCTCAATACAGTGATGCATCGAGCTCAGTTGTACTCAGAATCATTTTTATTTTACCTTATTTGGCTGTCATTTATACGCTCAATACCCGGCAGCTCAGGCACTTCTTCAATGTAAGTAAGATAGAATTAGCCGGGATTCATGTCACGGCCTTCACCCTGTTTCTGTTAATAACGCAATTTTTGACCTGGCTGTAGCCTATGGAGATGTATTAACGCCTTTCGTTTGATTGGCCATTCATATTAAGAATTTTCGGTAAGTAAGTTACTAAAAGGTATAAGCGAAAATCTATCCGGCTTTCGACGGACTACTCGCCCCGCCGTGCCGCGCTTTGGGCGCGTGCCGCCGTGGCTCAGACATGCCGTTCTATCCTTCAAGCGGGTCGATCAACAGTTTTGAAAAAAAATTATTATTTAGAGGCTAAAAGAAAGCAACAATCAAACTTATAACGGTACATAACCAAGCAATACCAATCATTATAGGGTGACTGAAAAATTTTCCTATACGATAAATAAGGTTTTTATTTCTTACGGAGAGGTTTTTGTCAACTGCTTTTCGAATGACTTCAATGAGAAAATCAGCTTTGCTTTTAATAGATTGGAGTATTCCAGAAAAATCAGCATTTTTAAATGCTCTGGCTTCGTCCTGAATTGAGAGAACATCACTTTTTAGCTGGCCATCATTATTGGATTTCATTAGATTATCTAATTGTGGTATACTCTCATAATTAACCCCATATATTTCCTTAAGGCATGAATTTAAATTAACTCGTTTATGAACTGGTATTTCTACTAAGTTTTGATCTTCCTTATTAACTAAAACCTGGTATCTGTGATTTGTCGCTTCAAAGCCAGAATGTGGATCATCCGAATCCCAGTATACCCATTCACAGTTATTATATTCTCTTACAAATTCGTTGAAATCTTTTAAAATTTGTTCTTCAAGTTGATCATAGTAGGTTTCTATGTCTTCAGGAATCAATCCTATTTTTTCGGCCTCTAAATGTATTGCAAAGTACCTATTAGTAGATTCATCTAACGATTGGACAAAAATTGCAGTTATTCGAGGCGTAAATCCACCAGAATTATCCTTAAGATTTTGACGAGCCCAGTGAACAACTAAAACATTTTCTGGATTGTCAAAAAGCTTTTTCAGCCGTTTATATTGTTTGTCTGAAAAATTCATTTTTTGGACTGGAGATTAAGATCGATACGCGCCTTGCAAAGCCGATTTTGAAAACACACCCGACATATTTCAGCATTCTGTACTTTTGGTAAATCCTGACTCCGGATTTTTTTTGCGGCCTTCTTTATTTTATTTTCAGTGTCTAAAAGAAGTCTTTCCTCTATAGGTGATCTATGCTCTGGAGCATTTTTTTCTACATCATAAATTTGTATATAATCGGCGTTCTTACCAACTAATTCTTTATAACCCAATGCATACAGATTTAATTGATCTATAGTAATTGTATCGGATTGTACTGAATCATTAGATTTAAACTCCATGATAGTAGTTTCAGGCTCTCCTTCATAGGATTGCGTTTTTATTAAATCAATACGCCCGCTAACAAATACATTTTCATCTAAACTTAGTTTTATATCCTGCTCAACAAATTCAATATTTTGTAACCCTTCTTCATTCCTCTTAAAATATTCAATTGATTTATTAACAACATCTCCTTTCATTTTTTCCAATTCAGATGATCTGCCGATATAAGGAAAATGTGATTGATTTTTAGCCAAATATTCAATAGACTCGTTATCAATATTCTTACCTTCTGTAAGTCGTTTGTGAATGGCCATTAATGTGTCATGTAAAGATTTACCTAATCCCATTCTTTGATTCAATGGAAAGCAAAACCCATACATTGTAATAAGCTTAAATCTGTAGTTGCAATCGAAGAAGTCTTTTAATACACTGAAATTTAATGATATAGTAATATCTTCAGATTTTTGTTGTGGAGCAAGCCTATCTCTATCTTCAAAACTTACTGGCTTAAGGGGGCGACTGATATAATCAGAAACCAATTCATTAGAGAAGCTGGACTTTTCTCTATAAAGTCGGTTATTCTCAGGTGCTCTGCTTATAAATAGGAATTTTTGGGAACGTGTGATTGCAACATATAGTAGTCTGCGTTCATCCTCTAATCTATCATCATCCTCCGGTTCATACCTGTCATGATCTTTTATTAATGAAGGATCAAGGAAGTGCCAAACTTTTAATCCCCCCATTTTTTTGATTGGAAAGTAGTTTTTGTTCAGTCCTGGAATAAATACCACTGGGAATTCAAGGCCTTTCGATTGATGTATAGTCATCAATTGAACAGCATTTGGTGTTTTATAGGGGTTATTCATCCAGCCCTCAGGATAGTAACCTACAGCCGCATACTTGATAAAGTTTAAAAAATTGAAGAGATAAAAACTTGGCGGGGCACTAGCTAAATATATAGTCTCGTAATCATTAATTACCTGGCTAAATTTACCTAAATTATAAAATATAATTTCAGACTGAGTTATGCTTTCATTTGTGCCTTCAGTGATAAATGTTTCTTCTACAATTTCAGCGTCCTTTAAAAACTCCCAAAAAATTTCTTGAATTCTAAAATCTCCCCATCCTACACTTTTTCTGTGCTTTTGAAAATTATCAGGCTTCCATTTTTCTAAATTTTTAATTGCGGACTCTAATTTCTGCAAATCGATATGGTTGTCAGGAATGTCTAACCATAGTTGAGTTAATTGCTCATAAGTTTTCTTATCATTTAAATATTGAAAAATTCCAGCAGATGCGATAACTTCCTTAGTGTCAAATAATTCGTTTACTCCTGCTGTAATATAAGGTATGCTATGCTTCTCCAAAATACTTACGATTTCAGCAGATTTTTTCCATGTCCTTAGAAGTATGCAGAAATCAGAATAATCAATTCCACGTTTTTCACCATCCTTTTCGAAAGCTACCCCCTTTAAAGCTTTTATTTTCTTTACTATTTCCTCGTTCTCCTCATCAGGTGAAGAATATTCATTGTAAAGAATGTCTTTATCCCGAATAAATTCCTGCTTTTCAGCTGAAATCATTCGCTTTTCTATCCTTTTCTGATTTTTCTCAATGAAAGCAGAAGCAAGTCCGGTAATACCTTTTGAACTTCTGTAGTTTTTATCAAGAGTAAAAAGTTTAACAGGGCGTATTTTAGCATACCGATTAGGAAAATCTTTAAGAAACTTATTGTTACTACCTCTCCAATGAAAAATATTTTGATCATCATCACCTACTACGGTAATATTGCACTCTGTACTTTCATGCAAATGGCGTATAATATCATTTTGAATTGGATTGATATCCTGAAATTCGTCAACGATTAGGAATTTTAAGTCTCTTTTTAGTTGAGTTTGGAGATCGCTACCATCAACTCTTAGCCTCTCCAAAGCTTCTTGCATTATCATTGTGAAGTCGAAATATGAATTATCGCGAAGGAGAGTTTCATACTGTATCTTTGCTTCTTGTATATCCGGCGGCAATGACTCTGTCAAATCCGATTCTCGGATAATGTTCATTAGTTGAATAAACCTTTCTGTATCAGTAAATATTTTCATATTCACGTTGGGATTGTTCAACTTGGTGATATTGGACATCCCTATTTTTTTGTAATTTTTATCTACAAAAAGACGTAGTTTAATGTCATCTAGGACACTATATTTTTGATATCCAATTTCATTATCCATCAACGCCTTTAGGCACCAGCCATGTATTGTTCCAATAAACATGTCGGCAAACCCATTAAGTACATCAAATATCCCTTTATCTTTTAGCTCTGCTACAATTTTATTATTTAACTCTGCAGCAGCACGCTCTGTGTATGTAAAAGCTATTATATTCTTAGGTTCATACCCTGATTCGAGTAGATAAGAAACTCTCTTAGCTACAAAAGTTGTCTTACCTGAACCAGCACAAGCAATTATCCTTAGATTTTCATCTATAGTTCTTACAGTATTGTTATATTTTTCTTGTTCTGCCATTACTTTTTCTTTTGCATTACTACAATTAGCTCTTTATTCATAAGTGGTGTTTTTACTCCTTTAATTCCAGAAGAACTGTTTTTCTTTGGCATTCTCTTGTTAGAAATATTTCTACTGAATGTTTCTACATGACCAAATCCAAAAGTTTCAAAAAAGTCTTTGGTGATCTCCCCAGTAGCTAATTGCACACCACGTACAGTGCGATTACTTACAACATAACATGCATACCCTCCGGATCGAATTTTAGCAGATATATTTCTTATTGATGAATAATAATCCCGATAGAAGGATGCCACGTCGAGAGCTCTGGATCTATCAGTTCTTTCAATTTCTCTAATTTGATCATTTAGTAATGATGAATTGAACTTCTGTATTCTTGCTGCTTTCTTACCTCCCATCAGCTCACCATCTAATACGCGCCCTCTTTCCATAAAACCCAACCATTGATTTGCCAATGCGGAAAATTGCCCATATGCAACTGTTGTGGAAGAGTCGCCATAGGGAGGAGACGTCAATACCATATCGACACTATTATCAGCGATTATTTTTCTTGAAATATATTTTGAACTGTTTAAACTATTGATCGAAATATCGACTTCATTGTTAGTCTCATCCATAAAGCTTTTAAGACCGTTTCTATTCTTTCCCAAGATTTTTTCAAAAGTTGAAAATGTATCAGGCTTAAAAATTTTAATTCGATCGGCACTCATCTTATAGAGTTTAAACTCATTCTTCCGCGTCCAGGAGCATTCACGGATAGTTTGACTTAATGCAACCTGAAAAAATTCTTTTATGTATATGTTTTCTATGTTGTATATGAAATTGGTTATAATTGATAAATCTTTTTTTACTGTTCTAGAAAACCAAAAATCTATATTTTTAAACGTAGGGGTTATAATTGAACTTTCATTTTTTTCGAAGCCAAATCTGAATTGAAATAGGTAGTTGTAAAATTCTTTTAAGTGTAAATCTAGAGTTTGTAATTCAATGGGAGTAGTTTTAACTTTTGCAATAAGCCTCGCCAGCGGATTAAGGTCAGAGCCTATTCCATTAATACTATGTAATTTAGCTTCTACTAAAGATGTCCCAGAGCCACAATATGGGTCGTACAATGATTTTATGCCTTGTCCATATTCATCTAAAAGTGCTTTGGCAACCTGTGGAATCATTTTAGCAGGATAGGTATGAAACCCATGTGTTGAGTATGTAGTATGAGAGTTCTTAAAATCTAAATTCATTTACTCTCTAATTTAATATCAATACAAACTTCCATTAATATTTCACAGGGGCTTACATCAATTGCCAATGCAATTAGGTAAAGTTCTTTCACTCGGAGCTGGGTTGATTCGTTTGAACTCAATTGGCTTAATCTGGATTCGCTAATACCCGTCCTTCTCGAAACCAAAGCCTTATTTACTGATTTCTTCGTGAGATATTGCCCTAATTCAGTCACTATTTATGTTTTTATTTTCTGTATAAAATTGCGGATTTTACTGGAAAAAGTTTAGAATTTCGAAATATTTATTTTGTAACCACCCCTCTACCTTTTCTTATTCCTACTTCTCTTCTCCTGCCAAAAGCCAGAATAGGCCGAACCACCTGCTCAGCTTCAGTACGATATCACGCACCACAGCCAGGAAACCGAGGACAGATTGCGGGTGTGGCACGGGAGATAAAGTTGGATAGGCGGCGCCCTGCGGATGTGGACACGGTAGTGGTATTAGATAGCTGTATGTTTCTCAGGAAGCAGTTAATGACGGTAGGGGTTGAGGACAGCCAGCAGATCCCTACCACGGACCCCGGCTGACTATCAACCTTACCTCACCTACCTGCACAGCCTCAGCAATCCGGATGATGAGGCATGTTAGGTGCTTTGGCGCGAAAGTAAGCTGAGGAAGACATTTATAGCGCTAATCTGAAGATTCAACCGTAAAATACGACTACCGCTTATCAACCGCTAAATTTGCCAGCCTACCGCCAACCAAAAAAGCAATAACCGTAGGAATAATTAAGCTGATGGTATATAGGTCCATTTTGCTTATAAAATCTCCGCTCATTATGTCAGGTACCCTTACCAGGAAGTAGGCTACTATAGAAAGGACCGTTGCCAGTAAAAGATTATAGAGGACGCTTTCTTTTCTGAGCCATACATATAGCATGGCGAAAAGAAGGTGGAAAAGGCCTGCATACATTACTAAAATCAATAATGCCGAACCTATTGCTGCTAAAACACCCCCTTGACTTTCTATTCTTTCAGCACTGGTATTGACCATCATAAAAGTGAATATGTACAAGCCCTGAGATATCAAAAGGGACAAAGCGATAATAAGGACTTTAATGACAAATTTCATTAGGCTAATGTATTAGGAGATAAAGCAACGAGAATTTTTCCTTGCTTGATATGCTTTTCCAATCCGGTCAATCAATTGTCTCATACCATTTTACCCGGTACAGATGACATTTATCATTTCTGTTTTCTACTAAATATAATACCGGGAACATCTTCTCTCTTGAAGGTATTAGAAGAGAGCCTGTGTCAGCCGCTTTTTCTATTGCCTGTTTGTGCGTATCTATTTCTATTTTCCGCAGTCTTTCAACAGATATGAGCTCAAGCGTATCCAGGTTTTTTGAGGGGATTTGACCGTAATCCTCTAAAATTTCAAAAATTTCTTCTCTGCCCTCATGGCTATAATATAAGTTTACCATGTGGTCATTGACGCGTTTTTGCGTAAGGGATTCACTTTCGGCACTAATGGCATAAACAGGCGTAATCTGCGTGTCTAATAAAAAGAAGAGGTAGATTATTACGGTTTTTACCATTATTTACAGTTTGAAGGTGCCGAACTACGATAATTTTCAATTTCTTTTAAAATACTTTGTTGTTGTGCTTCAGTCAAGGACTTCCACGCTTCACTATAAATAAAGTCATTTGGGTCTTCAGTATTCCGATCATGAATTTTGAATAATCCAGTCCACGCCAAAGCCTCATAAGTTTCTCTACTATGCATGTTTTCATCGAAGACCTGTAGATAATCGGCTATCACACTGGTATAATGTTGAGCCATCTGCTGATGTTGCCAGTTTTTCACATGTCGACGATAATAATCGTATATGCCGGGAAAATCATCCATACTAACCTGCCCACCTACAGATTTAACTTTTCTAAATAACTCAGCATGAATAAGTTCATGAAAAAATACTTTTATTCCTCAAAATCAGACCTATCAAAATGCCTCTTCACAAAATTATACCCCAGATCATAGGTGATTGGCTGTTTGCCTTGCACTTGGATTCTGAAGTATTGCCCGTCTGATTCTATTTGTTGGATCATATCATCTTTTACCTTAGTCGACTGCCCAAAATTAACTTCATAGTCTGAAGGGAAGTCTGTATCTGTGATGGTCGATTGCCTGAGTTCACCCCATAATAAAAAGCTTTCAGATTGCTCAAGCTGTAACTTTACCGAATCATTGCTGAAGGAGTAGAAGGTAATGGTTGGAAACCAACTTTCAATTGTTCTTTCTGCTATCAGGGAGTCAAGCAGGTACTCCATAGATACGTATGTCCATACTAATTCCTTTGGTCCCACTCTTCCATAGTCACTGATGGTCTTCACGATCTCACCATTTTTAAGGAATGTTGTAGAGACGGCCTCATCATCTGTGTGGTCGGCAACATAGTCACCGGAAAGCTGCGTGATGTCTACACGGTTGAATTTAGAAAATATGGTCCGGGTCTGTTTATGGTCTAAGTTGGCTTTATATATTCCTATCTTAGATACGAAATTGCTGCCTCGATAAAGAACTTCATTGGTACTTTTAATTGATATATCATAGTTCGGACAAGGCCCGAAACATCCCGACCGGGAAAAGATGATCTGATCGTACCCAAAGTTTTCGTGTTGCTTGAATTGTATCCTTTGCAGCTTGATTAGGTTAGCATTTTTATCAGTAAGTATCAAGGTGTCCGAATGTAGTTTCTCTATTCGCCATGGGCCTGCCAGCGAATCCGCTATTAGAATGCTATCAGCTTCTATTTTATAAGGAAATACATTGTTTAAATAGTAAAATTGATGCTTCCCGGTAGTTGGGTTCTTTTTTGAATTGGTAAATCCGCTCAGGAACTCGATGGAATCTTCCGAAATAGTCAGGCCAAATGGGCCGCTATATTCCATGGGAATGTAGAAACTCTCTCCCGGGTACTCAACCACACTCCAGGTTCCTACAATGCTGACTTTTTCAGGCTTCTTGTTTCCCGAACAGCTTATCAATAGTGATATAATTAAGAGAGCCAGTGGTATTACTTTCATACATGTATCTGATCTGAGACCGAATTTACACGAACAGTCTTTAGGGTTCAATTTATTCTTCTATCAAAAACGCATCCCCTCATCACAAAAAATACAAAACGCATCGCTTTTTGCGTTATATTGATAGCGAACTTAAATGATGAAAACATGGAAGCAGTGACGGCGGAAGCCAGACTATTTGTATATGCCCGGAGGCAATGGGGGATGAGTCAGCGTAGGATGGCTGCGAAGCTCGGTATTAACCAAAGCAGTATCAGTAAGATAGAGAGCGGCACGCACCGCCCGCGGGTGAGTACCATAAGGAAGCTGGAACGCCTGATGGGGCAGCCGGCGGAGCACCTGGCCTGCCTGGCGATGGGCAAACCCGTTCCTTCACCAGAGCCTCGGAAGCCTGCGCCTGCCAGCGAGGCGAAAGTGATCAGGCTGAATCCCCGCTACCGAAAGATGGAGACGAGCGACCTGGAGTACCTCAGGGCCAGGTTCTTTACCCATGCCTATGAGCTGGAGCGTAAGGCCATGCAGGCGGCCCATTTCCTAAGCCAGAAGACCTTGAAGCACAAGCTGCACCGCCTGAACATGGAGCACCTGGAGCAGCAATACCAAAGCGCTGCGGCCATTCATGCCCACCTGGAGCGCACCCATGCACCGGCGACCCTGCAGGACCAGACCAAAACAGCCCTTGACCGGGCGGCCTCGCGGCTAAAAACGCAGCGCTACTACGGCACTAACATCCCCAACGCCACAGCGCTGGCCCGCGAACAAATGAAAATAGAGGAGATGGGGCTGAAGGTAGATCTGCTCAGAACCCACCTTTCGCAGATAGAGAACACCCTCACACGCAGAAAGCAGCCACAAGCCACCGGCAAGGGCAGGGTAGTGGCCCTTGGGGCAAATAGCTTCACCCGTCGACAGGTCTCACAGCAGGTGTAACCAAGGGACCAGGGGAGTTTCTTTATTTTGCGGTGCTGCACGATTGTGTGGGAGCCGGGCAGGTGTACCCGTAGCAGGCGGTCGCCAAAAGGTCACAGGTAACAGGCGGCTTTCCCTGTATCTGAAACCTGAAATACCGGCCATCTGAGCATACGAACCCCGCAAAGGGAAGGGTAGTGGAGGTGGGGTAATCCAATGGAGGGTCAGGCTTCCGGGGTTGCAATTATATGGGTAAATGCATTACTTTAGAGAGGACCTAAAAAAATCCCTATGGAGTTTTCTTATACTGAGGAGCAAAAACGCTCAGCCTTAAGCAAAATAAAGAAGCTTATTATATTCAATATGCTGATTGCCGGTATATTAAGTAGTGCCATGCTGTACGCCAAGAGAGATGAGCTGGGAGTAGCATTGTATGTTATTGCGGCTATATTCATTTTCCTGGCTATTTTTATGTATAAATTTTCAAATAAAAGTAACCGTGTTACCTATAATACCAGCTATGTGCTGGAAGAAGAGGCCTTACTGGTGAAGGAATATGATGCCGTAAAACATGAGATACCCTATAGTGATATCAGAAGGATAAAAATGAAGGGCCATGGTTACGTTATAGAATATACAGACTGGTATAAGTCTATTCCTGTTATGGCAGGCATTCAAAACCATGATCAGCTAATAGAAGCGCTTAAATCCCGCTCCCGCAATCTCGTTTACAAGTAATAAGGCATTCCTCACCCATAAACACACGTCGCTTTGCAGTCCCGAAAGCGCCACCTTCGCACGGATACCCCTCCACCCGTATGCCCCATGGAAGGCTCTGGCCTTTCGGATAACGAGAGGCTGCATACCCTTTGGAATGAGGAGGATTCAGAAAAACCAATACGCTATTGGTATCGGATGGCGGTTCGTTTGTGCAGCCTACGTCTCCAGATCTATTCTGGCTTCAAGTTCGGCAATCTTTAGTTTGAGGTTCATTTGCCTTTCCGGACTGTTGACTTTTAGCTTATTCAGGGTCTTTTGCTCCTGGAGACCTGTAAGTACAGAGGCGGCGGGATTCTTTTGGCCCTTCAGCAGGTCCGGCAGGTGGGAGAGGAGCTTCAGCAGGTGTACTGCCTCCTTGTAGTTCGCCTCCGTTTCTGCCAGCAGCTCACGCGTAAGCTTCAGCTCTATAGCCGCTTCTTTCTTCCACCTCGCCAGGGCTTCACTTGCTGCGTGGTCCAGTTCATTGAGTAGTTCGGCTACTTTTTCATCCACCTTCTCTGTCTCAGTTTCCAGTAAACGGCTCAGTTGCGAAGCCCTCACCAGGGCAGCGGAGGGTAATTCCCGTTGGCCTATCTCTGCCATTGAGACTAGGCCGCGCTTTACGCCCAGGTATGTAGCCAGGTCTGTCTGGGTCCAGCCCATTTGCTTTCTTATGGAGAGTAGCAATTTCATTGGTTATTTTTTGGTGGCAAATATTATTTTCCTTCAAAAATATGCCACAAAGATTTGTTGCAAAACATTTGTTGCAAAAAATAATGCAACAAAACATTTGCCACGCATCCTCATAGTAAATACCTGCACAGCTCCTTCCATCACACGGCGCGGCCACCTCCCAGGCAAAAAGCGAGCCGGGCCAGCAGGTAGGCACGGAGTTGACGAAAGGATTTAGCCAGGCTTCGGCAGACGCGGCCGGCATAGCAGGCGAGGCCTTCCAAATGGCCAATAAGCGCTACAAAGCGTCGGCAAACTCAGCCGACTTCCTGTTTATGCTTACCGTGGCCGACAAGAAGCAGCATTACCTGGCCATCGTGAGTAAAGATACGGGCGAAACGCTGCAGACCATCGATCTGGGTAGAGACAAAAAGCCCAGCTACGAGGTGGATGTGGTGACGAACCAGGGGTATTGGCCCATTGTGTAAAAGGTCCCTTTGGCCTTGATATGTCGTCCCGATGGGACTTGGTTTGCATTGTGCTTTAATTTCTACAAACATGTCGCCCCGATGGGGCTTTGATCTGGCTGCTTTTCTTTGGCCTACAGACATAGTATCTCGATGGGATTTAATGCTTCTCCGAATGATCGGCACCCAGATGAGACTATGGTTTATTTTGTTCTAAAATACCTATAGGCATGTCGTTCCGAGGAGGCTTGGTTTGCTTTGTGCTTAATTTTCTAAATTTTATGCATTGCTGTAAAGGAAAAAAAAGCTACCCCTAAAGGTAGCTATAAGCTCTGATGGCACATTAATTCCAGCCCTCAAGGACATTCTCTATATGGAGTGACCGTTTGGGTTTTGCATCTTTGATAGGTTACATTATTACTACCGATTACAGTCACGCATATAAGGTACTCCCTTTCGTAAAAGTAGTCTCTATTCGTGACTACAGTGGCTGTATTTCCTGAGACTGAATAGGATTTATACCCGGCTCCATACAGACTCCACTGGTAGCTATTTGCGGTTACACCATCACTAGAAGATAGCTTGCTCACCCATACGTCAGCCATGCAGTAATAACTACTAACAATAGTTTGGTTTAAGCTCAAACCAGTAAGAAAACGACGCTCGGCAACGTTGGAGGCAGAGGTCATGATTAATATCAGGCCTATTGATAATAAAGGTAATAGAATTGCTTTTTTCATAATTAAAGGCTGTAGTTTAGTTATATGTATTATAGCATTAATTTATGATAAATACTATTGATTTTATTTGCCCTTATTTTGATGAGTTTTTGTTTAGATGAATTGCATTATTATTTCTGATTATTATGATGAAGAAAAGGGTGTTTCTTAGTGTAATGTATAATTAAGTTTTATTTTTTGTTTTTTGAGTTGAGGGTAATTTTTTTTCCAGTATAATACTGGTATATGTTGCGGGACACTGCCTCGCAGTATTCTTAGCCGGGCCGGACTTAAAAAAATCAGGCACTTTGTCAGAACCTTTTCGCCCTCAGTTATTTCTCTATCTTAATGCGAGAACAAAAAAATTGAATCACTATATGGCAACGAAAGTAATAATATCAGACCTCTATAAATTTAACCGTACGTGGAAGAAGAAAAAGGCCCGCCGCGTGGTGGCGCTGATGAATACGGTAATCAACTCAGAGGAATTCAAAGAAAAGGTGCTGGCCTACGACTTCCAGGACACGCGCTACCGGCGCTCGTCCAAAGAGGCCTACGAAAGACTATCGGACAACCAGCAGATATATGACATCCTGATGAAGGGCAACGAGCAGGAGAGCCCCGAAGGCGATGACCATACCTGGCAACTGCGGATCAAACTCGGACGCTTCCTCTTCCAGGTGGGCCGCCGCGAGGGGGATCTTATCATCACGCAAAACTGGTTTTTCCGCAAAGATGGCAATGAGGCAGCCGTAGCAGGCCACTGGGCACACGAGTACGCGCACATGCTGGGCTTTAACCACGACTACGAACCCACCGAGCGCCGCGACCAGTCCGTCCCCTACGCCATAGGCCACATCATAGAGGAGATATTGGAGAAAGGGAAGTAATTGAATTACAGAATAATAGAGTAACTGAGTTATAGGGTAATAGAATTATTGATTTAAAGAGTTACTGAATTCCTTAAAGGAAGCCTTGCAGCCATTCCCCGGTTATCGTGCGATACTGAAGGGTGGTTACAGGGCTTTTTTAATACCCTCAGACAGCACGTAGCCACGCCACCCTAATGCAGAACCCATTCCCCCAAAATGCTACCCAAGGGACCGAACGCGGCCCGATTTACCCCCGCGGTAGTTGTTTTTTGTAAGGATGAAATGGCACCAAGTCCGGCTACCCTAATGCAGAAACAATTCCCCCTTCCGGCGCACCGAAGTACGTTTGGCGTGCTTCAATCTCCGGCAAAGGGGGCAGGGGTAGGGTGCCGGGGAGTGCACCACATTTCCGTCCGGGGGATGTAACGATGCACTGAAATAAGGCACTAATCCCCGGTTTCGACGCAGGAGAATACTGTGGGCGCCATGCAATGGGTCCCCGTCCTATGGCAGAAAAGCCAACCGAAAGTCGGGCCACCGAAAGTCGGCCCAGCGAAAGTCGGACCTCCGGAATGCCGGCCCAGCGAAAGTCGGCCCAGCGAAAGTCGGACCCCGAGAGTCGGACCACCGGAATGCCGGCCCAGCGAAAGTCGGCCCACCCGGATGCGGGCCACCCGGATGCGGGCCACCCAGGTGCGGGTCACCCGGGTGCGGGCCACCCCGAAATAAAACAGGCCTTCGCGTTTTTATTTCCCCCCTCCTACGCATAGCCATCAAGTTAAGGCTGTAAAGGGTTTAAAAATAGCACATTATTAATTCCTCATCAGTCAGCTAACTGACGGGGACGGCTCAAAAAAGCTACAGCATTTTAGCCATGCTGGGCCCGCAGACGGGTTGGCCGTAACTGGCTGCTTTAAATAGCATTCTGCCAGTACCTCCCCTGATTAGAAATACGCATTCGCGTTTTCTAATCGGTCCCCTTGCCTGATAGGAGGGGAATTGTTGCTTCGCTTGACGGCTATGCCTACAGGAGGGGAATAGGTGCTTATAAATACGGCTGTGCCTTTCCGCTATGCAAAAAGCACCAACTTAGTCCCCCTTCCGGCCCACCAAAGTACTTTAGGCGTGCCCAATCCACGGCGAAGGGGGCAGGGGTAGGGAGTTGGGAAGTGCACCACATTTCCGTCCGGGGGATGTAACGGTGCAGCAAGGCGCTAAAAACAAAAATAGAGACGCCTGTGCGACGTCTCTACTTACAGCCGAAAAGAGAGTAAACGATTTACTTTAGACCCATCTGTAGCCCCAGGTAAAATTTAGGACCCGTAAATGTGTAGGAAAGGTCTTTTTCCAGAGCAGCTGTACCGTCTACCGGATCGCCTACCTGTAATTCATTTAGCTCCTTGACCCAGGTAAATACGGCACCTGTGCTGATTCTGAACCGGTCATTGATCCTAAGCCCTATACCTGTAAATAGCATGGGGTAGTCTTTGGATGGCCCCGCGCCGATCTGAACAAAAGGCATGGTTTCGTGCCATGAGGGGATAACAAAATTGGCATTCAGCATGACATTGACATTCACTTGCTTGATATGCTCCTTTCCCGCCTCTGCGACAGTGGAGGCACCGTCAGCGTCTGTGGAGATGCCATAGGTATCATAAATGACATTCGTGAAGGCCACTCCGGGTGTTACCTCCCATAGCAGGCCACGGTAGTGAGTAAACGTCATGGTTTTGCTTACCTTTTTATCCTCGCCGTCCTCTTTATAGGTTACCTCGTAGTTGATATCATGCACTTTTCCTCTTTTCAGCGTTAATTCAGCTATTCTTTCAAAACTATGTCCATTAATATTCTCCAGCTTACCTGCATATTCACTAACTGTTTTTTCCATTTCTTTTAATACGCTGATTGCTTTTTCTCTTTCATCTATAATTAGATACGTGTTGTGAAAGTAGGTAGTAAATAGCATTGCAATCATAAATGATTTATCGTCATTAGTACAAGCTTTAATTTTAGGCATCAGAATTTTTTTTGCCTGCTCGTATAAGCTGTCAATTATTACTTGCTCTTTATGAACATCTTTTATTGATGACTTTATTGCGTTTAATTTTTCGCTTGGCTTGTTAGTGAAGTCTAATGAGGATAGCTCCTTTTTAGCGTTGATTATTTTTTTTGAAAAAACAGGCGTATAGACTAATGAGTCAAGGGTTTTAATCTTTAATATTTCATCTTCAGTAAGATCTATGCATTCACCAAAAATATTTTTGAAATATTTATTAGCAAGTGGAATTCTCTCTTTTGTGTTGTCTCCTTTAGTAATAGTCCCCCCTACCTCCAAAGATGATTGTTGAGTTAATTTGCTTAGAGCGTTATTCAAATCACTAATCAACTTGTCATCCCTTATTTCTGATTTTGTCTTAACATTATAAACAAGTGGATTCAATGGAGTAGCAAAAACCAGGGTACTACCTTGTCCTGTAAACAGAAAAAGGCTGGAGTCTGATAATTCTTCGTAAACATCCTCATTACCAAGGTTTATCTTATATCTAATCTTATTCTCTTCCGGACTGAAGTTTAGATATACATGCTTTTTGATTTTGATACCATCCAGTCGTTTCTCTATCTCTCCCTGGGCTAGGAGTGGGTAAGCGGACAGTATTAGAAAGAAGGATAATAGTAATTTCCTCATGGCTGTAGTGGTTAATTCATTAATTTAAATGGGGGCGTTCCCTTGTTAATATGAAGGTAGGGGATAAGCGAGACTGAAAACAGCGGGCTTTAGCGGGCGGAGGGGCGGCATTAGAATCCGGTGGAGGCGGCTTCGAATTCGGTTTTGGTAACACGGGGGTTCTTGCTATCTCCCTGCGGGACTACTGATTCCTTATCGTTAGGGTATCTGTCATCGCGATAGACAAAGAGCCACTTTAATATTATAAATTCCCCTCCTGGCTTATGAGGAGGGGACCGGATAAAAATCGCTCCGGCGGGTTTTTATTCAGGGGAGGTTACGCGCGCCGTTGGTTCAGCGCTTAGCAGTGCAATCATTTAGCTTTAATCAGATCAATACCGCCCTTTCCTCATAAGCAGCAGGCAGCGATTCGGGTGATAAAATGGTGATGTCAGGATGGTAAGAGGCATGCTGACAGGTACGGCATATGCTGTTCAGGTCCAGTTGCCGGGTGGCAGCTTGCTGAGGGTGGGGTAGGGCATAGGCCTCGGCGGCGGCATAGTCTACGGTGTAGCCCATGTCCTCCAAAGCAGCGAGCGTGAGGCGGCTCAAGGGGCTGCTGACGGCATCCATGTGCCCCGACATCAGCTCATTGCCAAAGATATGCTCGCGCCAGTGGAAGTCGCGGTTACCGCGCCCGCCGGTATTCTCCACCGGTACGCCCGGCTGCGCGCAGCCTGTTAGCTCACTGTAGAGCTGCGTGGCTTTAGGGCCGGTAAAGAGGGGGGCGTATCCCCCCTCATCAGCTACCAGGTTGAGGTAAGCGGATGACCAGAGCAGGCCAAAGCCAAGCACATGGGCCATTTGGTGCAGCAAGGCAGGATATAGGATGCCCTGGGCCTCCAGTCGGTGCAGGGCAGCCGGGTCGGCTTGCAAAATGCCGGCTGCGGGGAGCAAACTGTCCGGGCGCAAATATGTAGGGCCTGCCTTTCCGCGAATGCCATGGGTGTGGGGCAGGTTTATTCCCTGCACATCTACCCGGATGCCTGAGACCCACGCGCCGTGGGGCAGTTGCACGGGCGGCAGGTCGTGTTTGATGATATCCGACCACCTGTCTGCTGCCCTGGCGAAGGTGTCTTTATTCTTCGCATCTATTTCATCTGAGAAGGTTAGCTCGATCTTCAGTCCCATATCGCCTCTGTCTTTAGGTACGAAATCTCTTTTCGGATTGGATTTACTATCCGTTGATTATGAATAATTTATATAGGTAAGATGGGCGATGAAACGATGAAGTAGAGGGTGGCAGGAAGTAAATAGCCAGTGGCAGGGAACAGCGGGTAGATGGAACTAGCGATGCGTTTGCACGGCCCCTGTTTTTATCTGCAGGGCGAAGCCGACTGTATAGACGACGTAGGTGAGGATGTTCACGGCATTGTGCAGGAACCATAGCTGATCGGCGAGCGGCGTTTTGGCTAACAGCACGATGACAAAGGTGGACAGGGTGTAGAAGAAGATACCAGCCAGCAGAATGAAATGAGGCTGCCGGAGCGGCTGGGGCTCTCTCTCAATGTATTGCAGCAGCACACCGGCGGACAGAAAGGCAACAAGTACCTGGTATGTGGCATCGAATAGCCCGCGAAAGGGGCTGAATACGCCGATGACCAGCCACACGGGCACAGTAAGCCACAGGGCGTAGCGTGCGGCCTTATGCAACCAGCCGGGGCTGGCTACGGCGGAAATGAACCAGAAGAAAAAAGCGGCCTCTAGGGCGGAATAGAGCTGGTAAAGGCCGTCTATAAACAGCCCCTGCTCCGTGGTGACGCCCGGCGCCACGTTCTTATACCAGCTCAGGCAGTCCGTCACAAAACCCGCGAGCAGGAAAAGCACAAAAAGCCGGAAGGTCATTCCGGCTCTTTTTACGGTGCCCAGCCCTGTGAGCAGGGGCACCAGTATAAACAGGGTGGATATTATAGCTAGGGTTAGGTGCAAACTATGATGCTACTTTTTGAGGTTAGAACTATCCGGCGGCCAGGATTTTTGAAGGATATATACTTCCCCACCACTACTACTCACTCTTTTTTTCTGCCCGGGATCAGGAACGAGATTATTACCTTTTGCAGCTACGGGCACCAAGATTAGCCTCATTTTATTATTTCCATAACTTTGATCGTCACTATACCCAAAATAGTAGCGAAAATATTTAATATCCTCATTCTCCATCAACACACTCAATTCCGTGTTGTTCTTATTCTCAAAAAAGCAGTATGGGTGCTCTTTGCTATATTTTTTATTTTCTTTTTCCTGCTTCTTGAATTCATTTTTGAGGTCTATTACAGTAGGTTTATCAATTATATTATCACTAGTTGGTATTGGTGTCATATGATCTTTAAGGAGAGGCCAGGCATCACTTGATGAGATGAACGTAATTGTTGGCGCCACCAGTACGCTACTCTGAGGCTCTTCGATTTCCTGATCAGCTGTATAATTACTATTCCTTTCGAAGGCTAGAAAGAGTTTAGGGTAATTACTGTGACTTTTATTTACGTTATCACAGAGCCACCCCATGTTACCAGTGTATATTGCACTTGAACTACCATCAATAGATTCTTTATGAATTATACCACCTAAAGCTTCCTTTGTAGCTATATTCTTCTTTTTAGCTATAAATTGAGCAATCATTCTATCCGCCTCTTCGGCTGTTATTATATAACTCATCTCTTTTATCATTTAAAATTCAACATTCATTTACATTTCAAATTCAAATTCACTTGCATCTTCGCCGGATTTGCCGATGGTTTTGGTTAGCTGCATCTCCGCCTCGCGGGGGCTGGATATGCTGAGGGTGTAGGCGCTGCCGGGTTTTCCCTGTACTTGCCAGGCCACTTTATAAGTGGTGCCCGGCTGTAGTTCCTTCCGGCACTGGCCTCTGCCTCTGAGTATTACTTTTCCGTTTAGCGAGAGCTGCAGGGTGCCATCCTCTACAAATATACTGGCGATAAATGCGGTCATGTGCTGTGTTTCATATCATATAGTGTGATCAAGGTATTACATGATTCTGTTTATCACTATTCGTATTAAGAGACCGGCAGGGCGCGGGCAGTCCGTGGCGGCTGTGGGTTAGGGGCTGGTATTACAACTTCACCTTCTGAAACAGCCGCAGAAATTCATCTTTGCGGCGGCGGCTCACGTTTACCTCAGCGCCATTGATCATTACCACATAGCCCCCTTCGCCCTTAACATATTCACGGATGTAATTCAGGTTTACCAGCGCCGAGTTGTGCACCCGGTAAAAGGCATGGTCGGCCAGCAGCTTCTCGCAGGCCTTCAGCGTGCGCGACACCAGTATGTCCTTGCCCTCGCGGAGGTAAAAGGTGGTGTAGGTATTATCCGACTCGCACCAGACGATGTCTTCTATGGCCACCATGGTAAAGCCCGTAAGGGTGGGCAGGGCGATGCGTGGCTGCTCCTTCCGGGTTTCCTTTTGCATATTGCCCAGCAGCAGCCGTATATGGTCGAAGGCCTGCCTGTCTGCCTGCTTCTCCTTCAGCTTGGCTATGGCGGCCGCCAGCTCGTCCTGCGCTACCGGTTTCAGCAGGTAATCTACTGCGGCCAGGCGAAAGGCCTTCACGGCATACTCCTGGTGTGAGGTGGTAAAGATGATCTCGAAGGGCCGCTCCGGCAGTTGCGCCAGCAGGTCGAAGCAGGTGCCGTCTGCCAGCATCACATCCATAAACACCAGGTCCGGCCTCATACGGGTGATCAGGTCCAGGCCCCCCTGTACACCGGTTGCAGCCCCCATGCAGCATACCTCCGGGTGATGGCGGCTCAGCAGGCCTTCCAGCAGTTCACGCTGGTGGGGTTCATCCTCTATTATGATTGCGTTCATTCGTCTTTTTCGTGTGGTATTGTGAGTTCGATTTGTTTGCCCTGCCCCTCTAGGTCACTCATAGTAAAGTGATACGCTCTGTCATGCAGTTTCTTATATAGTTCCAGTCGCCGGGTGATCAGGGCCGTGCCCATGGACTTATTCTTTGCGGCGTGCTCAGGGGCGGGCCCTTCTCCCGGCTTTCCGTCATCTGCAATGAAGCAGCTAAGGGTGGGCCCATCCAGGCGGAAGCTTATGCGTATGTGTCCGGCTTCAGTGTGCGCCAGTCCGTGCCAGATGGCATTTTCCACAAAGGGCTGTATTAGCAGCGGCGGTATGTAAAGCAGTTCCGTATCCAGCCCGTCGGTGTCTATGGTATAAGTAAAGGAGTTATTCAGCCGTAGTTGCTCCATCTGAATATACAGGTCTAGCGCCTCCAGGTCATCCTCCATGGGTACCATGGCCTGGGTGCTGTTTTCCAGTACCAGCCGTATCAGGCGGCTGAACTTGACCAGGTAGCCCTCGGCCAGGTCGGATTCGTGCCTGTGGATGTAGTGCTGAATAGAAGCGAGGCAGTTAAATATAAAGTGTGGATTTACCTGCGCCCGCAGCGCCTGCATTTCCAGGTCGGCCCGCTCCAGTTCTGTTTGCAATTGCACCTGCCGGAAGTGCGCCTCGCGTTTTTGCCTGTATAAGAGAAATACAATAAAGAAGGAAGCTACCACGATGGGCACTGAGGCCAGCAGGCCATACCACAGCAGGGGACTTTCTGCCAGGACAGGAGGGGTGTTTTGCCATAAAAGGAGACCTGCACTGCCTGTGCACCTTCTAAGGCGGCTGGTGGGCAAGTAGTTACGGCTGGTCATAGTGGTTTTTTTGAGCTTACTTTGTCATTTAAGTTATAGACTTTCTGTGAAATTTCATCTTATTTGAAAGTAAATACCCTGCACAGGGCCGGTACTTTAGCGCTTTTCCACTCAGAATTAATCTATTCCGGGGTCTGATTTGGGGTGGGGGGAAAGGTCTTTTTTAAAGAAAATAATTTAAATTTTACAGTACAAAATCAAAATTTACCTATACGGCAATGTAATATTTAAAGCGCCTGTATCCTCGGGTTTGTTAAAGGATAGTTATACAAACTAAGGGTTAATTGCACTAAGCGATGAAAAGCAAGGTGTTTGCAAGGGGTTAAATAAACAATTGATCTGAATTTTTGCTCCCTAAGTTCTGAGAATATCACTTCAGTAATGGATGTATCATGTGCTTTTTGACCGCATTTAGATTGTGCTGGTATTAGGTGGTTGAACTATTTAGGTATAATTTTATTGTATAACCCTCTATACGCAAATGGTTTCTGGTTAAAATACAATGGGTATTAAACCGGATACTCTTAGACAGTGGTTACTTTTTAAACATACTACATGCCAACACTACCTTTCAGAATCATTAAAAAAACCAGCTATAATGAATTGCTGAATGACCATACTCTATTAAAGAACCAGATTGAAGTTGCTGGCGATTTCATCAAAGAAATAGAGAAAGGTAACCTGGATGTAGCTTTCGGCAACGAGGATGAGGGGGGTAATGAATCCCGCAACTACCTCGCCGAAGCTCTCTTAAGTTTGCGTAAAAGAATGGTGGACGTTTCTGTAGAAGAGAAACAGCGCACCTGGGTGTCTGAACACCGCTCCAAATTTATAGACATACTTCGCTCCCGTAATGTAGATCTTGACGAGCTGGCCGATGACATCATCGGAAGCCTGGTCAAATACCTCTCTGCTAACCAGGGCGCCCTTTACGTTGTCAATGATGACAACAAGAATGACACCTACATAGAAATGCTGGCCTGCTACGCCTATAACCGTAAAAAATACCTGAACCTGCGTATTGAGAACGGAAGTGGACTTGTCGGACAGGCAATTCTGGAAAAGGAGACTACTTACCTGTCCGAGATACCTGATAACTACATCAACATTACCTCCGGGCTGGGAGCAGCGCCTCCTAAGTACCTGCTTATTGTGCCCCTTAAGCTGGATGACACGGTTTTCGGGGCGCTTGAGATTGCTTCTTTTACCGCCTTTAAGCCCTATCAGATAGAGTTTACCGAGCAATTGGGTGAGAGTATTGCTTCCACCATTGCCAATACCAAAAACAATCAGCGCACACGTACGCTGCTGGAACACACCCAGCAACAGACCGAAGAGCTGAGAGCGCAGGAGGAAGAGGTACGGCAAAACATGGAAGAGCTGCAGGCCACGCAGGAGGAGATGCAGCGGAAATCCATAGAACTGGAAAGCCGCATGGTAGCCATTGACGAAAGCGGAATTGCCAGTATTGAGTTTGACCTGGAAGGATACATTAAGTCAGCCAATCAGAACTTTTTGAAGCTGATGGGCTACACCATGGAGGAGCTGAAAGGGAAGCACCACCGCATTTTTGTATCTCCACAATACGCCGTTAGTGAGGAGTACCGGCTGTTCTGGCATAGCCTGGGAGGGGGTGAATCTCAAATAGGAGAATACGAACGGTTTAATAAGGCCGGAGAAAGTGTATTCATTCAGGGTAGTTACTCCATACTGAAAGATAATGCCGGGCGACCAGAAGGCGTGCTGAAGCTGGCGGCTGATATAACCAGCTCCAAAGTGGTGCAGCGCGAACTGACACTCAAAGCGCGTGAAATTGAGAGCCGGCTAAAGGCGATTGACGAGAGCGGCATAGCTTCCATAGAGTTCGACCTGAAAGGTAATATCCGCAACGCCAACCAGAACTTCCTGAAGCTGATGGGCTATGAGCTGGAAGAGATCCGTGGACGGCACCACGCCCTGTTTGTAACCGAGGAATATGCTGCTTCTGACGAATACAGGCAATTCTGGGCCGACCTGGCGAGCGGTAGAGCGCAGACAGGTGAATACCAGCGGTATGGTAGAGGCGGAAAGCCCGTGTATATACAAGGTAGCTATTCTATACTATATGATAGCGAGGGCAATCCCAACGGGATACTAAAACTGGCGGCTGATATCACCTCTACTAAAAAGGCAGAGGAAGAAGTGTCGCGACAGGCTAATGAAGCCACCAGCCGGCTGAAGGCGATAGACGAGAGCGGTATCGCTTCCATAGAGTTCGATCTGGAAGGTAATATCCGCAACGCCAACCAGAACTTTCTGAAGCTGATGGGCTATGAGCTGGAAGAGATTCGTGGCCACCATCATGCCATCTTTGTAGGTAAGGAATATGCAGCTACCGAAGAGTACAGGCAGTTCTGGGCGGATCTGGGCTCAGGTAAAGCACAAATGGGTGAGTATGAGCGATATGACAAAAAAGGAAACTCTGTATACATACAGGGCAGCTACTCGATGCTGTATAACAGTGACGGTAAGCCCGGCGGGGTGCTGAAACTGGCGGCTGATATCACTGCCGTAAAGATGGCTCAGGCTAAGATGGAAGAGCAGGCCGAAATCATGGCCGGACAGGAGCAGTCCATGCGTAAAAACATGGAAGAAATATCTGAAAACCAGGAAAAGCAAACCGTGGAAGTGAAGAAGGCCAGGCAGCAGATACAGCACCTCACTGGCATGCTTGACGCTTGCCCTGATACCATTTTTGTGGTCAATGCGGAAAATGAGATAACAGAAGGTAATAAGGCCTGCAGAGCGCTGTGTGAAAAGGTGTCAGACGAGCCGGTAAAAGATCCTGCGGCACTTTATCCGGGGCTAAAGGCCCCTTTGACAAAAGGCATAGAAAATGCCCGGGCCGGAAAAGAGACCGAAAAGACCTGTACAGCAAATGGTGAGAACTACCTGCTGAGCTTCAGTACACTGGAAAATGAAGCAGTAGCTGTATGTGTGAGGCAGCTTAATGCTTCTGTACTTAATGACACTGCTGGCTGATAACCAGACGTATTTATTGATGAATGAGTCCCGGGGCCACCTGCATTGTGCAGGTGGCCCCTCTTTTTTTGCTGGCCATGCAGCCAAAAGCCGATAGGGTTTTGCGGTCTGGTGTGCCAATTTCCCTTTTTTTAAACCATATGGGCGGTATGGGGTTCGTAATACATAGCACGTAACTCGATTTTTTAGTACCAAAAAGTATTGGTTTGATAGAGCTTGATGAGCATTCAACCGAACTGGAAGATATTATACATAGCATAACCACTGAAGACAGTACGGTTAAAAGCTTGAAGGGTAACGGGTTTCTTTATCTCGAGCACGAGGTGCCCTTTTTAATTGTATATAACCGCAGTACAGACGACCCTAGCATGCTGAGGCTGGTAAGAAGCAAAGCCAGCTACATGTTCATAACCGACGAAGAACCGGAATACTTCCAGGCCCTTGTGCATCAGATTACCAGATGTATGACCGACAAGTTTGGGTCCTTTCTGGTAATGGAGATATTCATCGGCCCGGAAGGTAGCCGCGAGTTTATACTGACGGGCCACGAAAAGAAACTGCCCGCCACCCTCAGTGTACTGCAGGAGGAACTTGGCGAAATAGATAGCCGCCGCCTGAACCTGGAACTGGACGCTCAACTGCGCGAACCTCACGAACGAAAAAAAGAAGACCATTACTCCATCCTGAATATCAAAGAACTGGAACGTACAGGCGCCCAGTACCTGCAACTGGAAGTGCCTCCCGTGTACAAATCCGAGCAGGGCGAGGTCTTTCCTTTATACTTTCGCAAGTTCAGGGAATCATTTGCCCGGGCCCTGCAAAAAGCCATGTTTGAGTACACCCGCGTGCAGACCACCTCGCCCATAGATAGCTACATAGCCCTCGGCAAGCGGCAGATAGATGAGGATGTCTTTAAGGTGGATAAGCAGCTCTATAAGATTCAGGCCGGGTACCAGTTTCTGTGGCTTGTGGCACCCAATAACATAATGGACATCCGCAACCGCTTTTTTGAGAGTAACCTGGAGGAGGTAGTGGACTACCACTATCGCCTGCTGCCCATAGATCCTGACCTGCTTAAGCGGGACCTCTTCAACGTAAAGATCGAAGACATAGACGACCCCGCCCTGGCCTTTATATTTGATGAGAAGCGGGAAGAACTGGACCAGGAGCTGACCATGCTCAAAGAGCGGGGAAGCCGTAATTTTCTCTACCGCAGTGTACGCCTGTATAAGGGGCTGGACGATGCCCTGATCAAAGAGGCGGAGATGATCCTGAAGGAGATAGACGAGGTGGAAGAAACCGAGGAAGAAAAGCCCATAGGCGCAAAGGAGTTTGCCCGGATGGCCGAAAAAGAATTTGACTACTTTAAAGAGCAGTCGCCTGGTTTCTCCTGCCGCGTACATGTGCGCGATGATGTCAATATCATTATGGTATCCAAAGGGGAGCTCTACCTGCCCGCAGACTACCGCATGACTGAGACTGAGGCTACCGGCCTTATACAGCATGAAATCGGCACCCACGCCCTCACCTTTTATAACGGTAAGCAACAACCACTGCATCAAATGGCTATAGGCCTGGCCGATTATGATGCCCTGCAGGAAGGGGTGGCCGTGCTATCCGAATACCTCGGCGGCGCCCTCTCCGGTAACCGGCTCAGGATACTGGCCGGCAGGGTGGTGGCGGGCAACGCCCTGCTGCGCGGGCTTGATTTTAAGCAGATGTTCCATATGCTCCACGGGCAGTATGGATTTTCTAAAGATCACGCCTTTAATATCACCAGCCGGATGTTTCAGGGCGGTGGTTTTCTGAAAGACATTATATACCTCAAGGGGCTGATGGAGGTACGCGAATACCTGGCTGCCGGCGGAGACCTGAGCTTTCTGCTCTCAGGGAAGTTTGCCCTCAAGCATGTGGGGCTTATACGCGAGCTTACCACCAGGGGTATTCTTAACCCTCCGGCCGTACTGCCAAGGTATATGGAAAGCCCTGACTACCAGGATAAGATTAGAAAAATACGAGAAGGAATCCCTTTATATAAGTTAAAGCAAGTATGAAAATTTGTTTTGTACTCAACGACATAGCCGTTGAGAGTTGCGGTACATCCTTACTGCTTATGAAAAAGGCCCATGAAAGAGGCCATGAAGTGTTTGTGATGAGCGTAGGCGACTACGTGTTCCGCTCAGATACCCCACTATCCGTCAATTGCATTAAAATCCCTCCGAAACTGGATAAAAAAGATCCTGAGGAGTTTCTGGAAGCTATTCAGAGCGATAAGCTAAAACATAGCCTGTACCCTGTCACCGATTTTGACGTGCTCTTTATCAGGAATAATCCTACGGAAGAGCCTGCCGAAAGGTACTGGGCCGAGCAGTCCGGTGTAGCCTTTGGCCGTATGGCGCAGAACCTGGATGTGCTGGTGCTGAATGATGCCTATGCCATGTCCAACGCTTTTATCGATAAGCTCTACTTTGAAGAGCTGCCGGAGGAGATCAAACCCAAAAGCCTCATTACCCGAAACAGGGAAGACTTGCTTAACTTCTGGGAAGAGGTAGGTAAAAAAATGGTGTTGAAGCCCCTGCAAGGCTCTGGTGGACAGAATGTCTTCCTGATCGATAAGACCGAAAAGAACATAAACCAGATCATTGACACCATCATGGAAGATGGGTACGTCATTGCCCAGGAGTATTTGCCCAAAGCCAAAGATGGCGATGTGCGCGTCTTCCTCATGAACGGACGCCTGCTGGAGCAGGACGGTAAGCTGGGCCTTATCCGCCGCAAAAGCGGCGAAGGAGAGTTCAGGAGTAACTTCTCAGTAGGGGGTAGCGCAGAAAACAGCGAGCTTACCGATGCCATGAAGCGCATTATACGGGTTACGGCTCCCAAACTGATACGCGACGGCCTCTTCTTTGTAGGCCTGGATGTGGTGGGCGACAAGCTCATCGAGATCAATGTCCTCAGCCCCGGCGGCTTTGAGCATTTCCGGGACCTCAAGATGCCCGACTTTACTGATACCGTGATCGACTCCATCGAGCGCAAGGTAGAGTACAAGAGACTATACGAAGGCCTTTTATCCAACCGTACACTGGCCACTATGGACTAGCTCCCGCCCACATAAACAATTTGGAAGCCCTCGCATTTATTGTAGAGGGCTTTTTTTAAGACCATATGTCCTGCCTGCCTGAGTGCGGTACAGGACCACTCCGGCCTGCGGGCCCTCTGCTACCACATACCTGCCATACGCCACCTCTGGTTCCTGAGAAAAACAAGCGCCCCCCGTGGCGGTTATATTTTAACTATACATACACCATTTTCTGTAAGGTATGAATACACACGCCATCGTAAGGTTATTTTTATCCTGTAGGACATCTGCAGGCCTACTACTCCGATACCTTAACCGGCCCCTGTGTCTCTTACTTTTCATTATTGCAGCCTGTGCCCCCAAGCCTGTTCAGAAAGACGTTCCGGCCGAGGTGCCGGAGGCGTTTAGCCTGAGCGGAGAGGCCACCATGCCCGACCGCTGGTGGCAGGCTTTTGGTGATCAGCGGCTCAATGCCCTGGTTGACACTTCCCTGCAGGACAATCTGAATTTATTAACAGCCTATGCCAGGCTGGAAGCAGCCGAAGCAGTGGTGCGCAGAGAAAGCTCCTCCCTCTTCCCTCAGGTAGATGCAGGAGCGCAGGGAGGAATCAGCCGCCCGGAGCCGGACTTTGTAGGGGGTGAAAACGTACGCCTGGGCTTTAATGCCGCCTATGAACTGGACCTGTGGGGGCGTATACGGGCAAGCCGCGACGCGGAGATTTACCGGGCCCGGGCCACGCTGCAGGATTTTCGCACCGCCTCGCTCTCCCTTACCGCCGAGGTAGTCCGTACCTGGTTTCAGCTACAGGCTGCCTGGACACAGCTTCGCCTCGCCGAAGACCAGATAGCCAACAATGAAAAGATACTTGAACTGATTGCCGCACGCTTTCGCAGTGGGATGGTGCGTGGCGTAGACCTGCTGCGCCAGAGGCAATTGCTGGAGTCTACCCGCGACCTGGCCGTACGGGCAGAGAGCAGGGTGGCCGTGCTGGAGCACCGCCTGGCTATATTGCTCGGCCGTCCGCCCCGGCAGCCCATTGCCTATGAGCCGGATACACTGCCCTCACCACCACCGCTACCGGAGACGGGCCTGCCGGCCGAGCTGGTGACACGCCGTCCGGATATCCGGCAGGCTTATGCACAACTGCAGGCGGCAGACAGGGATGTAGCTGTGGCCGTAACCGCCCAGTACCCCCGTTTTACCATCACCACAAGCCTGCAGGCCCGGTCAAATAACTTTGAAAACCTGTTTAATAACTGGGCCTATTCGCTGGGTGGCAACCTGCTCGCACCCCTGTTTTACGGAGGCAGGCTTAGCGCCGAAGTGGACCGGACCGAAGCCGTAATGAACCAACAACTGAACCAGTATGGTCAGGCTGTGCTGGTAGCCTTCCGGGAGGTAGAAGATGCACTGGTACAGGAGCAAAAGCAGAAAGAACGTATCGAGATCATATTGAAACAGGTGGAACTGTCCCGCAGGGCCTATGAGCAGTTGCAGGTAGAATACATATATGGTTTCAGCGACTACCTGGATGTACTGACCGCACAGAATACCGAACAACAGCTACGCCGCGACCTGGTAGAAGCGCGGCTGGCACTGCTGGAATTCCGCATTGCCCTTTATCGTGCCCTCGCAGGCGGCTTTGAGACAAGAATAGAATCTGAGGAGTCCTGATCCATAGACCCCATATCCATTATGAACAAAAAGAAAACCCTCATCATATGCCTCATCATACTCGGAGTAGCCGCCGTGGCTACCTTTATCATATTTACCTCCGAGCCTGAGGCTGAGCGTAGCGGGGCCACGAAACAGACGGATATGCTCGTGGATGTGGTACGGGTAGAAGGGGGCAGCTTTAGCCCGGAGATAGTCGTTACCGGCTCTGTGCGCCCCTCCAAAGAAGTATGGCTCAGCCCGCGCGTGAGTGGTGAGATACTCAGCATATCCGAATCATTCGAGCCGGGTGGCTATGTCAAAAAAGGAGAGATGCTGTACCGTATAGACCCGGCCGACTACCGCAATGCACTGGAACTGCGGCTGAGTGACCTGAGGCAGGCAGAGGCTGAACTGGAAATAGAACAGGGCCGGCAGAAAGTGGCCCGCAAAGACCTGGAGCTGGTGGAAGACATCGTACCGGAGGGGGATAACGACCTGGTCCTGCGCGAGCCACAGCTTAATTCCGTGCAGGCCCGGCTAAAGGCGGCGCGGGCCTCTGTAAATCAGGCCCGGCTCGCCCTGGAGCGTACAACCGTCCGGGCACCCTTTGATGCACATATCCTTTCCAGAAGTGTAAATGAAGGTAGCCAGGTAGCCCCCGGTGATAATACCGGCCGGCTCGTGGGTATGGATACCTACTGGGTCATCGTAAACATACCCGTCTCTAAACTTCGCTGGCTTAACTTCCCCGATTCTCCCGGAGAGCAAGGCTCTCCTGTGAAGATACGAAACCGTAATGCCTGGCCCGAAGGGGTCTACCGTACCGGCTACCTGCATAAGCTGGTGGGTTCGCTGGATGGACAGACGCGCCTGGCGCAGGCCATCATTTCCGTGCCCGATCCTACCGCCTATAATAAAGACAGCGAAGTGCCGGGCCTTATGATCAATGGCTTTGTGGAAGCCCGCATACAAGCTACGGAAGTAGAGAATGTAGTTAGGCTTAACCGTGATTACCTCCGTGAGGATGAGACCGTATGGGTGATGAAAGACGGCAAGCTGCAGATAAGGGAAACGGAGGTGCTGCTTACCGATGCCACGTATGCCTACATCAGCGAGGGGCTGAGCGAGGACGACCGGGTAGTAGCCACCAACCTCACCACCGTAACCGAGGGCGCAGGCCTGCGCGTGGCAGAAGGCACAGACAGCACCATGCGGGCAGACTCTACCCAGCGCGCCAGTAAGAAAGAAAACGAGGACAGGCAACAGGAGGAAGGCTAACCATGGCAAAGGACATAGAAGATAAGGAAACAAAGAACATCAAGGGCCCCATCGCCTACATGGCAAAGAACCCGCTGGTGGCCAACCTGCTTATGATCATACTGATCGGCGGAGGTGCCTGGACCATGTACTCCGTACAGAAAGAGGTCTACCCCCAGTTTGCCCTCGATGTGGTAGAGGTAAGCGTCGTATACCCCGGTTCTGCACCCGCAGAGGTAGAGCAGGGTATCCTTATGCCGGTGGAGGAGGCCATCCGTGGTGTACAGGGCATCAAAGAGATCAGCAGTACCGCCGAGGAAGGGTCGGGTAGAATAACGATAGAGCTGGTAGCCGGTACCGACCGTATGAAAGCCTTCCAGGACATAGATCAGTCCATTGCCCGTATACGCACCTTTCCCGATGAGATAGAGGAGCCCGAAGTGCGCCTGCAGTCACGGCAGCGCTCGGTTATGGAAGTGGGCCTCTACGGTAACGTAGATATCTGGACCCTGCGAAAGCTCGCTGAACGCCTGCGTGACCGCCTCCTCAATAACGAGTCCATTACCCAGGTGGAGATAGGCAATGTCCCCGAGTACGTCACCCACGTGGAAATACCCCGCAACAAGCTGCGGGAGTACAACCTTACCCTCGGACAGGTGGCCGACCTCATCAGCCGCTCGAGCGAAGACGTGCCAGCCGGGTCTGTCGAGACCGAATCCGGTGAGATACTGCTGCGTATGAAAGAGCGTAAGCAGTGGGCCGAAGAGTTCGGTAATATTGAGATCATTACCTCCTCCTCCGGCGCTACCGTTACCCTGGGCGAGCTGGCCAACATACGGGACGGCTTCGAAGAGACCGGCTTTCACTCACAGTTTAACCAGACCCCTTCCGTAGAGCTGGACATCTACCGGATAGGTGGCCAGAGCCCCCTGGAGATTGCCGAAGCCGTGCAGGGCATACTGGACGAATACGAGCAAACATTGCCCGAAGGCGTTAAAATACGTATAGACAGCAATGCCGCAGAAGACTATCGCGAGCGCCTGTCACTGCTTACGGAGAATGGCATCATGGCTATCTTCATCGTACTCATCATACTCGCCCTTTTCCTTGAGTATAAGCTGGCCTTCTGGGTCATGATGGGCATGGCTATCGCCTTTATAGGTGGCATGATCTTCCTGCCCCTTATTGATGTCAGCATCAACATGATCTCCATGTTTGGCTTCCTTGTCGTGCTGGGTATAGTGGTAGATGATGCCGTGGTAGTAGGGGAGAATATCTACGAATACCGCCAGCAGGGTATGAGCCCCCTCAAAGCCGCCATTGCCGGTACGCGCGACATCTCACGCCCCGTGGTATTCAGTATCCTTACCAACATTATCGCCTTTATCCCCCTGCTGTTCATACCCGGTACCACCGGTAAGTTCTGGTGGCCGCTGCCCGCTGTCGTCATCATCGTACTGGCCGTATCCCTGTTTGAAGCGCTCTTTATCCTGCCCAGCCACCTCGGCCACAGCAAAAAGAAAGACCGCCTGAACATAGGTAAGTACATCACCCGCTACCAGGAACGCTTTGCCAAAGGCTTCGAGCGGTTGGTGGATACCTATTACCGCCCTTTTCTGCGAAAGTGCCTCGATAACCGCTACATCACCCTCAGCGCCAGCCTTGGCCTGCTGCTCGTAGTGGGCGGCTACGGGTACAGCGATCACATGGGCATGATCCTCATGCCCGAGGTATCGGCCGATGAGATAGAAGCAGGTGTAAGCCTTCCTGTAAGCACCACTCCTGACCAGGCTGCCCGCGTGGCCGACGAGATCACCACCTCCACCCTCCGCATGTTTGAGGAGCATGACCTCTACCAGGTGGCCGAGGGGGTAAAAACCAACGTGCGTAACCAGAACTTCATCGATGTGGAGATCGTGATGAAAGACCCCGACCAGCGTGATATGAGCGCCCAGCAAGTGATCGAGCTATGGCGCGATGAGATCGGCGACATAGAGGGCGTGGACCAGATCACCTTTGAGGCCGAGCGGGGCCCCGGGGGCTATGCACAGGACATCAGTGTAGACCTGAGCCACAGCGACATAGAAGTGCTGGAAGCAGCCAGTATGGCCTTTTCTGAAAAAATGAAGTCCTTCAGTAACACCCGCGACGTAAACGACAATTATAATAAGGGCAAACTGCAGTACGACTTCGAACTTCTGCCCGAAGGGCGCAACCTCGGCATTACCCCCAGCTACGTCGGCCAGCAGGTACGCGATGCCTTTTTCGGGGCCCTTGCCATGCGCCAGCTACGCGGAAATAATGAAGTGGAAGTGCGCGTAAAGCTTCCCTACGAAGAACGCAAAGACCTCTATAATCTCGAAGACTTTCTCATCCAGACCCCCGACAGCGTAAGCGTACCCCTGCTGGATGTAGTAGATGTGCGTCAGCGTGAGGCCTTTACCAGCATTAACCGCCGCAATGGCCGCCGCGTGGTCACCGTAGGAATGGACGTGGAGCCAGCCAATACCGTATCACAGGTGCTGGAGTCACTCAAGACCGACGTGCTGCCCCAGCTACGCGCCGACTACCCCGGTATCACCTGGAGCTTTGAGGGGAGCCAGGCCGATATGCGTGAAAGTACCCAAAGCCTGTACGGCGGATTTATCATGGCCATGCTCATTATATATGCCCTGTTGGCCATAGCTTTCGGTAATTATATACAGCCTCTGATCGTCATGGCCGCTATACCCTTCGGTATTGTAGGGGCGGTACTTGGTCACATCCTGCTCGGCTATGACCTTTCCCTCGTAAGCCTCATGGGGGTGATAGCCCTCTCCGGGGTGGTGGTAAATGACTCCCTCATCATGATCGACTATGCAAACAGAAGGCGGGGCGACAAGTCCGTATTTGAGGCCATCCATGAGGCAGGCGTAAGGCGTTTCAGGCCCATTATGCTTACCACCCTCACCACCTTCGGCGGGCTGACCCCCATTATTTTAGAAAGCTCTAAGCAGGCTAAGAACCTCATCCCCATGGCCATCAGCCTGGGCTTCGGTATCATCTTCGCCACCACCATTATCCTGCTCATAGTACCCAGCCTCTACCTCATACTGGAAGATATCTATGTGGCTATCAGGGGCAAAAAGATCGTACGCCCCGAAGCAGCAAAGGCTTAGCAGGTATTATATGATTTTTTGCTAGTTTAAGGCAATTGCGCGTATTGTAATACAGGACCCATGTGTCCCGGTTAGATTAAATGTAATTGTCTGATAAATGATTAATAAAGATAATGTAGAGGTAGCAAAGTTTTGGGTGCAGAATATAGTACTGGTTATTTCAGCCTGCTGGATACTGATGGCAGGAACAAATTTTATCGAAAAACAAACCAAAGAGCAGGAGCTAAAGAACCTTAAACTGAGCAAAAGCAGCATTCCTATTGCTTCTACTACTATTACCTCCCTCGTCACAAATAATGATGCCTGGGGAGAAGATAACGCCTTATGCACCATTTCAGGAAGGTATAATATCAAAAACATCGGAGAGGTGCCATTCAGGATAACGGGGGTGACCTTTATGATATATGAAATCCCCGTATTTACTGAGAAAGATCTTGATGATGATCAGGTGACTTCCTTCACCCTTTCCAGGGTCATTTCTTCGCTTGATCCTCTCGATACCGATAGGTTGATTTTTGATGAAGTAGTGGGGAAAGAAGGGGAATTACAGAGAAGCTTTGGTTTTATCATAAGAAAGAAAGCCGGATATAACTATTCTATTATGGCTAATGCCACTGGTGGGCTCATTGATTTTAATGGCGGGGTGGACTCCGGTTACGTTTTCAGTACGAAAGAATTAGTGCATCACACGGGTAGTATTGATATTTGTCCTTCAAAGTAGAATAATACTTCAAGGGGTTACCGTATTATACATTGCTGAGCTTTAAAAGTCCCATCAGGCCGAAGTCTTTGTAGCCAATTAAAGTCAAAAACCAATCAGGTTACATAGGAACGAAGCACAGGCATACGCTTCCACAAATAAATAGCCCGGCACCATAGGCGCCGGGCTATCTGTCTAATGGGTATACTAACTTACCTAAATTTATTCCTCATAACTGAGGGTTATTTTTTCACGAAAGAGCTTACCTCTTTACCCTCCTTACCGGAAACAGCCAGTTGATAGACCCCCGGGTTAAGGTTAGCGATGTCCATATTGATCGCGTTGTTGCCATTCAGCTCATCTACATTCATGCTTTTTACTACCTGTCCGGAAGTATTGATGATATCGATCTTTACCCCATCACGGTTATCACCTGTCCAGTTTATGCTTAGCTGGTCCTGCACCGGGTTAGGGAATAAGGTAATGAGAGGCTGCGAGGCTTCAATTTTGTCCATCGGAGGCTGCACCTCAGCCGTTCTGGCACCGGAACCGCTGCCCCATATCTCCCACTCAGGCAGGCGGGTGTAGTTGTCCACGCCCGGATCGTATATTCTCAGCAGTACATATTGGGCATTAAAGTTTACTGTATGCTGTGTGATGTTCTGCTGTGAGGTATTGTAGTGATTTACCGCCTGCACCCAGCTACTGCCATTGTAGTACTTGATCTCATAGTGCTCCGTATTCATGGCAGACCACTCACCACCCGCTCCGGCGTGTTTCAGCACCAGCTTGGTCACGTTAAAGTTACCGTTCAGGTTCAGGTACATCGTCTGCGTGGCGTTCACTCCGTCAGATACCCACTTGGTAGACGTAGAGCCGTCTATCGCCTGCCAGGGTGTATAGCCTGCACCATAGTCAGAGGTGTGAGAGTATACAGCCGCATTAGCGGAAAGATTGGTTCCGGAAGATGATCCTCCACCTACAGCATCCATGTAGAAAGGAGCCGCCATATAAGAAGGAGGCGTAGCGCCGTACTTCAGATTCTCCAGTGCAGAGGCCGTAATGCCTTTGTACAGCACCACATGCGTATGCACCACAGCCTGGCCGCCGGAAGCACCCACATAACCGATCAGGTCTCCCACCGATACATACTGGCCTTCGTATACATTGTCACTGTTCAGGTGTGCCACCATAAAGGCAAAGCCTGCGTTTACATCCGACTGTATCACCACCATGTTACCGTAGCTGTTCCCTACATCGCGGGCTACCTTAATAGTGCCCGATAAGGGGGCATACACAGGCTGGTTCAGTGTGTTTGCGCGCGTGTCGCGCTGCCAGTCCTCCGCATAGGTATCGCCACCTGTGTGAAAGCCACAGCCTGTGCCGTTGGTCACCCGCCAGTTATTCGTACCCGTAGGGCAGTAGCTCCCGCTGGCCCCATTGTTACAGCACCAGCTACCTGTCTTGGAGTTGAACTGTGAGCTGCCATAGGGCCAGTAGATATGCGAGTCGCCCGAAGTGGTCAGCGTAAATGCTGCGTTCTGCCCGAAGGCCGCTCCTGAGATCAGGAGCAGCGCCAGGCCACATATATGTTTTATCAATTGATTCATAAATAAGAATTATAGCGGTTGAATTATTTTACCTGGCAGCGGATAGTCTCCGTGCCTTCAGCACCACTTACCGTAAGCAGATAGATGCCAGGCTTCAGGTTTGAAACCCGTACAGAAGCGCTGCTGCTGTTGTCAGCATTGTCAAAGCTTTCCGTATATACCTCGCGGCCCGTAATGTCTACCATCGAGAGGCTGTAAGGCTGCTGGCGGGGCGTGCCGAAGCGTACATTCAGCTCATCTTCTGCCGGGTTAGGGTAGACCATCAGCGAGCTCAGGCTGTTATTAAGCGGTGGCTGCGGCTGTAGCTCTGCTCTGGAGCCACTGCTGCCATAGATCTCCCACTCAGGTATACGTGTGTAATTGTCCACGCCCGGGTCCAGTATTTCCAGGTAGACATACTGCGCCGATAGGCTCACGTTATGCGAGGTCTCATTATGCTGCTGCGTGTTATAGTAGTCCACTACACTTACCCAGCTGCTGCCGCTCCAGTAGTAGATCTTATAGTGCTCCGTATTCATTGCAGACCATTCGCCATTGGCGCCCGCATGTTTGATCACGAACTTGTTAATATTGAAGTATCCGTTCAGGTTCAGGTACATCGCCTGGTAGGTGTTCACACCATTGGACACCCATTTGGTATCGAGCCTGCCATCGATAGCCTGCCAGGCTGTGTAGCCTGCGCCATAGTCAGAAGAGTGTGAGTAAACAGAAGCACTGGTGGCAATATTGGTCCCGCCTCCTGAAGAACCACCCGTGGCCCGGTAGATACCGTTACGGTTATAGTAGTGGTCCAGAATCCAGGTATGGCTGTAGCCGCTGTTGGCCCAGCGTGCAGAGCCCCACTGGCACATGCCACGGCCGTGGCCGTTCGGATTGTAGCCGGCACATACAGCATCTGAGAAGCAGGCATATACATTGTTATCCCCCGCATAGCCGTCAGCACAAGCCTTGGCGTTATTCTCGGCAGAGTATTCTGAAAAGGCAAAGGTACCGCCCTTTACCAGTACCTGACCTGAGGTATACTGCGCCGCGTTAATAGTGGCTGCGTATGAGGCAGAACCATAAGCCTGGCGGCAGGTATTGCTGGTAAGATCATAGTTGCTCGCATAAGGATATATCGTGTGGCGGGCAGCGTATGTACGGTAAGCAATAGCGCCGGCACGGAGCGAGTTGGCATTCCAGCCCGAGATCCACTCATCGTCCAGTCCGGCTTCTACGTATGACTCAAAGTTGAGTACAATGACGCCGGTACACGTACAGTAAGACGTATTACAGCCGGTACCTATGCGGATAGAAGTAGGCATGGGCGGGGCTGTATTGGCTGAGGCCTGCTGGCTCATGAACGGGTTACGGAAACCGAAATCCTTGACAGGCTCTTCATCCTCGTGCTTTTCGGCAAACATACCATGCTGGTACTTTTCCGTACTTGGTGCTACACGGCCTTCAGCGCTGCCTTTTTCCAGTGCAATTTTGAAAGACTGCGTGTCTGGCATCAGGAAGAAATCCTGCACTTCGTGCTGGCGGTAGCCCTCTTTAGTGATCACCAGTGTAGCCTGCGCCGGCATCAGTTCAGGATCATTTATAGCTTTCGCAGACTGCTCAGGGGCAGGCATGCGGATTTGGAAGAATCCTTGGGCGTTCGTTACACCCTGACGCGGACCTACCGCTACCCGTACACCCTGCAGGGGCTCGCCTGTTTCTTTGTCGCCTACATAGCCCTCTATGACAGACTCATTAGCAGACCGGCTTGCCGAAGCATTTCCCTTTTCGGAAAGTCGCCTGTACATTTCAGAAGAAGGTGAGCGAGGGTCCAGCATAGCTTTCACCTCCAGTGTCTGACCAGCTTCCGATTTAAAGTACGTTTCAAGGTCGTCATATCCCGGCGCCTTAATGACAAAGCGGTAGTAGCCATCTTCCAGAGATACATTCATATTGCCACGCTCATAGATCGCAAGGGGTGAAGCATTTTTATCAGCTTCATCGTATACGAATACCTTAGCACCGGCCACATTAAGGCCCGTCTGCTGATCGCGCAGTTTGAAAATAAAGCCACCCGCCTGTGCCAGGGCAGGTCCCGCCCCTGTGAGGCATATCAGCCCCAAAACCGCCAGGCTAAGCAGCCTCCGTTTTAGTAGTGAATAGGTAAAATTACATAGCTCCATAGTTGTGATTTATGGTTTAGAAAAATTGATTTAGTGCAACTTGCTAAACCATTTCTACGGAGCGAAATTTTCATGTAGGACAAGGGCCGGACATCCCCTGCATGGGGTGGGACAAGGGTAGGACATATCCCCTTTGTCCCCGTTTTAATTCATTTGGTCGGCCATAATTATATGTTGGACAGGATAAGAGACAGGTCTGACTCAGCCTGAAGATTCATTTTTTTCCGCAGCCTTTGCCGCGATTTTTGAATGGCTGCGGGAGAGACATGTAGTAATTTTGCAATTTCTTTGGTAGACAGGTTCAGCCTCAGGTAGGCACACAGCTTATGGTCGTTCAGGGTAAGGCCCGGAAACTTATCCTGCAGTCTTTTGAAGAAGCCTGTATGGATACTCTCAAAGTGTACCTGGAAGCTCTGCCAGTTATCGTCCCCCTTGATCAGTTTGTCCAGTTCCCTCGCCACCTCTTTCAGGGCAGGCCCCCGGGCTACCGCCACATCTGAGGCCTCCTCCTTTTGCAGCCGGCTGCGGAGCGCACCAAGCGTTTTGTTCTGTTGCATCATTTGCAGGTGAAGCGTACTTAGTTCCTGCTTTTTTCGTAGCAGTTCGGACTCTTTCTCCTGCTCCACCCCCTCAGTGCCGGCCATTTCAGCGCTTTCCTGCTTATCACCGCCAGCCTTTACCTGTTGTTTTTTCCTGTTTTTAAGCCATGCCCGGTAGGCAAGAAATAAAGCAAAGACCACAATGATGCCCAGGTACAGAAATAAAGCCAGCTTTTTCCAAAGGACAACCTCAGATTTAAGTGCCAGATTTTCCTGCTGCCTGGCTTTTACCTCATATTCTGATTGTAGCCTGGTGATCTGCTGGGCATTTTGCAGGTTAAAGAGAGAGTCTTTCAGTGCAGCATACTGCTGGTAATTCACAAAAGCCCTTTTGTAGTTGCCCAGCGCTGAGTCCAGCCTCGCCATCATCTGCAGCGTTTCCAGTTCAGTGGATTTGGCCCCTATATGTTGTGACATCTCCAGTGCCTGCCCCAGGTACCATTGGGCACTGTCCATATGTTCCGTCATCAGGTAGGCATTGCCCAGGCTCGCCGAGTAAGTGCTGATCCCGAAAGCATCCTCCACCGCTACGGCAAGCCTAAGCGCTTCACGATAGCTTTCCAGGCAGCTACTGTACGCTTTCTCATCACACTGAATGTTACCGATATTGTGTAATGTAATAGCCGTCCCCCGGCCATCACCCATTTCCTGCCGTATGGCAAAAGCCTCACGGTAGGCCTTCAGTGCCTTCTGCGGATTGTCCGTTTCATAGTAGCAGTTACCCAGGTTATTCAGAATAGCCCCGGCCTCCATCTGCTTACCCAGCCTTTCCATTATCGCCAGGGCACGCTTATGGTAAGCTATAGCCTCCTCATAGAGATCATTATCCGAATAGACATTGGCAATATTTGTGAGTACATGGGCTGTCCGGAAATCATCCTTCAGTGCTTCGAACGAGCCAAGCGCCTTCATATACAGTTTCAGTGCATTGGGATAATGGCCCTGCTTACGGTATATCACAGCCATATTATTATAAATACGGCCCTGGCTCAGTTCATCATCCAGCAGTTCTGCCAGTTGGATGCCCTGCCTGAAGTAACCCAGAGCCGCCTCGTATTCTCCTTTATAAAGGGAGTTTGTACCCTGTAGGATACGTACCCTGATCTGACTGGGGTAGTGATTAATGCCCTCCGATAGGCTCAGGGCTTCGGAGATCAGGGCCGTCGCCTGTTGCGGCTGGCTACGGATCACCGCACGGGCCTGCGTCAGGTTTTCATTTATCCTAAGCGTGTCTGCCAGGGTGCCTGTAGCCGTGTACACCCTAAGGGTCTGCGTACGTGCGGACAAGCTTGCCAATAAAATAAAGCAAATGAAGATCGATATCCTTTTGGACATGATAGATAGGAATTAGCTGGTAATAAAGTAGGTTGAATAAGAGTAACAGATGCGCCGCAGCAGGGTCAGGGTCCGGTAGTGACCGTTTGGGAAAATTGAATGGGCCCTGGTTGAAGAGAGGTATGTAAGTCAAGCTGGCTATCCATGGGGTTGAAGGTTTGTTTATTAATACCCACCGGCCTCATACCGGCATTGTCTTAATAATTTATTCACTTCCATCCTAAAATGCACAGTCAGGTATAAGCTTATTCAAATTTTGTTAAAAAAATGATATTTCAAGGTATCATAATGATAACAAATAACTGATTGTTTGTGCATCTAATGTAGCGGAATGCATTGGTATAGACGCCTTTAACCGTTTTGCCAAAATCGTCATACCCTCAGCTTTGACTCACAAATAATCAATAAGACAGGCCGGTGACCACTCTTTAATGTGTTTGATAATACCAGTGAGGTATGGATATCACTTCCTCTTTTTAGTGCCTTCCAGTATGGCATTACCCTGGTTAAGCAGCTTAAACGTCATGCCGGAGTCCGTAGCCTCAAATACGAAGAACAACTCATAGTCTGCAGGGAAAAAGCGGTTTTCTGCCGAAGGGTAAATTTCGATAGTCGGCACCCCCTGGCCTTTGATCTTCAGCCCCCTCGCCGTCTTTGTAAAGTTCAGGTCCGTCTGCTGGTTCGTTCTGTACGCTCCGGCATACCTGTCCAGCAAGGTATCAGGTACCGTTACCACTTCGGGAATCTCGCCACCCCACGATAGCTTTCTGATGATCTCCTCACCAAAAGGTATCACCTGCTTCACCACCTCGTTGCAAATGATACTGCCATTGTCGCCATTTGTGAGTACAATGACGGCACTATTTGCCTGCGGGAGCATCACCATTATAGTCGCTACCCCCTTGTCTCCACCCTCATGGCTCAGGGAATAGTGGCCGCCTGGCAAGTCCTGCACCAGTTGCCAACCCAGTCCCATAGAGGCGTTATCGTGGATCGCTACCTGGGGGGTAATCATTTCTGCGTATAGGCTGTCTCCGATAAAATCCGGCTTCATGGCCCCGATAGCAAAGTGTGCCAGATCCCCTGCAGAAACGATCAGGTCATCCGCAGCACTTACCTCAGGCGTAGCGTAAGACACATCATAGGCTTGCCCGTTACTATCATACCACCAGGCAAAGCGGGCCGTATCCTCATCCGGCAGCCATGCCAGCGTAGCGTCCTTCATGTCCAGTGGGGTAAATACCAGCGAATCCGCCAGCATATTCAGGTCCTTGCCAAACCGGGCTTCCAGTGCCTTACGCAGGTACTCCATTCCCTCGCCGCTGTACTGGTACCTGCTTCCCGGCTCACTGTGTATCGTTAGTTGCCCTTCAGGCTCCATCCGTCGCCAGTTTTTAAACCCTGTGGTGTGCGTGAGGCTGTGGCGGGTCGAAATCGCCCGGTGGCGTGGGTCCGCCTCCACATCTTCATCCACCCACCAGGAGTGCAGCGGCTCATCCAGCGACCACTCGCCGCTTTGCACCAGCCGCAGCGTCGTTATGGTAGTCACCGGTTTAGTAATAGACGCCACATTAAACAGCGTATTGGGTGGCGCCTGGCGGCCGTCCTGGTGAGAGCCATAGGTAGTGGCATGTACTACCTTCCCCTCACGCACCACAGCGATGCCTACTGCGGGGACGTTATGCGCTGCCTGCAAGGCCGGCACCAGGCTGTCCAGCAGCGCAGGCACCTCTTCCCTGATTACCTGTTGTTGAGAGTCCCGTAGGGGAGTATCAGAGGGGGCTTGGTCGGTATCACAAGCAGTGAGGCAGGCTACCACTACGCCGGCCCCTAGTAGTAAGGTGCGTCCTTTCATATTCAATTAGGTTTTCCTGCTCATGTTAGAAAAACCTTTGAGAGAAACCTTATGACTTTATGTAGATGGTAGATAAGGTATATGGAAGTGGCAGCCCCTTATCTAAGCACAAGCAGGGTAGGGGCGGCTGACTACGCTTCGTCTGACCAGTGCTGTACTTCTACAATATTCCCCTCCGGATCTGTAAGGTAGGTGAAGGTAAGCAGGCCCACGCCCTTCACCGCGTGCTGCACGACCTTACCTAAGGCCCCGCCTCCCGCATTTATCACACGTTGAGTGATATCCTCCACGTCATCCACAGCAAAGGCAATATGCCCGAACCCTTTGCGATTCGCAGCCGGACTTTCTTTTTCCAGCATATTATCGTAGGCATATATTTCCAGGGTGGGGCCGGTCTTCCCATGGCCGGGCAGCCGCAGGTGCATCCCCCTCAGGTGCGCATGACTTACGCCCGTGCCATCATCCAGCCAGCCACCCCGCAGGTCGCGTGCCGGTGGTACCGGCTCACAGCCGAATACCTCGATATAAAAGTCAGCCAGCCGCTTCCAGTCGCCTGCTATGATATTGGTATGGACGTATTTTATGGGCAAATGAAAATGTTAATTACTTAAAGAATAATATAGCTTAAAAAAGGCACGGCAATCTAAAAAAGAAGGGCCACTTACGTATGGGTGGCCCTCTGTTTATTTAAACACTGTTTAAGTTACTTTACCAGGATCATTCTTTTTGAATCAACCTCCCTTCCATCAGCTATAAGCGTATATATGTACATGCCGGGCTGGAATCTGTTTCCATCTATCGTTATTCCGCTATCCCCCCGGCTGTTTATGCCTATATTATCCAACTGCCTGCCATTCATATCGAAAATGAGCAAAGAGGCTTCTGTGACCTGTTCCGAAAGGTAAAAGGTGATTTCTGTTCGCTGACTATATGGGTTTGGGCTGTTTTGAAAGAGCAAAGACGATCTTTCCGCACCGGTTTCCAGCAGGTTATTCGCGTTTCTTTCCGATTTGCCGGCTGTTTCATACGTAGCCAGCCTGCTTTCCAATCCTTCGATCGTCTCGCTCATCTCCTGCATGGCCCTGATCAATACGGGAATGAGTTCCTGGTACCGTATTCCGTACCGGGCATCTTTTTCCGGAGTCAGTGCCCTCCCCTCCTTGTCATACCTGATATCCTTATTTGGGTCGTATACCACTTCAGGGATCACCTTCTGTACCTCCTGGGCCAGTAAACCCGAGTGAAGGCCTTCCTGTGGCTTATCTTTCCACTGAAAGGTCACAGGATTTAGCTGTTTGATATGTTCCAGGCCATAAGGCAAAGGCTCTACCTTTTCCTTTGATCTGGCATCCGATATATTAATAAAGTTATCTGCAAATACATCATTCCATGCCCTGCTTCCTGAGTTACCTATATCTGCATTGATACCAAAGTTCGGCCAAAGATCACCATCTATTACCACTACGTCCGAAGATATACTCCTGGTAATAGTAAGTATCTCATTAAATGAGCCACTCTCCTCCCTACCTAGCTTCAGGGGATCATCATTACTGGCAATAAAACTTGAGGAAGTACTATACCCCAGGTAAATCGCAGGCGCACTGCTTGGCCCTACTCCAAGCGCGTAGCTTGGCACCGTAGACGATGTTGCATTTTTATCCTGTACATATAACGTGAGGTCTTTATTAGCAGTAGATCCCTGCACTTTCAGTTTTGCAGAGTTTCCGGACCCTACATTTGATGAGGTGGTACCTATACCAATGTTTCCATTAGCATTAATGACCACATCAGGCCGTATTTGTCCTGCCCCCTGAGTTTTTCCAATAAGCATCCGGCTATTATTACCAGGACCTGCATCATAAAATATGATGGCATCTCTGATGCCACTGGAACCACTGGTCCCTGATAATATATTGCGGTCTGCAAGGGCCATGTTTACAGAGTACACATCAAACTGGTGGCGCGTACCGTAAATAGGGAGCCCCGAGATACCAGGGCTACCAGGTCCCCCGATAGAGGTCCAGACATCCCCTGTGCTTTCCTGGCCATAGTCACCGGTCAGGAGGTGACCAATATTAGAGACATTTGTAAAGCTACTGCCCTGCACCAAAAAGCCCACGCGATTGGCTACACTATAGCGTCCGGAACTGGCATTGAAAGAAGAAAAACCGGAGGAGGGTATGCCCACCCCGACTCTGCCCTGGCGAGCGATAGTAACTGTTGTATTGGAACTGCCCGGGGTCTGCCAAAATTGTGATATGGCGGGTTGGGCAAAAAGCATCAGGCATGCCGCTATCAGCAACATTCTCCTGGAGTGTTGTGGTTGATTTTTCATAGGATTTTTTCTTATAATTTAATGAATATCAGGTAATTAAATACGTGATTTTCCAAAAAATACTATGAATTGTAATGGGCTGTAAGACTAGGTAATAATCAGGTAAATTTACTATATCATTTAAAACCCCGTACAGTCACCATCCGGTGTATACACTCCGCCGGCCTGCTGGTAGACCACCGTTGCGCCAAGGTGTCCCGCATAAGAGATAGCAGCAGTACCACCTGTCAGTAACAGCACAACTAGTAGCGTAGTCCAGGCCTTTTTTTGCAGGTGAAAAATGTAGCGTGCTATTTCCAGTAAGGCGGCTGCTGAAAAGATATAGGCTGAGGTATTAGCCCAGAAGAGATGGTCTTTTAGTACACTCGGGTCGCAGATGGTCCGCACCACCACCTCATAAGCCTGGTCACCGGTATAATAGGCGACCCAAAACAGCGCCACGCCGGAGAGGAGCAGGAGGGAAGTACTAAAGCGAAGATAGGGTGCAAAGCTTTTTTGCCTTACAAAAAGATATACCAGGCCACAGAGAGCAGCCATGGTAAGAAGGGCTATGGGAAAGTGTACGGACAGAGGGTGTAATAGCTCTGTCCGCCACATTGATGGTATCTGCAACATGTGTTATTGCATGATCTTTACCGTAACAGGCTCCATGCGCTGGCCTTTTTTCTCTACGGTCACTTCTACTTTAGCGCCTTCCTGCAGGTCTTCAAATACAGCCGAGTTGCCGTTCATAGTCACCTGAGTCTCATCAGTAAAGTATAGTTCAAGCTTTTTACCATTATCAAGGTCCACGTAGATCTCAGTCTCTTCGGCTTCTACCTCTGAGATAGTGCCCATGTATGAGCCAGACTCTACTACGTCGTATGATTCACTGCCTTCGCCACAGGCCTGCATCATTACCAGGGCCACAAGCGAAAAGGCCAGTGTGAAAAGTACTTTTTTCATAATTCGTTTGATTGTTGTTAACGTAAAAAGTAAGTCACAGCCACCCCAAATTGTTAGCTGTTAGTGCAAACTTAAGTCCTCACAGAATAAAAGCAACTGAAAATACACAAATCCCTTATGAAGCAGTTAGACGGTTAAATACATTAACCAATTAGCTAAATGGAAGAGACCGCCTACCTACGCAAACAGATTGTCAAGCACCTGAAGGGAGGAGAAGCATTTATGCCCATAGACCAGATACTGGATGAAATGCCCTATGAACGCGCCGGAGAGGTACCGGCAGAACTGCCTTACTCCTTCTGGCAGCAACTCTACCACCTCAGGTATGCACAAAAGGACATACTCGACTTCAGTACAAACCCTGATTACAAAGCCCCTTCCTGGCCCGGTGATTACTGGCCGGATAGCAAAGCACCCGCCAGCCGGCAGGAGTGGGAAGAGACCATAGCTGCCTACCAGGATGAGCGTGAGCAATTCGTGCAACTGGTCTCCGATGAGCAAAACGGTCTGTTCCGCACATTTGATCATGGCAGCGGGCAGACCTTGCTGCGTGAGGCCCTGCTCGTGATCGAGCACAGCGCCTACCACACCGGCCAGATGCTCGTCATCATGCGTCTGCTCGGCCTGCATGACTAAAGAAGAAGGCTCCATACCTTTCGATTAAAATGCCTATCTTTCGCGCCGAAAAAATTCAGGTTTGTGGTGAGCGGACCTGATACAGGACGTAAAGAGAGGAATGCTTTTTAATTCAATAGATTTTGCCATTTTTCTGCCGGTAGTTTTTGGGCTCTACTGGTTTGTGCTGAATAAGAACCTCAAAGTCCAGAACCTCCTTATCGTAGTGGCCAGCTACGTGTTCTATGGCTCATGGGACTGGCGCTTTCTTTTCCTTATTGTACTCAGCACAGGCATCGACTATTCCATCGGTATTGCCCTGGCAGAGGAAGATAGAAAAGGCAGACGTAAGCTCCTGCTATGGTGTAGCCTCCTCGCAAACCTCGGTATACTCGGGTTCTTTAAGTACTATAACTTCTTTATAGACAACTTCATTACCGCCTTTACATTCTTTGGCAGCCGGCCCGATGTCCGCATGCTGGATATTATTTTACCGGTGGGCATCAGTTTCTACACCTTCCAGACACTCAGCTACACCCTGGATGTCTACCAGCACAAAATGACCCCTACCCGAGACTTCGTCGCCTTCTCTGCCTTCGTTAGCTTTTTTCCCCAGTTAGTGGCAGGCCCTATTGAAAAAGCCAGCCACCTCCTCCCACAGTTCTATAAAAAGAGAACATTTGATTATGCCTTTGCCGTATCCGGAGCCAGGATCATCGTATGGGGCCTCTTCAAGAAAATGGTAGTGGCCGATAATGCCGCCATTATAGTCGATGGTATATTTACCAATTATGAAGCCCAGTCATCCCTGGCTCTTGTGCTGGGCGCAGTGCTCTTTGCCTTCCAGATATACTGCGATTTCAGCGGGTATTCAGATATTGCTATTGGTACAGGGCGCCTTTTCGGCTTCGATCTTATGACCAATTTCCTCTTTCCCTACCTCTCACCTAATATCAGTGAGTTTTGGAAACGGTGGCATATTTCCCTCTCTACCTGGTTTAGAGACTATGTATACATCCCCCTGGGAGGCAGCAGGATATCCCAGGCCGTAGCCCTGAGGAACATCGCCGTCGTATTTCTGGTAAGCGGATTCTGGCATGGAGCCAACTGGACCTTCATTGTATGGGGAGGTATACATGCCATGCTCTACATCCCCGTTTTTATGAAACGCAAGGCCAGCACCACCCTCGCCACCACGCCCCATATGGCCGCTACCCTGGGCAAGACCCTGATAAACTTCATCATTGTGACACTTGCCTGGGTTTACTTCCGGTCAGATTCAGTAGGCATGGCTAATGACTACCTGATCAGGATGTTTTCCGGTGGGGGTAAGGCAGCCTACTTCCTGATTTCCTCCAAGTACATGCTCATCACCGCGATCTCCTTTGGTTCCATACTGCTCTTACTGGCAGTGGAGACCTATGCCTTCCGCCGTCAGCAAAAAGAAGTGCTGCTGGATAGCCGCCTCCTGCTGGGCCTATGCCTCATGATACTCTTCGTCGGGGCGCTCAAAAACCACGCAAACTTCATATATTTCCAGTTTTAGACATGCGAAAGTTTCTTATCAGATCCGCCGTCTATTTGGTTATTCTCCTGCTCATTGCCAACGGCCTGGCCGCCCTGGCATCCTATAGCCTCAGGCACTCCGCTTTTTATAAAAGCACCTTTTTAGTCCATAGCTTTGATGAAGGTACCCGCTTCGATTATTTCCTGCTTGGCAGCAGTCGGGGACTCACGACGCTCGATACCCACCTGGCCGATAGCCTAATGGAAACAAACGGGATCAATCTTTCTATGGATGATACCGACCTTAAGTCTCAGCTATTGATGATGCGGCATTTTTTCAGCTCCGGCTACAAGGCAGACGTCTGCGTACTGGTACTGGATAAGGCACATTTTGAGAAAACCTCCGGTAAGCTCGGCAATAACGATTACCGCTTTGCCCCATTTGCCGCGAGGGATTATGTATATCAGCACTTTATGAAATACGAGGAAGGCACGGTAAAGCCCCTTGCTTACTCCGCCTGGCTGCCCTTTCTCAGTTTCTCCTACTATAACCTCGAGCTTGCCATCCCCTCCCTGCTCACCGCCCTTAAGCCGGAGCGCAGAAACCGCTTCGATGAGCGCGGCAATTATACCTATCCCGTCAGGAAGTATAAGGAGCAAAAAGCAGACAAGGAAGAGATCGCCGAGGGCCATATAACCAATCCTCGCTTAGGTGAATTTGTCGCCCTGGCGAAAGAGAATAACTGTCGCTTACTATTCTATGTGGCCCCTTATCAGAACATACACTATACCGAAATCCTTAGTCATTTTCCTGCCTCAGTTATTAATCATACCGGCGTGATAAAAGACGATAGCCTGTTTTTTGACCACCTGCATGTAAACACCATTGGCCGCAGAGAAGCCACCAGGTCGTTTGCAGAAGCCTATGAAAAGGCGATGGCCAATGGACAATAGTACCATCCGTTTCTCGCAAAATTCCTTATTTTAGATAAGTCAACCCATTCCACCCCATTCCACCCAACATGAAAAATTTATCCGTCTCCCTCATACTGCTGGCAGCGACACTCTTTTGTCTGAATGCCTGCGACACCACCGGTACCGGAGAGCAGCAGGAGCCTCCTGCCAGTGATAGTACTGCCCAAGCTGAAACTGAAGCGGCCCCTACGTCAGGCTATGACTCGCTCAAAGCCAAAGCTTACGGAGCAGATGATTATGGTATGCGTAAATATGTGATCGCTTTCCTGAAAAAGGGGCCTAACCGTGAGCAGGACTCTGTGAAAGCCGCCGAACTGCAGATTGCCCATATGAAAAACATCTCACGCCTGGCCGAAGAGAATAAGCTGGTCCTGGCAGGCCCCTTCTTTGGAGACGGCGAAATGCGGGGCATATATGTATTTGCCGTTAACAGCATAGAAGAGGCCCAAGCCCTTACCAATACTGACCCGGCCGTACAGTCCGGCAGCCTGGAAATGGAGCTCAAAGAGTGGTACGGCTCGGCCGCCCTTATGGGGCTTAATGAGGTGCATGCCTCGCTAAGCAAATCAGAAATTACCGACTAGGCCCTGCTTAGCGCGCGCAGGCCGTCTGGTAGTTCCAGCAGCGTTTCTACTGTAATATCCGGTGCGCCTGCCAATCCGTAGGGCCGCGTCTTGCTTCGCTGTACATAGCACGTATGCCAGCCTGCCCAGGCCGCACCCGCTATGTCCCAGGGGTGAGCGGCTACCATCAGGCATTGAGCAGCCCCCACACCTGCCTGCTCCGCCGCCCAGGCATACACCTCCCTGTTTGGTTTAAACTTCTCCACGCCCTCCACGCTGAGTAACGCATCAAAGCTGGCCGTGAGCCCCGCATACCCCATCTGGCTTTCCAGGGTCTCCCGCCCGCCATTCGTAAGGGCGACCAGCCGGTAGCCGTTTTTCTTTAGGCCCGCCAGCCCTTCCTGTACATCAGCATGTGGGGACAGGCTGCGAATAGGCTTCAGCCATTCCTTAGCCTCTGCCTCAGATAATTTTATTCCCTGTTCTTCTGCCACCATTCTCAGCGTTTCCGCCCCTATATCGCCAAAGTCTGCATACCGGCCACCGGCTGTCATTACTAGTGAGTAGTGCAGGAGAGTCGTAAACCATCTGCTCACCGTTTCATCCGAAAAACCGCCGTTCTTCTTCAGAGATCCTCTTAACTCAGAGAGGTCCAGCAGTGTCTCGTTTACATCAAAAAAGCACACAGGTTTATCCATAGTCATCGCCTTTACAAGTTTTACACTACATCAATAGGCTTTCCGCCGTATTGTTCAGGCCCCTGCAAGTCAGTGATTCGCCTTTTACAAAAACATATTCTACAAGTATTGAATAAATAGTAATATTTGCCTATCATTACATACTACAAATGTTAATGAAATAAACGTAGAATGAACCTCGGTTATCTTGAAGAGACTATTCTCCTCCTCGTTATGCTCATGGAAGAAGATGCCTACGCTTATGCCGTAAGTAAAGAATACGAAGAGCAAACCGGAAAGGGCATCAGCATTAGCGCCGTACATACCGTACTGACCCGGCTGGAAAAGAAAGGCCTTATTGAAAGCGATATGGGAGGCGCCACCGACGAAAGAGGAGGGAGGCGAAAGCGCATATTCAGAGCCACACCCGCCGGGCGTGAAACGGCCGAGGCCCATAAAGCAGCCCGCTTCAGGCTATGGAATCAAATACCCGGCATGGATCCCCGCTAAGCACATTCCATGAATACCAACCGCACCCCCCGCCATACACCTCCCCGCTGGGCCACCAGCCTGCTTCGATGGTATTGCGATGAGGACATGCTCGAAGAGATACAGGGCGACCTCGAAGAGGCATTTTCTGATCGCCTCCACACCCATGGCCTGGCTTATGCCCGCCGTAGATACATACAGGACGTACTTACCTTTATTAAACCCTCCGTCATCCAAAAATTCCGTATCCACAAACAGTACCCCCCCATGTTCAGAAATTACCTTCGTATCGGCCTCCGCAGTTTATTGCGTAAAAAATATTATGCCCTCATCAATAGCATAGGCCTCATACTCGGGCTCTGCTGTGTTTGTCTTGCCTTCCTTTACCTCAGGCATGAGCTCAGCTACGATACCTTTCATGAAAAGTCAGAACGGACCTATCGCCTTTCCTACGGCTACCGTGATCAGCTATATTCATGCCTCCCCTTCGATGGCTTCTATGGTTCCACCCCGGAACAACAGCAACAGGTACGCGACGAAATAAAACGCCTGGATGGCGTAGAGGCCGTTACCCACTTTGTTACCTCCTATAGCGCCATCACTAACGCCCGGGAAACAAACTACGTCACCCTTTCTGATGGTAAGCAGTTTATAGAAGACCAGATACTCTATACCAACCGCGGTGGGGAGTTCACCCGGATATTTGACTGGCCCCTCATAGCAGGGGGCAAAAACGCCCTCAGTCAGCCTTACACCGCCGTGATCAGCACCACCCTCGCCGATACATACCTTGCCCCCGCCGGTGACTATGCCAGCCTTATCGGTCAGCGTATTACCCTTGACTCTGTAGACCTGCAGGTGACCGGTATCATGCAGGACCTGCCCTCATACTCCCACGTCAGCTTCCGCCTCGCTGTAAACCTGCCCCGCATCCCCGCCTGGGGAGCCTACACCTACCTCACCCTGCAACCCGGAGCCAGTGTGGAGGAGACCCGCAAGCGTATAAACGAGGTATACCTGCGCATGAATCCAGAGGCAAAAGACGACCTCCTCGACCGCGGAAGGATCCTCACCGCCCTGGAAGACATACACCTGCAAAGCGACATGCTCTATGAATTACAGCCGCCCGGTGATGTGCGTTACCTCTACCTCTTTGCCCTGGCCGGCCTTATCATACTCTTCATCACCATCACCAACTATACCAACCTCTCTGTAGCCATGTATGCCGGACGGCAAAAGGAAGTAGGCCTGCGCAAGGTTATGGGCGCTGCCCGCATAGATGTCGCCGGACAGTTCCTGTTTGAGGCCGTGCTCCTCACCCTTATTTGCCTCCCTTTTGCCCTGGCACTGCTTAGCCTCGTGCTGCCCCTCTTCAATCACCTGATGGGCATGGAGCTAACCAATGATTTTGTCAGGAGCCTGCCTCTCTTTATCAGCCTGTTCGCCCTTTGCTGCATCACAGGCCTCCTATCCGGAGCTTACCCTTCCCTCACCCTTGCCGGAAAGAAGATGTCCCGCCTGTTTCACGATACCGTCAGTACCTCCGGGCGTGCTATGAGCCTCCGCCAGTCCCTCGTAGGGTTTCAGCTCATTCTCATCATCGCCCTCAGCAGCGGCGCATGGTTCATTCATCAGCAAATGCAATACATAGCTCAAAAAGACCTGGGGTTTGACGAACAGCATGTGCTCTACTTTCCTGTGGAAGGCCTCAGCATATATGAGCCCCTTAGGCAGAAGCTCCTGCAGTCACCCGCCATACAGCACGTAGGTACCGGCTCACTGCCCGGCCGTGAGATGTTCAACCAGACCACTTATACCCTTGATGACAGGGAGGAGGTATTCAGCGATGGCACCAACCTCTACATGGACCTTGGCCTGGTAAGGCTGCTCGGCATCGATCACCCCGCCCTGGAGCAACTGGAGCAGGGTAAAGAAGAAGTGATGATCGTAAACCAGACAGCCGCTGCAAAACTGGCTGCCCTCTTACCCGGCCAATCCGCGGCTGCCGCTATTCCCGGACATACCCTTGTCCTTGAGCCCGAATATGTCAATGAAGAGGGAGAGGCCGGCCTCCCCTTCACCATCGACGGCGTCATTAAAGACTTTCACTTCTTTACCCTGCGTGACCGTATCACCCCCATGTTTCTGCAGGTGCGATTCAATGCCTCCTGGAGTTACAATGTGGTAGTAAGAACCACCGGGGAGGATTTTTCCACCACCCTCGATTACATAGAGTCCTCCTTTAGAGAGGTGTCACCCGATGTCCCTTTTCAGGTAGCCTATATGGACGACCGTATTGCCGGTCTGTACAAGAAGGAGCGCCAGATAAGCAACCTCACCACCTCCCTCAGCCTCGTAGCCATATCCCTTTCCGTACTCGGGCTGCTCGGTCTTGTATCATTTATGACCTACCGCCGCCAGAACGAGATCAGCATCCGTAAAGTATTCGGTGCCAACGTCCGGGAGATCCTGCTGCTCATAAACCGTGAGTTTATCTACCTTGTAGGCATAGCCACCCTCATAGCAGCCCCTCTTGCCTGGTTCGGCATAAATGCCTGGCTCCAGCACTTTGCCTACCACATACAGCCCGGTTGGGAGATCATTATGCTTGCCGGTGGTATAGCCCTGCTGGTAGTCATGGCCCTCGTGAGCCTTCAGTCACTGCGCACCGCCCGGCGCAATCCCGCCTCAGTACTCAGACAGGAATAACCAAGGCCCTACCATCATTTAAAACCCTCTGTCAGGCATAAGCTCACCCCGGACAGAGGGTTTTTATGTTAAGCCCAATCGGCACCCGTCGTCAGGCTTCCGCTACGTGAGCCATTCATAAATGCCCTCTTTTACCGACTGTATTAATCGCCCCACACCTGGTCGGCGCGTATTACGGCAGTTCGTCTTTATTTTTCATCCGCCCGACTACCGGAAAGCTACATCACGTCTTTTTTCTTCATAAAGCCAATACTATTCTTTCTTTCTTCATAAAAAATAAGACGGTTGAAATGCTAATAATAAAGTAAATGAAGAAGTCAAAAGCCGGGAGGTTCGCTCACAAAGAGCTGAATGAAAAAAGGGGAGCTCACCCCGGCTGGTATGAAGACCTGTCGGAGATTTAATAGATCTAACCGGAGGTTGACGATTGAACAGGTATAGTGAAGCTGGCTCACGCCCAATTCACTATTAGAGTAGTGACGTGCTGGTAAATGACGTGAATATGCAGTCTGACTAAATGGTTTTTCCAATACTGTTGATTATTATTCACTTAATCACCGTCATTTTTGTGCCGTTTTTATCATATGCTATATGATAAGGTTAGGGTTTATTTTGATTAAATGCTTTGGAAAATGAGGCTATCATTATCTGTTTTCATCATACTTATCGTATTTACCTCTCAGGCCGGTGCCCAATCATGTCCGGGCACTGTATATACCAAAGACTGGGATACCGAGAGCCTGGGAGTTGACCCCAGGGACAATACATTCACAGCCGCAGACGTGGAAATGCGGTTCACATCCATTGACCTCTACGGTCATGTCAGCCTGTTAGAAATCTCAAATAAACATCAGGGCGCCAATAGCATTCTATGGCAGCAAACCATTACAAACTCTAACGAATACGCACTGGCTACCATTGGATTCAGTCAACCCGTAAGTGGTTTCTGCTTTTCCATTTTTGATATTGATAAAGGCTCTTTCGAGGACTCCATCACCGTAAACGGATACTCAGACGGCAGGCTGGTATCACTGGCCGCCTCAGACCTTACACTCGGCTCCACGGTAGTTTACGCGGGAAGTAATACCGTTATGGGCACCGCCTTTATCGGCGATGCCAGCGCAGACGGAAACGCCACCTTCTGTATGCCCGAGTCTATCGATTCATTAGTCATATTATATAATAACAACACCCCCGGTACCTTTCAGGAGATCAGTATTCATGATTTTTACTGGTGTGGCTCAGATATAGATTATGACAGAGTACTTAATATACTGGATGGTGATGACGATAATGACGGTATCCCTGACAGTGATGAGAGCAATGGCTTTGATGGCTCCGCAGATGCTGATGGTGATAACCTGCCTGATTATCTCGATAGCGATCATTTTGCCTTCATAGATGCCAATGCAGACGGCGTTAGCGACTTTTTCGATTCTGACATGGATGGCGTGCCAAACCATCTGGATAAAGACTCTGATAACGATGGTATACCTGACGCGGTAGAGGCCAATGGAGGCATTATGCCTGCAAACATGGGCAATGATGGCCGGTACAGCATTGCCTACGTACAGAGCAATGACACCGATGCCGATGGTATCGTAAACGACCTTGATCTGGATAACGGCGGTGTACTTCTGGCAGATCCGGATACAGACTCTGATGGAGTGAAAGACCGCCTTGACCTGGACAGCGATGGTGACGGTGTAACAGATGTGATCGAGACAGGAGGAGAGGACGCCGACGGAAACGGATTGATCGATGGCTTCAGCGATGGCGATAAGGACGGCCTCGCCTCCGCTGTAGATAACTCCGAAGGCGGGTTCCCGGTGATCATTCGCGATTTTGACCTCGATACTATTCCTAACTACAGGGATGTGGACTCCGACAGAGATGGCGTGCCTGATAATGTGGAAGCCCAGAGCATTACTGCCTTTGTGGTGGCTTCCGGAACCGATACAGACGGCGATGGAATAGATGACAGTTTCGACCCCGACCATGGCGGTGCCATAGTGCTTCAGGATACCGATGGTGACGGACGCTATGACTTTTTGGATGGCGACAGTGACGGAGATGGAATAAGAGACTTTGTAGAAGCTCATGATGCCAATGCAGACGGTATTCAGGATAGAAATGAGCGATTGAAAGACATGGATGGTGACGGCCTGGATAATGCATTTGACCCTGATACCGGCGGTGCCATAGCTGTACTGCAGGATACTGATGGCGACGGAGTTAATGACTGGCGTGATGTGGATGATGATAACGACGGTATACCTACAATAAGGGAAGATGCCAATCTAAATGGCGAATATCATGATGATTTTTCCCAGGGAGGTACCTCTCCTGACTACCTGTTTGCCACAAATGATATGGATGGTGACGGTGTTCCTAATACAGCAGACGCAGATGATAATAACGATGGTATACCTGATGTGGAGCAAGGCGTTGGGGTAGATCCGGGTATGGATGCAGATGGTGACGGGATAGCCAACTTCCTGGACCCGGATTTTATCCACCCAACCCTGGGAGCCTTTACAGACAGCAACTCAGATGGCATCAATGACATCTTTGACCAGGACATGGATGGCATTGCCAATCATTTCGACCTGGATAACGATAACGACGGTATCTCAAACGCCGTAGAGGCAAACGGCGGAACCTTACCGCCCAATATGGATGACAGTGGTAGCTACACAGCCTCATACGTCTCTTTAAATGATCTTGATGGAGATGGCCTGGTAAATGACATTGATCCCGATAATGGCGGCACAGCCCTCAGCTTACCGGATAGTGACGGAGACGGTATCGCAGATTACCTTGACATTGATTCCGACGCAGATGGCATAAAAGACCAGTACGAACTGGCCAATACTGATCCCGATGCTGATGGACTACCAAACTACCTCGATGCTGATAGCGACGGGGATGGAATCACCGACCTCAAAGAAGGGCAGGTCACTACCCTCGGAATAAGTCCGTCAGGCATAGATGGCGATGCAGATGGCCTCGACGATGCCTTTGACGCTGATAGGGGAGGGGTAGCCATCCAGCCTGTGGATACTGACCAGGACGGTTTAGCTGACTATGTGGATACCGATTCCGATAACGACTCTGTGATGGATGTAGTAGAAGGGCATGACGCTGATAGCGACGGTGTAGCCGATACGCTACCGGCAGGTACCGACCTTAACAGCAATGGACTGGATGATGCGTACGATACCGCTATGGGAGGAACCCCCGCCGCCCTGCAGACTACCGGTACAGGGTCTGAGCCTGACTTCAGAAACGATGATGATGACAGCGATGGCATACTATCAGTAGATGAAATACTGGATGCTGACCCCGCCGACGGCATTAGTGATTATCTGCAGGCATCTTCTAACCCTTGTGGGGGTGGGTTTGCACTCGTAAATTATAACGGAAACCTCTCTTCTATAATTAGAACAAATGGCGTTACCGGATCAAATAATACCCTTGGCGCGCCTGACTATAATGGTACTACCGGGTCAGTCGCCACATTTGGCACCAGTGACTGGGGACTGTATGATCTTGGAGACTTTGTGCCTGCCGGAGAAGTGATAAGAATATACATGGTCACCAGCACAGGCGATGAAATGCTCGTAGCAGGTACCCTCGATCAGGTAAAATATAATGGCCTCATCACCTATCAGCAGAGTGGTGGCGGAAACACCTACAGAGTATATAACTATACCGTGGCCGGCAATGGCACCAGGTACCTCTACTTCCAGCGTAACAGCGGCACCATATACCTTGACGCCGTAAGCTATTCCTTTAACAGATGCCTGCCTGATACCGATAATGACGGTGTAAGGGACGAGATAGACCAGGATGATGATAACGATGGTATTCCCGATCTGTCCGAAGTAGCTTATACGGCCGATCCTTCAATAGACAGCGACATGGATGGTAAACCCAACTACATGGATTCTGATCAGACCGGTTTTGTCGATAGCAATTACGACGGCATAGACGATCAGGCAGACTATGACCTTGATGGCATACCTAATCATCTTGACCTCGATTCTGATAATGATGCTGTGGCAGATGCCATTGAGGCCAATAACGGTATATTACCACAAAACATGTCCACCAGCACCGCCAGGTACCCCTTTGCCTACCTGCAGGCTAATGACGATGACAAAGACGGACTTGCCAATGATGTGGAATCTGTGCCTCTGAGCCTGCCCGATACAGACGGTGATGGGTTACGTGATCTTCTCGACCTCGACTCTGATGGAGATGGCCTCACCGATACCAGAGAAGCAGGGGGAACAGATATCAACGGCGATGGTAAGGCAGATCACTACGGAAGAAGGGACAAATCCGGAGCCAGAATTACGGCTGATGGCATCTTAACCATAGTCACAGACACCGATGCTGATGGCGCACCCGATTACCTGCAGCTAGACTCGGATTCAGACGGTGTGCCCGATATAATAGAAGGTCATGACTATAACCTGAATGGGTTTGGTGACTGGGATGCCAATAACAATATGATGCTCGATGGCCCCGAGGGAAGCTCCGATACCGATGGTGACGGGCTGGCCGATGCCTTCGACCCTGACAATAGCTCATATGTAGGGGCACTGATAGATGGAGATAACGATGGGCTGCCCAATTTCAGAGACCCGGACGATGATAACGATGGCATTCCTACCGCATCAGAGGACGGAAATAGCAATGGTATATTTACCGATGATTACTCTAATGGTCAGACCGGACCCTATGCCACTACACCCGATTACCTCTATAACGGACTTACCGTCCTGCCTGTAGAGCTTCTCTACTTCAGAGCAGAAGAGGAGGTTAGTAGTGTACTATTGAGCTGGGTTACGCTAAAAGAACTGCACAATGACCGCTTTGAGATTCAAAGGGCCGATGCCCACCTCAATTTTGAAAGAATTGGTGAGGTACAGGGAGTGGCATATAGCGATGAGGCCGTGTTTTACGAATATTCTGATAATGCACCTATGGCCGGTACGAATTACTACAGGCTCAGGCAGGTGGATTTTGATGGCACCGCAGTGTACTCTGAGGTTGTAAGGGTAGACATTACCCTGCCGCGCATCAGTTCCGAAGCACAGGTTTACCCTAATCCCTATGCTGGCTACGGCAACCTTACCCTCGTCGTCGATAATATGTCAGTCAATACACTCGTCAATGTGTCAATCACAGATGGTAGTGGCAGGATGGTAACAAGCCTTTCCCTCCTGTCAAATGCTGACAGCAAGGTAACGCTGCAACCCGATATGCTTCCGGTGCAAAACGGAGCCTATATGATCACATGGGAGATAAACGGATCGATATATCACAAAAGATTAATAATCAACAGATAGTAGTAGTTTAAAAAGAGAGAAGGGCTACCCTGCGTGGGGTAGCCCTTCCTGTTTATTAATCGAATTAAAACCACCGTCTTAGACGGTGGTCATGTTTGAGGGCTATGCCAGTAGAGGTATATTGTGGAATGAGCAAGTATCGTAAGCTATCGCATAGCTTTTACTATTGTGTCTATCATGTAGTATGGACCCCGAAGTACCGCCACCGTATACTTCGTGATATTGTTGCAGATACGTTGGAGAATAAGATAAAGACGATATGTGAATGGAAGGAGGTCAAGGTAGAAGAGTTGAACATTCAGCCAGATCACGTTCATTTGGTATGTAGTATACCTCCGAAACTTAGTGTATCAGACTTCATGGGTATTCTCAAGGGTAAGACAGCGATCATGATGTTTAAGAACTTCAAGAGTCTTCGCAGAAAACCCTATTGGGGCAATCATTTTTGGTCACGAGGCTATTTTGTAAGTACGGTAGGCATAGATGAAGAAAAGATAAAGCGGTATGTTAAGTATCAGGAGAAGGAAGATAAGAAAGAGGATGGGGATATAGATATCCCGCTATTCGATAACTGACTATCCCCCTTTGGGGGTAATAACCATTGAAAACCCCCTCCTTTGGTGGGGGTAATTTATATCAAATGCTCTCCCATTCTTTCTATACACGCCTAAACAATGAGACCCTGACATTCATCGAGAGTAAAGCTGCATGGTCACTGCAATAACCTGAAACGGTTAAAGATGATTAGTTAGTGAATTGTACTTTTGCTATATTGAAACCCTGGGTACTACGGATCAATCCGTCCTCTTTTGACCCAGGTTAGACCTCACGCTTCTCCGTTGCTCCTCCGTTGCATTTCCGTCCCTTCTCCGTTATGAGTATAGCCATCCTTCGGTAATCCTTTGTCTACAGATAAGGGTAAATAGTAGGACTATCCTAATAATGCTGTTACTGCTTCTGGTATGATGATACCGGTGTTCTGTTAGTTGTTTCAATACAAGGGTTGTCCGCCTGCCCTATAAATAGGTGATCATAGACTGAAATCAGAATCACGTGCAGCCAGCAAATCCCCGCTTGGGTTGGACTCGCATCCGGGCTGGGGTCGCGCACGACGGGCCCGCGCTGTGCGGTTGCTATAGAGAGCAATAGACAGTGCCGGCCCGGTGGCAAATGACAGAAAAAGGGCCGGGCTGAATCAGTAATGATACAGTAGAAAAGCCCAACCTCACAGAGGGTCATCCATTCTTTAATTAATCGTAATATTACCTGAAAGGCTTAATCCACCCTTAATCCATAAGTAATATCCGGGCAATTTTACAACCGGTTATTTGTGGGCTGATACTAGTCGATATAATCAAAACCATGAGAAGACCATTAGCCTTATTACTCATCACATCGCTCGGGTTTAGCCTCAGTTGTAACGATGACGATGAAAGTCCTGCCCCTGCTGCTCCTGTAGCAACGGAAGACCCTTCAGCTTTTAGTGAAATAGGAGAAATAAGCCTTGCAGGCGGTGAAGGGGCTGCTGAAATATCCGCCTACGACGCCACCACAAAAAAACTCTTTGTAGTAAACAATGCCGATGCCTCACGCATAGATGTTGTTGATATTGCCAATCCCGCTTCTCCCTCTTTTGACCGGTTTATTTCTGTTAGTGCCAATGTGAACAGTGTTGCCGTATCTAATGGCATCCTGGCTGCCGCAGTAGAAGGAGCTAACGGCACCGATAACGGCCTGGTTCTCTTCTTCAATACCTCCGACTTTCAGCAGATTCAGGCAGTAACCGTAGGGGCCCTGCCAGACATGGTTACTTTCAGCCCAGACGGAGCCTATGCCGTAGTAGCCAATGAGGGTGAACCTAACGATGCCTACACCACAGACCCCGAAGGCTCAGTGTCCATCATTACCATGAGTGACTACTCAGTTAATACCCTCGGTTTTGGATTTTTTGCCAGCCAGCAAAGTACCCTGGAAGCCGGCGGGTTCAGAGTATTTGGCCCGCATGCGTCCTTTGCACAGGACATTGAGCCGGAGTATGTGACTATTTCAGAAGACAGCCGGACAGCCTGGGTCAGCCTGCAGGAAAACAACGGCATTGCCCGCATTGACCTCTCCGGCAAAGCCATTACCGCCATCTTTCCTCTTGGTACCAAAGACTTTTCCCAATCACCTGATCTTTTTGATGTAAGCGATGAGGATAATGCCCTTCAGTCTGGTGCCTGGCCCGTGAAAAGCTTCTTTATGCCCGATGCCCTCGCCAGCTTTACCCAGGGAAACGTCAGCTATGTAGTCTCCGCAAATGAAGGCGATGCCCGCGATTACGATGGCTATAGCGAAGAGGCCCGCGTGGAGGACCTGATCCTGGACCCTGCCATATTCCCTGAGGCCAGTACCCTGCAGCAGGCGGACCAGCTAGGGCGCCTCAAAATTACACTGGCACAGGGCAATACAGACCAGGACGATGAGTACGAAGAGCTTTACGCCTATGGCGGGCGATCCTTCAGCATCTGGAATGGCGCCACCGGTGAGCTGGTTTATGATAGCGGAAACGATACAGAAACGCGCGTACAGCAAAACAGCAGCCTGTACCCCGATAACCGCAGCGATGATAAAGGTACCGAGCCCGAGGGCGTCACTGTAGGAAGGATAAGTAACCGCACCATCGCCTTTATAGGCCTCGAGCGTGCAGACGCTGTACTCCTATACGATATCAGCAACCCCGCCAGCCCCACCTTCCTGCAGTTGCTGGAAACCGGCGACGCTCCCGAAGGCCTGCTATTTATCTCTGCAGAGGATAGCCCTACCGGCCGGAGCCTGCTCGTCGTGAGCTCTGAAGGCGATGGCGTGGTAAAACTTTTCGAAGTGGGAGTGATGTAACGAGCCCCTTTGAGCCACCGATAAGTATGTTTATAGGTTAGGTCATCTGTCGCAGGCAGATGACCTCTTTTTTTGTGTTTATGGGATAATCTCACATCAGAACAGCTTTTTCAGTGAAAGCCCTTATATTTCCCACGTCATCTATATACATTGTATGGGATTACAGAAAGAACTGCCCGAACTGGTCAACGCAGGTATCATCAGTGAAGATACCGCCGGCCGCATCAGGCATTATTACCGGGATAAGCAGGCCACTACATCCGCCTCGCGCTCCATAGCGGCTTTTGCCATTATAGGCGCCACCCTCGTGGGGCTCGGCATTATCCTTATTGTGGCCCATAACTGGGACCAGTTCGACCGCTTCACCAAATCCGTTTTTTCTTTCCTGCCGCTTGTTCTCGGGCAGGTCTTTTGCGGGTTTGCCCTGTTTAAAAAGCAGCCGAGTACCGCCTTTCGCGAGGGGAGTGCCACCTTCCTCTTATTAGCCGTGGGTGCGACCATTTCCCTCATCAGCCAGGTCTATCACATCATGGGAGGTCTGAGCGGCTTTCTGCTCACCTGGGCCCTGCTCGCTTTGCCCATCATATACGTCATGCGCTCCTCCATGAGCGCCCTCTTCTACCTTATCGGCATTACCGCCTATGCGTCGGATATAGGGTATTGGACCTACCCCAATACGCCACCTTTTCTGTACCTGCCGCTGTTTGCCGCAGTCATTCCTTTCTACGTATACCGCATACGCAAAAGCCCCGGCAGTAACTTTAATGGCTTCCTTCACTGGTTTGTGCCCCTGTCCTTCATTATATGCCTCGGAGCTTTCTCCTTTGATAAAGAAGAGCTGATGTATGTGGCTTATCTGAGCCTTTTCGGACTGTGTTATCTGCTGGGCCGTCTCATCAATACCGCAGTACTACCCCGTATCCTTAATGGCTATCGTCTTACAGGCATCTCTGGGACAGTGATCATACTGCTCATACTCAGCTTTCAGGATAGTTGGAACGATATCAACAGGGATTTGCTCACCGGTACATACCCTCTCCGTTCGCTGGAGATGCTCTTTGTCACCATCATTACCTTTGCTGCTGCCTACGCCTGCGTCAAAGCCTCTGCCATAAAAGCAATTAACTGGCAAAAACCCTTTGCCCATATCTTTTGGGTATTTCTGTTCATTTTTATCCTGGGCGCTGCCATACCCGTGGCCGGCTTTGCACTAGTAAACCTTCTTGTACTCCTCACCGGTATACTCATCGTGAGAGAAGGAGCCGAAGAAGGGCACCTGGGCATTCTTAATTTCGGTATGCTGGTGGTCGCCGCACTGGTGACCTGTCGCTTCTTTGATAGCCACCTGCCATTCTTCGTCAGAGGCATACTATTTATGCTTGTCGGCGCAGGGTTTATTGCTGCCAATGTCATCACCATCAAAAACCGCAGAAAAAATGAATCGTAAGCCCATTCTTATCGCCGGTTTTATCATCATGGTGCTCGCTCAGCTCTATGTTCCTGGCAGCATGATTATGTCACATCAAAGCACCCTGGAACAAGGGCACATGTACAAGTTCCGGACCGAGCCGGTAGATCCCACCGATCCTTTCCGGGGTAAATATGTAAGCCTTACCTACCGTAATACCCAGGCAAGCGTACCCGCTGGTGAGTATTATGCCCCGGAGGAGACAGTCTATGTCACCTTTACCGAAGACAGCGAAGGCTTTGCAAAAATAGATGATGTGCTGCGGAGCCCGCCCGAGGACACAGAATACTACCTGATGACACAAGTTTCCTACGCTCAGGGCGAATTCGGTAATATAGTCGTAGAGTTTCCCTTCGACCGCTTTTACATGGAAGAGTCCAAAGCCTATGAAGCCGAGAAGGCCCACCGCGAAGCCATGTGGGATGAGCAGCAGAACACCTACGCCCTGGTAGCTATTAAAGAGGGTAATGCCGTCATTCAGGACGTCTACATCAATGATATTTCCCTTAAAGAAACCGTACAGCAACGACTAAGCGAGCAGGAGTAAGCCGCTCAACCCCCCAAAATTGTAAATTCTCTCCAAGGGCCCAAAGCCGTCAGGCGAGGCTCTCAAATTACCTCCTATATAGGTCAGGCCTTAGGTATGAGGAATGGGATCAAAAAACGCGAAGGCGTGTTTTTGATGGGGAGGTCCTACTATCACCGGGCCGGCATTCCGCGGGGCCGGCTCTCGGGCATAGCCGTCAAGCTAAGCACCAATTCCCCTCCTGTGGTAATAGGAGAGGTCCGACTTTCGGGGTGGCCCGCATCCGGGTGGCCCGCATCCGGGTGGCCCGCATCCGGGTGGCCCGGCACACCGCTGGGCCGGCTTCCGCTGGGCCGGCTTCCGGTGGTACATGCAGTAAGTGGCAAGATTGTAATCACTTCAGTGTACTCCTCTCTTAATTTGTGGGCTAGGCTCCCCGAGTGTGGAAAATTGCTAATGTGCTATTTTCAAGCCATTTACACCCTTAACTTGACAGCTATGGGCTCTCGGGGGGCCTTCCAGAATAGTTGCATTATGCAGTTTACCCTTACAATTTCCGGCCCAGTTCACACCATGGGGTCGCGACCTCGCCCTTATAATCCTTCCACACTCACCCGTTTACAAGTCAGCCTATCAGACATTACCCCGCCAACAAAGCCATCTGAGGCTAAAATTATTTTACCTTTACCACACAACCACCGAAAACCAAATCTATGCGCCAGGCCAATCCTGAAGACAAACCCCATATCATAAAAACCATAGCCGCTGCTTTTAAAGACAACAAAAGTACCAACTACGTTATCAGGCAGGACACCCGCACACCGTCCAGGCTCACTGAACTGGTGAACTACTGTTACCAATTATGCCATCAGTTCGGGCATGTGTGGGTCAGTGATGATGGGAAAGCCTGTGCCATGGTCATGCTGCCCCATCAGAAAAAGACCACCTTCAACACCATAGGCCTCGACATTCGCCTCGCCACACGTGCCATAGGTCTCAGCAGAGTAGGGAAGGTCATGAGCCGCGAAGCCGTTATTAAAAAGGAACACCCCGTAACGCCTTTTGCTTACCTCTGGTACATTGGTACCGCTCCCCATGTCCAGCGAAAGGGGAGTGGCACCACCCTCTTGCAGGAGATTATAAGCTTTTATACTACATTAAACCTGCCATTATACCTGGAAACCTCCACTGAACACAACCTCCCATGGTACCAGAAGCATGGGTTCGAAATTTACCATACCATAGATTTCGGATTTACCTTCTACATGCTCCGTCGTGCCGTACGGTAAAGCAATCCTTCAAATCAGGCATATGGCAGTGCCAGCCCCACCGGGGCGACCTGTCTGTAGAATGCTTGTGCCTGCCTCACCTATAGCCTGCAGCCTGTAGCCCCATCGGGACGCCGCCTTTGTAGCCCTCAGGCCACCACAACCCTCAAGTGCCATCGGCATGAAGCCAACAGGCTCCCTGAATCGTCCCCGATACCGACCGCTGAGAGAAATAAAGTTGCCATGCATACATGAATACCCTATGTTCGAACCCCGATGATCAAACCTATAACCCCTATGAATCATATTGCCACCGCCTTCTGCTTAACCCTTCTGTTCTTTATTTCCCTCACTGCTTGTGAAGCCCCAAAAGCCGAGCAACCTTCCGCACCGGCAGAAAACAAGGAGCTGACCACCCTTATCCTCGTACGCCATGCAGAAAAGGTGGCCGATGGCTCAGAGGACCCCGCTCTTACCCCAAAGGGGGAGGCACGCGCCGCATTATTGGCAGACATGCTCTCCTCCGCAGAAATTAATGCGATATACAGCACACCCTACCGTCGCAATATCATGACTGTGCAGCCCCTTGCTGATCGTATGGGTATGGACATTACTGAATATGATCCCCGTCAGGATCCTGCCGTCTTTATTAACAACCTCCTGCAGCAGCATGAGGGAGCTAAAGTCCTTATTGCAGGGCACTCTAATACAGTGCCCCATCTGTTGAATGCACTGTTAGGCGAGAGCCGTTACCAGGACCTTCCCGATTCTGCCTATAATAACCTCTACGTTGTGTCAGCCATCGACTCCGCCAGGGCAAGGATTACAACTCTTCAGTTTGAGCCTGCAGAGCAGAGAGATTAATGCTTTCCCTACCCGGTATGTATATATATACCTCCCTTATTCTTTGTGAATCACTGTATTTATTATAAATTAATAATACTCAGTATGTTCTGATATTACCACTTACCATCATGGGGGATCAACTGGTTCATCATGCACCGACTACAACAAACAGGGCGGTTTTTATCCGTCACCTTCTTGATGATATCCGTGCACTGGAGCTTATGGTCCAAGACGGAAAGATCGAGACCGGTATCACACGCATAGGGGCCGAACAGGAGTTTTGCCTGCTGGACCACCTTTGGAGGCCCGCCGGTAATGCCCTTGAAATACTCGCAGAGATAGATGACCCCCACTTCACAACAGAGCTGGCCCTTTATAACCTCGAGATAAACCTGGACCCCCATGTCCTGCATGGCCATTGCTTTAGTACAGTCGAGCAGCAACTTACCAACCTCCTGGAAAAAGCCACACGGGTAGCCGGTCGGCATAACAGCCGCATAATACTCAACGGTATCCTCCCCACCATTGGCCCCCGCCACCTTAGGGAAGACTACCTCACCCCCAAGCCCCGTTATCATGCACTCAACACCCTCATGAGGCAGGCCAGGGGCAGAGACTTTGAGGTCTACCTCAGGGGAGTGGATCAACTGGCAATTACACTGGACTCAGTCCTCTTCGAGGCCTGCAATACCAGCTTTCAGCTTCACCTGCAGGTATGTCCCCGGCACTTCGTGCCTGCCTACAACTGGGCCCAGGCTATTTCCGGTCCTGTGCTGTCCCTGTGTACCAATTCGCCCCTTTTGTTGGGGCGTGAGCTGTGGAGCGAGACACGCATAGCCCTTTTTCAACAAAGTGTAGATACCCGAAGCTCATCTTATGCCCTGCAGGATAAGCAGCCCCGCGTTACCTTCGGTGACCAATGGTTACATGAGAGCATTGCCGAAATATACAAGCACGACCTGTCATGCTATAAGGTCATGCTCACTAAAGAGATCCGGCAAAGCTCCCTCGATGTACTGGAAGCTGGCGGTGTGCCCGGGCTCGAAGCGCTCAACCTGCACAATGGCTCCATATATCGATGGAACAGGGCCTGCTATGGTGTCGGCGGAGGAACACCCCACGTCCGTATCGAAAACCGCTACCTGCCTTCCGGACCTACAGTAGCTGATGAGATGGCAAATTTTGCCTTTTGGACCGGACTTATGACCGGCAGGCCCTCACAATATGATGACCTGCCTGCCCTTATGGACTTCAGGGAAGCCAAGGCAAACTTCTTTAAAGCAGCGCGTACCGGCATGGATTCCGTCCTGAGCTGGTGCGGAGAGTCCGTCCCCGCCAAAGACCTGGCCCGCGATATCCTCATTCCCCTAGCCCGCCAGGGACTCGCTAAGCACCATATAAACCAGCAGGATATAGACCGTTACCTGGGCATAATCGAGGCCCGCCTGTCAGGCAATGACGGAAGCCGCTGGATGATAAAGAACTACCGCAACCTTAACCGGAAAAAAAGGCAGGACGATGCGCTCAAGGTACTTACTAAGGCCATTCATCATAACCAGCAAACCAATCAGCCTGTACATACCTGGCCCGAAGTAAACAGTACCCTTGCAGCCAATGAGGCCGCACAGCTTGTAGGCCATGTTATGTCTACCAGGCTACTCACAGTGACTGAAGAAGACCTGGCCGATCTTGCCATTAAGATTATGCAATGGAATGATATCCACCACCTGCCGGTGGAGGACCAAAAAGGCAGCCTGTGCGGCCTCCTCACCTGGACCAATGTAGCGCAATACATAGAGGGAAATGAGGCCGGTGCCGGTCTCATGGTGAAAGATATAATGGTAAAGGAAGTATATACCGCCACCTATGAAATGAGCCTGGAAGAGGCAAGTAGCCTCATGGAAGAGAAGGCCATAGGGTGCCTTCCCGTCATCAATCGCGAACATATGGTGGGGATAGTGACAAGGGTGGATTTAAGCCATTTCAGCAATGATTGAAGTTTATAGCCCTGCATTAGATCGTACCGTGCAGATAGACCGCTTCATCGGCCACATACAGGGGAACGGGCCGGGGCCTGTTATCGTGTTTTTTGCAGGAATACACGGCAACGAGCCTGCCGGTATATTTGCCCTCCACCAGGTATTAAACGAGTTGCGTGATAATGCCACACCCCTCGGGGGAACCATGTATGCCCTTGCCGGCAATCTGTGGGCGCTGCAGCATGGAGAAAGATTCCACCGCGAAGACCTGAACCGTATATGGACCCGCGAGCGAATTGCCGCCATACTTGATAGTGAATGGGAAGAATACCCGGGCGAAGAAACCCGTGAACAGGCTGAACTGCTGCACAGTATACAAGAGATCATTAGTAATGAACAGGGCCCCTTTTATTTTATCGATCTACATACCACCTCAAGCCGCACAGTTCCCTTTATTACCGTAAACGACTCCCTGCTCAACCGCCGCTTTACCAGCCAGTATCCCCTCCCTGTCATACTAGGGATTGAAGAATATCTGACCGGGCCTTTGCTCAGCTACCTTAATGAACTGGGTTATGTGTCTTTCGGCTTTGAGGGAGGCAGCCACGATGACCCCGGCGCCATCCGCCTTACACGTGCTTTCATTTACCATTCAATGCAGTTAGCAGGTATTATAGACAACACAGCCCTCCGGGATGAGAATCCCCCCGGCTACCAGTTAAAAAAAGCAGGAGGGAGCATAGCCGGCATGTACGAGATCACCCACCGGCATGTCATTCTGCCAGGAGACTCCTTCACCATGCATCCGGGCTTCCGTAACTTCCAAAAAGTGCACCGGGGAGAGCCGCTGGCTGTATATAATGAGGCGGAAGTGGCGGCTCCCGCTGCTACCCGCCTGTTTATGCCCCTCTATCAGCGGCAGGGTGAGGATGGCTTTTTCCTGGTCAGGCATATACCGGCGTTTTTCCTTTGGCTTTCCGCCCGCCTCAGAAGCCTCAGGGCAGATCGATTATTGAGAGTATTACCCGGGGTAAGGAGTTCAGATGATAATGATGGCATCCTTATCGTTGATCTCAATATAGCCAGGTTTTTCACTAAGCCCTTTTTACATCTGCTCGGCTACAGGGTACGTGAGCATAAGCCTACCCACCTGATCGTAAGGAACAGAGAGGCCGCTTCGCGCTACCGTGAGTACACAGGTGAAAAATGGTGGAGCGACACAACCAGCTAAAACTTCCTGCCTTCACTCTCCGCTTTGAGAAAGAACCGAAGCCCCTACCTTATCTACACACTCAGTAATACCACCTAAGCGAAGGGTGGTATATAGGCGGCAGTCATTTTTATTTAAAATATATAATGAAATTAACGGTTCTTTTTGGATGGTTTTTATGTAGTAAATAATATAAAATAGCGCATTTTATTTGTTTTATTCAATATATATTCTATACTAAGTAAAGGAAACAGATAATGACTTACTATGAAAAAGCTTAAGCTAAATCAATTACAGGTGAATAGTTTCGTAACCGATATGCCCGATCACAAGGCTAATACGGTAAAAGCCGGATACCTGACCTATGGCTGTACAGGCGGCTGGGCCGGGTGCGACGGCGGCGGTACTGGTGGTGATGGAGGAGGTTCTAACTCCTGTAACCCTAACAACTTCTATACACACAGACCGTGTGATACAGAGCCAGGTAACTATCACTGCGAGCCCTGCGCCTGATCTAAGACTATTCTTTCTACATATAAACCACGTGCCGGCTGGTGCGTGGTTTTGTTGTAATCAAAAAAAGAGGAGCTCAAAGCTCCTCTATGTCCTTCTTCCAGGCTTGTTTGTCAGCCGTACGGCGCTGCCGTTTTTTGCTGGCTTTGTGGCGCGGCCTAAAATCCGTGCCCTCAAATGTGCGGATGGCATTCCCACGCTCTACTTCGATCTGGTTCAGCCAGTTTTCCTGCAGTTTTGCCTGCTGCTCCTTCAGCTTCTCCTCCTGCAGCGCCATTTCCAGACGCTTGCGGGCCGCCTGCCGGTTTTGGTGCTGAGAGCGGTGGTCACTGGCCAGTACACTCAGCCCCGTAGGCAGGTGCGTGGCACGCACCGCAGTGCTCACCTTGTTCACATGCTGTCCTCCCGGTCCCCCAGAGCGCGTCGCCTCATAGCGCACCTCCCTGTCCTGCAGTGTCAGGTGGGCACCCGGATCATGGATGCGCTGCACAGATACAAACCAGTTCTTTCGCTTATGAAACTTACGAAAAGGGCTGCGGCCTATCCACTGCACCGTACCTTCCCAATCATCCAGAAAGTCTTTCAGGTTTTTGCCCCTCAGCTTTACTGCTGCCGATTGCAGTGTGCCATTTTCCTGCCCTTCCTGCCGGCTGATCACCTCAGCCTCCAGTCCTTCGTTGCGGGCTTCTGCCAGCAGCACCTTCAGGACCCGGGCCACCACCCAGGTACATTCAGCAGGCCCGCGGCCTGCCGTAATCTGTATCAGTTGTTCGTTATATTGATTGCTCATTGGTTACTTAGTTTTTGTCCATCCGTACAATTTTTGGCTCAAAGCGGCCCTGAATGCTTACCAGGTCTTTCTGGCTTTTCATGACCGTTTCGATGTCTTTATAGGCACCCGGCGCTTCATCCACACCACCGCCTATCAGCGTCACGTTTGCCTGCCGGAGTGTTTTACGCATCTCACTGCCTGTATAGCTCTCCCGGGCCCGTTTACGGCTGTAGCGCCGCCCGGCTCCATGCGAGGCGCTTTGTAAAGACTCCGTATGGCCTTTGCCCCGCACCAGGTAGCCAGGAGCCGTCATGCTACCGGGTATGATGCCCCACTCGCCTTCCGCGGCAGGAGTGGCCCCTTTGCGGTGCACGATATATTCCTCACCATCCGGGTCCGTTTCCTTCCACGCAAAGTTGTGATGGTTATCTACCTTGAGAAGCGGTTTCAGGCCCACGTAGCTGCCCAGTGTTTCGTGTATACTGTCATGGCATGCTTTGGCATAGTCTCCCGCCAGGTTCATCGCCCGCCAGTAAGCCTGTCCTTCATCCCTGTCCAGGTCCAGCCAGGCCAGAGGTTTTGCATGTCCGGGCAGGCGGCATTGGCTCAGCGCCACGTCCGTATAGTAGCGGGCTATGCCTGCCCCCAGTCCTCTGCTACCGCTATGCGAAAGCAGGGCCAGGTAGCGCCCAGCCGGCAGCCCCGTCTCATTATCATCCGCCAGGTGCATGATGCCCCACTCCACAAAGTGGTTGCCGCTGCCGGAGGTACCTAGCTGGCGCACAGCCTTACCGTGCAGTTGGCGCAGCAGGTCTGTTTCCCGGAACTCCTCCCGGTCCAGTACCTCATGCTCCCGGCTTTCATTCAGCGCACCCCCCGTACCAAAGTTTGTCCGTGACTTCAGCGCCATTTTCAATTGGTAGGCGTAGCGGGTAAGGTAAGCCTCCGGAGCTTCATAGATACTCAGGCTCATGCGGCACCCGATGTCCAGCCCCACCCCATAGGGGATCACGGCATTTTTAGTCGCCAGCACCGCACCTACCGGCAGGCCATAGCCCTGATGGGCGTCCGGCATAAGTGCCCCCCGGCAGGATATAGGTAAGTGCAGCGCGGTCTCCATCTGCTTTACTGCATTAGTATCTATATGCTTTGCCCCAAACAGGGTCACCGGGACCGGTTCTTCGCGCAGTGTAATCTCCCTGCCTGTTGATGGCTTAGTCACAGGCATGAATTCCTGTGCCAGGGTAGTTAACCGCTCATCGTCCATGTAAGCCTCTGGAGATTGCTGCACTTTGGTCAGCAGCGCTAATTGCTCCTTTTTTGTATGATGTTTAAAGTGTTTCGAAATAATGTCTACTGCCAGGCTCCTCGCCCGGTCAGATGTATATGCTATTTTGCTCAGGTCTTTACCCCTTAGCTTTTGATTGCCCATAATGTATATGTCAGGCAGGTTGAATTTGACATAGGTATGCCATTCAACCCATATTAATATAGAATATAATAAAGGGATGTGATCCGGGTAGGGTAGAGCCGAAAGGGCATAAAAAAACCCGGAGGCTACCGGGTACAATAAATGAGTTGTGAATAAGGGTAATTACCTTATTCCGGTAGCAGGGGCGATATGTAGGGTAAGTTCTGACATATGAGGACCTCCTTTCAGGGAAGGAGTGAAACATTGAGAGCAAAGGTAATGCATAGCTGCATGATTTTGCAAATACTTTATGTTATTTATAATTAATATACCTGTTGATTAATAGCACTGAACCATCTGATGGACGGCATGTAAGTGCTTAGGGTTTAAGTTTTTAATTACCTATATTAAAGTAATCAACTAAACGTAAACAGTTATGAAAAGAAAGCTTAATCTCTCTCAACTTGATGTGCAAAGTTTTACTACCACCGAAAAGGTGAAACACGTGAAGGGGGGTGAAGATACGTATATCGGCAACTGTTCATTTTTTTGTACGGAAGTTGAATGTCCTACCATTCATGTTACACAGTGCAATGGTCAAGTTTGTCTTTAAACATTAAAAACAGAATACATACTGTAATAATCCGCAGTTATGCGAATTGATAGTTCCTGGCGGTAACTAATCTTTCCAGATACAAAGGAGGTTTTTTTTAAGCCTCCTTTTTTCATGTAGCTAGGTAAAGAGACGCTGCTTAGGTATATTGAATGGCTGTTTTTAATAGTAGCGCCATGCCAGCTCCTAACCGGATTTTTGCCAAATCATGAAGAAAATTGAAAAAGACCAGATCGACCAGGAAGTATTCAGGCTCTACGATGCCTACGCCCATAATAAGATGGAGAGGCGGGAGTTTCTGGAAAAGTTGGGCGTTTATGCAGTAGGCAGTATCACACTCGGCTCTTTGCTCAGTGCCGTCATGCCTAACTATCAGGATACCATTCAGGTGCCCGAAGATGACCCCCGGCTTCGTACCGAGACGATCTCCTATTCCTCGCCGGAGGGTGGGGGAAATATAGCTGCCCAACTCTCCAGGCCGAAGGATGCAGCGGGTAAGCTACCCGGCATAGTGGTCGTGCACGAAAACCGCGGACTGAACCCTCATATAGCTGATGTGGCAAGGCGGGCAGCCCTGGCAGGCTTTGTCACTATCGCGCCTGATGCCCTTTCACCGATTGGAGGCTACCCCGGCAATGATGATGACGGACGTGCTATGCAAAGAGAGAGAGACCGTGATGAAATGCTGAATGATTTCATTGCTGCTTTCTACCATTTGCATACACATCCCACCTGTTCAGGAGATGTAGGGGTGGTAGGATTTTGCTTTGGCGGTTGGGTATCTAATATGATGGCTGTGAAAGTCCCTGAGCTAAAGGCGGCCGTACCCTTTTACGGCGGACAGCCTTCTGCAGACATGGTATCGCACATCAAGGCGCCACTCTTACTGCACTATGCCGGGCTTGATGAGCGCGTCAATGCCGGCTGGCCTGCCTACGAAGAGGCACTAAAGGAGCATGATAAGGACTATACAGCCCATATGTACCCCGGTGTCAACCATGGATTTCATAATGACTCTACCGCCCGGTATGATAAGCCCGCTGCCGAGCTGGCCTGGAACCGCACGATAGCGTTTTTTAAGGACCATTTGGCCTAAGGGCTTAAGTAGATTTTTAACGCGTAGGGAAACTAATTCCGCCCATTGGGAAATTGACCTCTTTAGTTGTTCTTATATCTCAGGAACTTCCTGCATAATCAATTGCAAGACCTTCATGAGATTTAGAAAATCGATAAAAATAGCGCCGGGTATTAAACTTAACCTGAGCAAGAGCGGTATTTCCACTACTTTAGGGGGTAGAGGCCTCAGTGTAAACGTAGGTAAAAGAGGTACCTACCTTAATACAAGTATTCCGGGAACGGGCCTTTCCTCCCGCCAAAAAATAGGCGGAAAATCACAGCTAAAATCCTCCCGGAAGCAGCCCAAAGAAATGGTAGCCCAGGGCTATATGGCTTCCGAGCCCTTTCTCCAGGCAAAAAAGTACTATCGGGACCGGACATTCATGGCCAGCCATAAGTGGGTGTTATTGGTGGGCATTGGCTTTATGGTATTGTTTTTTCCCATCGGGTTATTACTGCTCGGTATTTTCGGCGTATTGCGCTATCGTGCTCATACCTCCGATGCAGGCCAGGCCCTGGCGGAACTGAACAGGGCGCAAAGACAATGGTATAAAAAGAATAACCGGGATGTGGTTTACCATCTCGATAGAGCCTATTCTAATTATACGAACCCCTTACTGGTAGAAGATATCATACATTATGCCAGACAACAGCACAGGTATGACATGATTAAAAAATACGCTGAACCCTATCGACAGGAAGCCACCCTGCATGAGGTGTAACCTCAGTTTCGTACCCAGTCCCTGGCTATGGAATCATCTTTTTCGTTGAAATACTTCACTTCTCCGCTGGTAAGAGGTTTCATAGCCTCTGTCATGAGCTTTTGCCACGTGTCTTCACCTACTATTGCTACCTTATCCAGGTTGTCAAAATTATTGGCGTCTATTTTCAGGTCCCGCCATAAGCCTTTTGGAGACCACCCATCGAAGTCATCCATTCTAAAGTACCAGCTTATATGCTCATAGTCTGATTTCATCTGGTTTAGTACAGGCTCCAACTGATTGTAGTCACGGTCTTCAAGCTTTCCTGTAGCAGTCGTAAACAGAATATTCTCTTCTCTTTTAATGTCGATCATCTCTCTTCGTTTTATTCAATGGTAGTTTATGTAAACAACCACTGGCGGCGGGGGGAATGTTTGGAGTAATCAGAATAAGAAACGCATGGCCCGGTGTTTTAGCCATGCTTAGCCCTTGCCTCGGGGGATGAGAAAAAGGCCAGCTCAATAGGAGCATGGCTTGGTTTCTATATACCAGAAAGGGACTGGCCTTTGTACGATTGGCCAGTCCCTTTTATGTCCTGTGTAGGTATAACCCTACTGCTTAATAAGCTTCCGGGTTTCCAGGCCCGGTATCTGCAGAATGTAGATGCCATCCGGCTGAGCAGACAGGTCAATAGTGGCTTTACGCAGAGCTTTTTGCTCCCATACCACTTTGCCTGTCAGATCCCTTACCTGCATAGTGTAGGTTATATCACCTGAAAGGGATATGTGGTAGCGGCCGTCGACTGCCGGATTAGGGTACACAACCATTTGAGAGTCGGTCGCCAGGGCCCTGTCCGAGGGCAGGCTCATTCTGGCCGATTCGGCTGAGTCCACCACGACAAAGCTGCATTGATCGCTAGCGGCCCCATTGCTGAAGCTGGTGACATACACTGTTTTCTGACCGGTGGAGGTTGCTGTATACTCTCCGCTCAGATAATCGACACTAAAACCATCGTCTGCCGTCCAGGCAAGGTTTTGGTTGGTTGTATTAGCCGGCACCAGGGTGGCATCGAAGTCATATACATCGCCTAGCTGCAGGGTGTCGATACAGTTGTTGATGAACACATCCGTGGCCACCACCTCAGCGGGTGTGAACTGGAAGTGATCCACATCGAACAGGTAGCCGCTGCCGCCTTTGAATACGAGGTATAGGTTTTTTACGCCTGACGCACCGCTTACATTCGCATAAAAATTCTGAAAAGTATTCCAGCCCCCCGTATTGGTGATACTGACGGAACTCACCAGCGTACCGGTGGGACTTCCGAGCCTGAACTCAAGGATACCGCCCGTACGGTCACTGCTGGCGCGAACCCGTACATCCGAAGCGCCATCGGCAAAGTCCATATTATAGAACACGACATAGTCCCCGTTCTCAATATACCCGACAGCTATCCCGCTTCCGCCGAGACGTACGCCGCTTTGGCCATCGTAGTTTTCGGCTTCCGTAAGCGTATATGGATCTTCAGGCGAACTGTCCACTACCTGGAAGGTGCACTGATCACCCGCCGAGCCATTGCTGAAACTGGTGGCATAAACTGTTTTGGTACCCACTGAGGTCGCTGTATATAGGCCACTCAGGTAATCCACGCTATACCCGTCATCTGCCGTCCAGGCTATGTTCTGGTTAGTCGTATTAGAAGGGGTGAAGGTGACATCAAAGTCATACGTACTGCCGATTTCGAGTTGCGCGATGCAGTTATTGATCTCGATTGCTACTACCTCTCCGGGGTTAAACTGGAAGTTGTCTACATCAAACAGGTAGCCGCTGCCTCCTTTAAACACGAGGTATAAGGTGTGCACCCCGCTGACATTACTCACGGGAGCGGTAAAATCCTGAAAGCTATTCCATCCGCCGGTATGGGTGATATTGACAGAACTGATAAGGGTACCTGTCGGGCTTCCGAGGCGAAACTCTAAGGTGCCACCGGTGCGGTCGCTCGACGCACGTACACGTACTTCCTCCGGGTTTTGGTTGCTGAAGTCCATATTGTAAAACAGCACATAATCACCGTCTTCGATATAGCCCACTGCTACACCGCTGCCTCCTGATGCCACACCGCTCTGGCTGTCATAGTCCTCTGCTTCTGTAATCCCGTAAGGGTCTTCCGGTGAGCTGTCCACTACTTCAAAGAAGCATTGATCATAAGCCGCCCCATTGCTGAAACTGGTGGCCGTAACTGATTTCATGCCCGTAGACGTTGCTGTGTATACGCCGCTCAAATAATTGACACTTATGCCATCATCAGCCGTCCAGGCTATGTTTTGGTTAGTCGTGTTAGATGGTGTAAAAGTGACATTAAAGTCATAGCTACTGCCGACTTCCAGTTGCGTAATACAGTTATTGATATCGATGTCCGTAGCCACTACTTCCTGGGCGTATGCCGTAGTCAAAGCGAGCGCCCACACTAAGATTAGGGTAAGGGTCTTTTTCATAGGTTTGAATTTGGTATATACCAAATTACGAAATAGCAGGTATTTATGTAGGTCATACCTGTTATTATGCAATTAATTTTCCAGGGATTTTAAGCCGGTCGTATTATGATCAGGGGTGCCGGCCATCATCGCAGAAGAATCAGAAAGGTAGGTAAAGAACAGGCTGAAAAACTCAAAGAAGAAACAGGATCAGGGGGCCTGCTGCATATAGAATGAAGCCGAGCGCCACCAGTAAGCCCGTGCAGGTCATAGCCAGGCCTATGTAGCGATCATTTTTTGACTATATACACAGTCCCTTATAGCCAGCCACCATTGACGATAGGAAAAGCCAGAAATAGGCATCACCCAGTGCACTGAATATAGTGCCCACCATCATAATGCCCCGTGAAAACAGTACACCTGATGCTCTGTAAAACAGCCTTAGTCGGTTAGGCTTTCTGCTCATGCATTATTTATTTCTGTAATAATGAGCCACGATATCCCGGATATCATTCTGATCTATTCCTGCGGGCAGGATGTCGGGGTAAGTAAACGGAGCATCTGCAGGTATCGGAAGGCTGATCTCGCCACCTTTGGCAATAAATTCAGGCATTACCACTGCATAAGTACTGTCCGTATGTAAGGGCTCATTCTTTATGTAATAGGCTCCCTCCTTTTCGGTAACGTTCAGCGTTTGCAGGTAGCCGCCGCTTCCCTTATTAGTCAGGCCTTGTGCCAGTACCGCCTGTAGATCGCTGCCCTTCATTGCCATGGTCCCCACAGCCCCGCCAAAGGTGAAGGTGCTGAGTATATCGACCATGTAGAGCGTGTCATAGTAAATGGCATCGGCCCGGAAACTGCCGCTGTTCACGATTACCAGATCAGCCTCAGGGTTTAGCGCCAGCATCGCCTCCGCAGTTTGAGTGCCGTAGTTAGTAGGCTGGCTGCGGATAATGGCCTCGCGGCCTTCCAGGGTGTCAGGTAGCACCGTAAGTACTTCGTCGGGTTCATAGCCCTCCGCACGCATGAGGCTGTCCTCCAGGTCTTCCCACTTCTGCACCCGGGCGCTGATTTCAGGATCCAGTGCTATGCTGGTGTCCAGGTTTACCAGCTCACTATCCACCCTCGCTGTTCCTGTGCCAGGGTTATACGTTACCCGGTGCACATAAGCCGTGCGGGCATTCAGGTCAGCTTTAGTAATGGCCGTTGGCCCCACAGGGATGTACATATTCTCATGATCATGGCCGCCCAGTATACGCGCAAAACCCGGGAACTGCAGGGCGTAGAGGCTGTCATCGTGATGTAGCTGATGGGTAATGGCAAAGGTCACCTCTGCTTCCTCCATATCTTCCAGTGCGGTGCGGGTGGTCTCGTAAAAGTCCTCGTACGTCACATAATCCTTTTCATTAAAATCCAGGCACAGGCCTATGAACCCTACCTTCAGGGTATACCCCTTTTCCACCACAGAGTGCAGCACTGTTTCGGGCATAGGTTTGCCTCGCTGCATAAAAGGTGTGCCATCCGCCTGGAAGGTATTGGTACTGATCCAGGTAAACTCCGATTCGTCTATGCGCTTCTGCAGATCGCTGTAGTTCAGGTCAAACTCGTGATTGCCAAAGGTAACATAGTCAAAGCCCACGGCATTCATCAGGTCTACCATCTGCGCCCCGGCAATGCGCTCACCGTTCATCTTTAAACTACCCAGCAGCGAAGGGCTCAGAAAATCACCCGAAAGAACAGTGATCAGGTCAGGATCTTCCTCAAGTAATTGTTGTTTTACCGTCATCAGACGGGCCATGCCTCCCCGCGTGCCTTTCTCCACCGGGGCGATCTCGTACACATCATTTACCTGTAGTACGGTGAATCGGATAGGCCCCAGCTTAGGCGAAGGATGCTGTACCTTACACGTGACAAAGAGACCCGTAAGGGCAATAAGGGCAAATAGCCTGGCGATGGTTTTCATGAGGGCAATATAAGCGTTTTTAACATTTATTGAGTTGAAGTATTATATGTCAGTTAGGCGAAAGGAATAATGCTTTTTCCCTGAATAGAGATATAGGAAGCAGGGAGTATCACTCCCTGCTCATATCGTGTCATATTCTTTCCTCCTGCCATACACCTGCAGAATCTAATAGTGACGCAGGTACATCTTTTATACTCATAATATGATGATTATTGATAAACGTAGTGTCAGTAGGATACGTGGTATTTGTGACAGGGTCTGTAAAAGGGCATACATTAAAAAAACCGCTTTTTGCATACATATCCAGGCTGTCAGGTCTGTCCTTTAGCCAGTTATATATGTTTTCAAGATCATCCCATAGAGCCTCCTCCAGGGGAATGAATGAGGCGTTCCAGTAATTGTCTTTCCACGTAATATCACCGTACGTCCTGCAACCCCCGCACGCTCCGCCATAGGGTATATTCAGTTTGGTCAGATCAGTCAGTTTATAATATGTCGGTTTAAGCTTGTCTGCAGAAGCCACCTCGGGTCCCATATCTATTTTTCCGATCGGATTCTCGAGGGATACATTACGTTCCACCTGTATATACCGGCTGCCTCCGTCTGTGTAGATGATATTCCCACCACCTGATTTTCTTTTGTATAAGCCCACATTCCCTTTGATCAGCAAAGCACCTTCTGCACTATGCGCCTGCTGGCCGGTGGTGTAGATCATGCCCCCGTCCCAGCGGTCTTCCAGGAAGTATGCTATTTTATTATAAGTGATCCGGTTATGGTCGTTGGGGGTGGGGGAGTCAAACGTACCCCACATGTGCCAGGTAGCTGTATTGAGCCCCGGATACCCGGACTCATCGAGCAGTCCCCAGCCCCAGCCCAGGGCTATGCCAGACCAGTTAGTATGGGAGATGCTGTTGAAGCTGATGTCCGTATGTGAGGTAAATGGCGCAAATATAGCCGCCGCATCCACATATTCCTGCGCCGTGTAGCTGATGCGGTTATGCAATAGGCTATTATGTGACAGCACCTTATCTTCACTATCCGGATGGTGGAAGTCAGCCGTGGCACCCCCAAGCTGTATCGCTGCAGAACTGATGTCATTAAAAATATTATTGGCAATGGTGTTATGTTTACACCCCAGGCCAAGATCCAGGGCCACTCCTCCCATATGAGTAAACGTACAGTTGCTGATAGTGAGGTGATGGGTATATGAAAACTGCAGGTTACCCGCCGTACGCTTTACATTTTGTACATGCCCCGTGGTATTTACCGGGTTATTACTGCCCACTACGTAATTTCCGCTTTGATCGGCTACGTAGCCCGTGTCAGTGTCCGGAGTCATCCAGGTAGCATAGGCAAAGGTGATGCCTTCAAATGCAATATTTTTCAATGGGGAGTCAGCAGTTCCCTGTCCTTCCACCAGCGTTTCAAGCACCGGCATCTGCACATCGGCAGAGCTCATATGCTCACCCTCACGTGGAATGTAGTACAGTTGGTTTGCCTCCTCATCGTGATACCATTCACCCGGCTCATTCAGGAAGGAATAACTGTTTTCGAAGTAGCTCACACGCCAGAAGCTCCATATGCCCGGCGCTTCACTGTCTTTATCATAATACCGGTTCGCATTCGTCCACGCAGGTTCCTGCATGGTTAGTAGGCCGTATTCAGAAGAATTGTTCTCTTTGACACCGGCCACGGGTACACTCATCATTTTCCACTGCGTATGCATTACTGCGTTTACGCGTTCAGGCTTTTGCCAATCTGCCGGCGCAAGGTCCACACCCGCAGGGTAGTACTGTATGCCGTTGGTATGTGCCGAAGAGGTAAATTGCGGCTTATAATTGGCCGGGTACTTCGCAGTTCTGGCGCGCGTAGCCCTTTGCCCGTTTACATAAAGCTGTCGTGTTTGGCTGTTATGCTCATTAAGGTCAGCACGGTATATATTCAGTGTGGCATCGTGAAGCTCCCACGAATCTACCTTTTTTCCTCCGGAGATAAGGGTGTTTTCAGGGTTCAGTGCCCTGATAGTAAGCACAAACTGACCATTATTATTTACTTCTGAGGCCAGGCGTAGAGGCTCCTGCAAAGAATAAGTACCTGCCTGAAGATTAATCGTAACCGTATCAGCATTTACATCATCCATTTGCTGTACGGAATGTAGTGCTGTCTGGATATCATTGAAGGGGTTGCTCTGGCTGCCGTCCCCGTTATCGGGAGCATCAGGAGATACAAACAGTGACAGGCCTTCGGTTTCAGCAGATTCTGCTGAGTAAGTACAGCCGCTGCCATACATCCCCATGATCAGTAGTAGCAGAAGGTACGTGCCGGTTTTTAGTGAGGTCATAGATTTTTTCATTTACAATAGGAATACCTGCAGGTTTTGTCAGGTGGCATATTGACTGAGGTACCGTCTGTTATGTACCACAATTTCAAAATGAACCGTCACTTGATTGTCCCGGGCTGAAAAATGTAACAAATAAGTATATGCCATATCCACTTTTTTGTCCTTCCTCTGAGTAAAAGCGTTTACTATCTGCGTCAGACGCTGAAAGCAAAACAGACTGCCTCTTGAGAGCGGCAGTCTGTTTACTTGTTAGTCTTCTGCCGGCGTATTCAGTGGCCGGCGCCGGTGCTGTTCCTGTATGTTCGGGAACATCGCCGTAAAGTAAGCCGTCCATCCACCCGTGCGTACCCGCAGCAGGTCGTACTGTTCCGGTTGGCTCATGGCCGTTTCCATAGAGACAGGGTCTGCGACCGTGATGGTCATCAGATTGGAACCTTCCCCGTCTGCAAACTGCCTCATTACGCTTACAAGGTCATCCAGTGGATACATCTCGCGGATATTGAAATCCGTGGGAGCTCCCTCAGTCATTTTACGGGCGCCACTGCCGCCGGCACTGCGGAGAGCCTTGCTGAATTCGGCTTCCTGGTGGTCCACAGGAAGATCCGCCATACTTGGTGCGGCACTCATGTCAGAGGCCACCGTCGTGCCGCGTCTTCTGCCGTCAGCACTCGCCCCGTTCCAGGCACCCATTTCCACGTGGTTTTCAAACGTACCCACACCCGGCTGTATTTGCAGGCCAAATGGATGCTCCTCCGTGCCGTACTGCGAAGCCATGGCTTTAAATCGTTCGCCAAGACGCTCCTGCGGTTCCGTAAAACAGGCCACTGACAAATCCGCGATACGCTCGATCACCTCGTTGCCCAGTTCATCCACTTCTGCCACACCGCGGCCATAACGGGGCAGGCTCAGCGCTACCTCACGCAGGCGCTTGTAGCGGTCTGCTTCTGCGGCTATTCGTGCCGGACCGGCCAGGGTGCTTACAAAAGGTTCTGTCATGGCATAGCCCCAGTCACAGCACAGGCAGTTCAGCAACTCAGGCAGGCTGGTCACCGCCGTTCCCTGGTCAAACACCATCTTTTTGATGGCGTACAGGCTGTTGATAGCCGAACTGAGCGCGATGTAGCAGGGGCCGTAGATATTGTACTTGGCACCGCCGCTATAGTAGTCCATACCCTTAGGCAGGCAGTTATCTATCAGGCAGCTAAGCAGGGGAGAGGGGCAATAAGCCGTATTGGCCCCGAAGCCCATGAGCTGTCCGTTAAAGGCCTTCCGGTTAAGCCAGTCAAAGTGCTTGAAATAAAGCTCCTTCAGTTCTTCAAATGTTTCTATATGCGCACAGTGCTTAGAGGTAAAGGACTGCACCTTGCCATAGAAGTAGCTCATACCCGCAGACGAGTAGGTCTTACCCTGATTCAGGGCACACTCCAGCGGCTCCAGGGTGCTAAAGCCCCCAAGGCTAAACCAGTTCTCACCCGGGAACTGAGGTTCGTAGCAGCCGTCGCAGGCGTAGTTACGTGCACTGCGCAGCGTTACCTGGCTGTCCCAGCCGCTGGCGCCATTCGTGAAGTCGCCTCCCACGTTATTGCCGCTGCTTTGCAGGCCGTCTATAAACAAGTCGTCATTCAGGAAGATAGGGTGGGCACCTCCGCTCAGGATGGCTTCACCAGCCTCCTTCAGTAGTTCCGTAGGGATGTCTTTGCGTACCCGCAGGCTCACGCAAGGTGCATTGAGTGGCATACGGCGTATGCAGCGGATAAACATGGAGGTTAACTCATTATAAGCCGACTCGCCCGTGTCCGGGTCACAGCCCCCTACGGTTAGCTGCTGTATCCACTGATTTATACTCGCCCCCTGCGGGTAAGGGCCGCTCGCTCCACCCATGGCCAGGTTGCCAAAGTACTGGTGGTCTTCCACGAAGATCCTGTTCGCTTGTACCTTTTCATCCAGCTTGATGCAGAAGGCATCCAGCACCTCCTGTGCGCTCTCCGGGGTGTGTAAGCCTGATTCGAGGTCCTGCTGGTAAAAGCGGTACAGCACCTGGTCCAGCCTGCCCAATGCCGTAGGCTCGCCGGTCAGGTGCAGGCAGCTATGCGTAGTGTAGATTGCCTGTACTGCTTCTGTAAAGTTTCGGGGCGCTCCGTGCGCCAGGTATTCCATCCGTTCCGCAATTTCCGACAGGTTATTACGGTACCAGCCTTCACCCTTGCCACACTGCTCCGCCATCTTTTTCGCCAGCGCTGAATAGCGCAGGCAATATTCCTGTACCCCTTTTATCGCCAGGTGGCAGCTTTCGTAAAAGTCCCCTTTCGTTTGCTTCTCCTCATCCGTCAGGCCGCCCTCCTGCATAGCCTTACGGTGAGTAGCTATGTCCTCCAGCAGGCCATCAAAGCCCTTTTCCAGAATCTTTTCAAAAGAAGGAATGTTGTGGCCCACACCCGAGGTCTCACTCAGGTTATCAAAGAAACCTTCCATGCGTTCCGCGTGGCTCAGGTAGCGCATGGCGTAGCGACCTTCTCCCAGGCTCAGGTTAGGCAAGCCGCCAACAATGATCTCCTCCGGTTGTATGCGGAAAGTATCTGCCCCGTTTATAATGCTGCATCCCTCCGGCAGGCTGTTCTCATCGATCACCCCATCGCCAAATACCTCATAGATGGACTTTTGCGTGCCGTCTGGCATTAGTATGCGCCTGCCACGAAACCCATACCAGTCGCTGGACATCACATGCAGCGAGAGGCGAACAGACCACCCTTTTCTCAGCATGATTGAATACTGCTGCTGAGCAGCCTCGAGGTCCACCAGTTGCTCCGGGGCCCTCTCCTCCGGGTACTCCTTCTTAAATTGGGCCAGGTACTCATCTATTTCCCCAAGCTCCATCTGCTTGCGGTCTATGTACCAGTTGTCCTGCCAGCGCATAAAGCTGTTTTCCAGCAGGCTCAGAATGCGGTCGGTAGGAGCTTGCTGCTCTTTCCTTTCCTTCGCAGTCAGCGTAGCCATCGAGTACATGTACTCCTTGTGGTTGTAGTGCATGCGCCCGTTAGGCGAACTCTGATCAAAATGCCTGTCCAGCCTGCCCCAGTCCATGCCCGGGAAGTTCTTGCCCTCCCAGAGCCTTTCTGCCTTATTTTCCCATTTACTTTCCACATGGGCCACCTCATCCAGGCCAAGGTCCTGTATGCTTGGTATATAGAAAAATCCACCGTAGTTAGATTTCACATTGTCAAACAGGCGATCGTGCATGTATTGCCCGCGGCTGCCTATCTGCTGGCTCATGATCGTCTCCAGCACACGAAAGCTCTTGGCAAAACCTGCCCAATAGATACCTGCCTCATCGGAAATAGTGGAGCCTTTCGCCAGCATGTAAGGGCAGTGGGCCACGTCTGACATGCCGAAGGGCAGGCCCAGGCGCAGTACCGGCGTGGTGTTACCATGATCATCCTGCTGACGGGCGGCCTTTATGTGACTGCGTGTGTCCCGGTCTGGTATAAAGCTATCGTCCGTTTTGCGGCCTATGATGTCCTCTATCTGCGTTTCGCTCATGCTGTGAAGCTGGTCCCAGTTGATCATAAAACGCTGGGCCATTACGTACGAGCCACCCAGGTGGTCTATGTCTTCAGGGCCCACTATGCAGTGCTTGGCAATAGAAATAGGATCGGTAGGGTTGTTCAGGTTTTCGCTAAAGCGGCGCCCCAGTACCTTGCCTCCCTTGCCGTCAGGTTGCGTACTTTTACTACTCGCTGCCTGAGCGTCCGTATGGCCGGTTATATTTTTCAGATAGTCCGTAATGAAGTCATGCAGAATTTCGCAGGCCTCCATCTCGTCCGATTTGATGTGAAACCACAGATCTGCACCTTCATCCAGAAAGGTACCGCAGGACTTGGCGATTACCTTACTACGGTTTTCATTCCCCTCTTCCGGGTAGCGAAAGGCCAGCCCTTTGGGCAGAGGCATATGGCTATCTTCCCAGATCTGCTTCCAGCGGGCAATTCCCACCCCCAGTGAGGCCGATGTGTGCTTATGGTGCAGTTCGGGTGAACAATGTATTTTCGTCCGGATGGCTACCTTCAGGTCACGCAGTTCATTACGCGTGAGAGACTGATCACTCTTAAGCCAGTAACTGGCATATACGGCGTGAGGACTGGGGTATACAAGCCCCCGTTGTACATGCTCCCAAACCCCCGTATAGCGTTGGCCGGGGTCTGTCGTGATCGTCTTGATCGAGGTGAGCTTCTGATTATCTGACATAGTATGATTGATGATGGGGTTTAGTGTGTGAGGGAGTAGGCAGCCTTTTCTCTACCAGATCATTATAGGGATACCTAAGCAGGCTACTCCTTATTATTTGTTTGATGTAGTTGGCTAATACAACTCCTCCAGCACGGCTGCTGCCCGGTAGCCCGCTGCTGCCAGCCGCTCTTCCACCACGGGAATAAAGTCGTGCTGGTAGTTGTAAGACATACTCGGCAGGCCGCTGTCCCGGTCTGTATTGTTATACAAGGTGTTGTAAATGTCTTCCCGGTGGGCGACAGATTCCTCCGCCCAGGTTACCGGCACGGCGTTTTCCCATTCCTGCTTCCTGTTCCGGTGGTGCTTATCTATAAATCCGGAAAAGGTCTTAAAGTCCAGGCCTTCATTTTCTATCATTCCCTGATCCCATACCGAGTGCAGGTTGCTGCGGTCATCAAAGAAGAGTACAGAAATCTTATTGCCCCCCAGGTCCTCGTTCTTACCCACGTGCATAGGTTGGTGCACATCCCCTATAAAGTGGATCAGAAATGCCAGCGCGGTAGTTTCGAGCGAGCCATTTAGCGACTCCACATTATTCTTCGCCATCATGTCCTCCATCATCTGTATGTCGGCCTTGTTGTCCTGTAATATTCCCTGCATCAGGGCTATCGCCTCCAATACGTTATCTATGCTGTTATTGCCGGCTGCTTCCTGCATCACTTCCTCCACCGTCTTATCAGGGTCTATCGTGATGTAGTGCCATGGTTTTGTAAAGTCCCAGCTCGTTTCCGAGCGGATAAAGTCAGGCCATGTAGCCACCTGTGCCAGGTACTCATCGCCCAGCGCCTCATCCACCTTTTTCTTTACTTTTTCGGAAAGGTTATCATAGGCTATCTGTGCCACAATACGGTGGCCGTTTTGTCCCCATCGTTTGCATGCGTGATGCTCACCGGCTTTAGCAGTCAGACAGAGTAGCCCTAGCAGTAAGCCTAGCATTAGTTTTCTTTTCATTGGGTATGCTTTAAATAATTGTTGCCATTTCACCACGTTTGCGTCTCACTTCAGGGTTGATATACCCTCTATTGTGCAGGGGGCGGATTCATAACAGGGGGAAAGGAATTATTTAATAACAGGGGAAGCCACGGTGGGGTGGTATGCAACATGCCTGCCAGGCTGGTGAAAGACAGTTACCTGTGGCTTAATGTATTTTACAATGATTAGTTTTATATGATGTATATAGGTAGCCTTACATCGAAGCTGTTATAAGGCTAAATGATGGGTGATTTTTGACGCAGACAGGGAGAACCGTTAAATTCAGTATAGTTAATTCAGTGGTAATAATGTAGCTACATTTATTACGCATAAACGTATTATTATTCAGAAAATAACAAATAAATATCCAGGCCGTTAGTAAGTCAAAATGTCTGTAATAAAATCATATAAATTATGAAACTTTACCATATAGCTATCGCATCATCCTTTCTACTCTTTTCGGCCTGTGATGTCGATAAAACAGAGGAAGGGGAGGCACCCGAACTGGAAATTGAAGCAGAAGCCGGTGAGCTGCCTGAATATGACGTTGACTGGGCCAATGTGGAGGTAGATACCCGTACTAAAACCGTTACTGTTCCTAAGCTGGTCATTGTACAGGAAGAGGAAGAGGTGGAAGTGCCCTACGTGGACGTATCAATGCCTGATGGAGACGATGACATGGAAGAAAGAACCGTAATGGTAGAAGCTGAAGTGGATGGCCAAATGCAAAACCTGAGCATTAACGGTATTTACGCTACTGAGAATAGAATGATGGTAGTGGCTACCCTTGAGCCCACAGGTGAAGACCTTGAAGGACAAAAGGTAAGAGTTAGTGACCAGGTAGTCATTAATGTGCCCTCTGATCTCCAGATTGAAAGATATATAGTAGGTACACGCCCTACGGGTGAGTTCAATAATCAGTTCACATATTTTGATTCCGAAGCTGCCTTACAGGAAAAGATTGGAGATGCTGACAGGATCTACACCCGATAGATTCTGATAAGTAGTAATATAAGAAGGTTGTTTGCCCCTTGGCAGTCAACCTTTTTTTATGCTCATTCTTTTATATTTGTCCCCGCTTTTACTTTGCCTTAGGTCCTGAAAGGTGCAAATGAACTTGCCCGGCAGGTACATAACAGTTTTTTATGCTTCAGACATCAGTCCACTATTTTTTACACCTTGGCCTGCCTTTGATTATTGCCTACGTGTTTTTCCGTAACGAGTGGGGGAGGGTATACCTGATATTGCTGGGCACTATGCTGGTGGATGTGGATCATTTGCTGGCCGATCCCGTTTTTCAGCCTAATAGGTGCAGTATCGGTTTTCACCCGCTGCACAGCTACTATGCCATAGCATTGTATTTTATCTTCCTATTTCTTAAAAGGCCTTTAAACCTTATCGGCTTAGGGCTGCTGCTGCATATGCTTACCGACTTCACTGATTGCCTCTTTATGTACCAGGCATGCCGGGAATGTGTGGAGGGAGCTCCCGCCTATGAGCTTATCCGGTATATTGTAGGATAGGAGGAGGAATGCACCTCCTCCCTGCCCTCTAAGTGCGGTTAAAAGTAATTAGCAGAGCCTTAAACTGTAACATTCTGAGCACCATGTGTCACACTGGCAGGACTGGTCATCGCATGTGTAAGCACATGTATTCATACCACAATCAGTGTAGCATCCGCTATAATGGTATGCGGTAGCCCCACCTTTTACCTTGGCTGTTTGCTTGCTCTTAGGGTGTTCGGCAGTTACAAAGCTTTGTACCTCCAGTTGCTTAAGGTGCATTTTGGTTTTTTTCATAGCTGTTTTATTTAATAGTTTAGTATACTTTAATATACCAAAATTTTGCCCTTGGGTCAAGGTGCATAGCCGTCAAGAAAAAGGCTCTATTTTGCTGATTATGAATGATTTGCTTATTAAAAATGCAGGATTCTGCAGCGATAAGCACAACTAATTCCCCTCATATGAGAGGTCCGGCTTTCGGGGCTACTGGCAGAGTGCTTTTTAAAGCAGCCAGTTACGGCAGCTTCTAATGCTGTTACCACCGGCATGGGCCCCTGGTATGTCAGTCTAACCCTGGTTCAAAAAGGCTGTGGCTTTTTTAAACCGTCCCCTTACAGACCTTTAGGGGAATGGCTAATGTGTTGTTTTTAGATACTTACATTATTAATTTGACGGTTATGGGGTCAAGGTGGAGAGTGATGATAGTGGAAATAGATTCTGCGTAACGCCTGAATATTGCATAAGGTAATAGGATGCCCGTCTGGCTTATCCGGTTTCCGCTCAGGCTACGATGCCCGTCTCTAGTCCAGAATCTCCTTTACCCGCCCTACGATGCCTGACTGCAGGCGTACCTTTATGCCATGGGGGTGAAAACCGCTTTTGGTGAGGGTTTTTTCTACAATACCCTCCGTTAACTGTCCTGTTCGCTGGTGCGGCTTTTGCACCACCATTACCCGTATTCCAGGTTTTATATCTTTTAACTGCTGACCATCTGCCATATACTTGCGTTTTTTTATGCTGTGATTTCTCTGCAAGGTAGGGGAATATGAAGAAATCAGGTTCCTGTATGGTCGATGAATTTACCAGCCGTAATACGGTACCATATGATACCAAGCAGGATAGCGAGGGCGTCCCACCAGTCGGTATAAAACCGGTCGGAGAGAAAAGGGAAAATTATCTCACTAACTGCCACCAGGGTGACGTACAACAATGACAGGTCAAGCCACAGAAGCTTGCCTTCCCCAAAAAGATACGTTCTTTCCGTAATAAGCAGGTAAGGCGCCAGGGCGCCCATGCAAAATGGGTCCAGGTAAGCGTCTGCAAAGGGTAGCGCGATGCCCAGCACTCTCTGTAGAAGCTGGTGAATGAGAAACAGAAGGGCTGGAATGAGAAAGCCGTAGTGCAGGAGAGTTCTTTTTATCATAGGGCAACCAAAAATGCAATGAGAAATGCCAGTAACAGGAGAGGGCTGAATATAATCATAGCCAGTACACCTCCTATTTTATAAATAACTTTCAGTACTTTTTGCCCAAAGCTGTCTCCCGGCTGTATGGTTGATTTTTCCTTCCACCACTGGAAGGCCCCCTTAGTAGCGTCCTGTACCCCCTGGGCACCTGCATTTTCTTCTGCCATAAAAATAGGTTTGTGTATTTGCTCCCTACTTAACCGGTCCGGCACAGTTGGGTTTGATTAGTATGTAGAGAAAGGCGGTTTGTTTACCAGGTAAAAAAATAGCGGCCCGGAAAATATTCCTGAGCCGCTACATATTTTATTAGAACATCCGTTTAACCTATCTTCAGGCTGGTCATGCTTAGCGAACCGCCCAGAGGCTGGTCATTAAACAGCATGACCTCCTCATTTGTATCTTTTAATGCCAATGAGTAAAGGACAGGCAGGTAATGCTCCGGGGTTGGTATAGCCAGGTCAAAGGCTTTGCCCTGTTTATTAAAGTTGATCAGGCTATCGTGATCACCATCTAACACGTACCCTTTTATCTTCTCATTAGCTTCAATAGCCCAGTCGTAGGCATAAGGCTCGTTCAGTCTGCGCCACTCCACCATGTCCAGATTATGCACGAGGTTGCCACTGCCTATGATCAACACGCCCTTGTCCCGGAGAGACTTAAGCTGGCGGGCCAGGGCATAGTGCTGGCGCGGGCTTAAACTGTAATCCAGGCTAAGCTGTATGACCGGCACATCCGCGTCAGGATAAAGATGCTTTACCACCGTCCAGCTTCCATGATCAAGGCCCCACTTATCGTCAGGCAACACCGTGTGTTCCGGCTTTACCAGCCTGCTGATTTCCTTTGCCAGGGCCGGGTTTCCGGGGGCAGGATACCGGACTTCATACAGCTCCCTGGGAAAGCCACCGAAATCATGGATGGTACGGGGACTCTTCATAGCCGTCACCCGGGTGCCTTTAGTTTCCCAGTGGGCAGAAACCACCACAATGGCGGCAGGCCTGTTTAGCTGCTTCCCTTGTGTCCTGAACCCCTGCACAAACTCGTTTTCCTCGATTCCGTTCAAAGGAGAGCCGTGTCCCAGGAACAGTACAGGCATACGCTCAGTCGGTTTATTAGTGCTTGTGAGGGCAGCTAGTTTACTTAATGATGACATACATGGAAATGATAGAGCGCCTAATCCGGCTACTTTAATAAAATCCTTCCGGGTCATATCACCCGTATACCCGGCTGATGAATTCTCTGGCAGTTACCGGCTTTCTTCCCAGCAATTTCTCCAGCGAGTCGTCATTGACTTCTAACTCACCATTCGCTCTGGCTACAGAAAACGCCGTGAACATGCCGATATACTCATCAGGCACTCCATACTTTTTCATCTCATTTTTAAACTCTTCCGGGCTGGGGGAGGTATAGGTTACTTTTTTACCGCTTGCTGCTGTAATAGCTTCCGCAATATCCTGGTAAGAAACGGCCTCATTATTTGCCAGTGGATAGGTTTTGTTCTCATGTCCTTCGGTGGTGAGCACCACAGCAGCCGCTTCGGCCAGGTCTTCACGTAGTACGGAGCTGGATTTCCCCTGCTCTGCAGGCTGCATGATCACGCCGCTCTCTAATACGTTCTCGCCGGCGAACATCGGGATCATATCCATATACAGTGCGTTTTGGAGAATGGTATAGGTAAGCCCGCTTTCCTTAAGCCATTTTTCCGTTTTGGCGTGTGTCTCTTGTAAAAAGGCAATGGCTGACTCTTCCAAAGGGGTATTGCTCAGAAAAGAAGTGTAAACCACATGCCCCACGCCCGCTTCCTTAGCCGCATTTACCACATTGCGGTGTTGCTCTTCCCGGGTCTCCACTTCGCTACCCGATACGAATAGCAGCTTGTCCACTCCTTCAAAAGCCTTTACCAGCGAGGCGTAATTCATATAATCGCCCTTACGTAGCGCTATGCCTTTTTCTTTAAGTCCTGCAGCTTTTTCCTCGTTTCTCACCAGGGCAGCCAGGTCCGAAGGGGCTACCCCTTTATTAAGTAAGTGATTGATGACATGTGTGCCGTATTCGCCAGTGGCGCCTGTTACTACTATCATGGTCTTAACTATTTGCTTTGTTGAACTATACGGTAAAATCATTACTTTTGATATACTAAGTATAGTGAGTATCCATTAAATAGGACTATACTTTTGTATAGTGTCGGTTTCAAACAATTGAATATGAGTGTTCTGGCTTCCATATCTGACGTCAAAAAGTGTCCCAGGCAATTTGTGCTAGCTATCAATGATACGCTCAACGTTATCAGCGGTAAGTGGAAGCTACCCATTATTGCCTCCCTGCTGTATGAGAAAAACCGGTTCAAGGACATACAGGCAAATATCGATAAGATCACGCCCCGGATGCTATCTAAGGAGCTGAAAGAGCTGGAGTTAAACGGTGTAGTAAAAAGGATGGTGCATGATACCACGCCTATCCTGATAGAATACGAGCTGACCGAGTCCGGCAGGCAGATCGTATCCGTACTGGACTCTATGGTAGAGTGGGGGCTGGCTCACCGTCAGCAGGCACTCACGGAATAAGTAGAGGGGAGCAGGTCCCCCAGTTTTTACCTGATAGATTAACCTTCCTCTGCTTATCTGACTTGCCAATTTACCTTTAAAGAAATACTTTGGCTGCCAGTATCAATTACTTCCCAAACCTATGATTCAGGGCACCCACAACGCGCTAGACGATCCCCGTAATAAGGACATCAGTATTTTCATCAATAATGAACTACTACCACGGGATGAGGCAAAAATCTCCGTTTTTGATAGCGGATACCTGGTCGGAGATGGCGTATGGGAAGGACTTCGGCTGCATGATGGAGTGCTCGTGTTTGCCGCTCAGCACCTTGACCGCCTGTGGCAGGCTGCCGCTACCGTAGGCATGAAGCTCCCCTTTAGCCGGGAAGACCTCCTGGCAGACATCCATAAGACTATTGAGGCCAATAACATGCATGATGATGTGCACGTGCGGGTCATGGTTACCCGGGGTATCAAAAAAACGCCCTCGCAGGATCCGCGGCTTACCATTACGGGGCCGAATGTGGTGATCATTGCCGAGCACAAAAAGGCCTCTCCGGAAACTAAGGAGAAAGGCATCACCCTGTTCACCAGTACTATTCGCAGAGGCTCTCCCGATTACCTGGACCCGCGGCTAAACTGCCACAGCAAGCTGCACGAGGTGCAGGCCCTGATACAGGCGCTGGAGGCAGGTGCCGATGAGGCCCTTATGCTGGACATCCATGGATTTGTCTCTACCTGCAATGCCACCAACTTTTTCATGGTAAAAGGGGAGGAGGTATGGACCTCCACAGGTCAGTATTGCATGAACGGCATTACGCGGGGGAACGTGATCCGGGTCTGCGAGGAAAACCGTATGGTGTGCAGGCAAAAGAACTTCTCCCTGTTTGATGTATACGGTGCCGATGAGGCATTTGTCACTGGCACCTTTGGCGGGCTTACGCCTGTAATCAGGGTGGATGGCCGTGAAATAGGAGCAGGCAAAGCAGGCCGCATGACCAAAAGACTGAGCGACCTGTACGAGGGACTAATCAGGGCAGAAGCTGAAAAAGGGAATTAAGATGAGCCAGGATCATACCACCCGTATCTGCCTGTGGTCAGGCCCGCGCAATATTTCTACAGCCCTGATGTACTCCTTTGCGCAGCGTCCGGATACCACAGTATATGATGAGCCGCTGTATGCCTGGTACCTTAAGCATACGAAAGCCGGTGAGTACCACCCCGGTGCAGAAGAGGTATTGGCCACTATGGAGAACGATGGTAATAAGGTAGTGGAGATGATGATGGGAGAGCATGACAGGCCAGTAGTATTCTTTAAGCACATGACCCATCACCTGCTGGGGCTGGACAGGGGCTTTATGAAAGATTGTGTAAACGTGATTCTTACCCGGGATCCCGGGCAGATGCTGCCTTCATTTGATAAGGTCATAGATAACCCTACCATGGGAGATGTAGGCTATGCGGCCCATATGGAGTTGCTGAATGACCTGGATAAGATGGGGATACAGCCCATTGTGCTCGAGGCAAAGAAACTGCTGATGAACCCTGAGGGTGTACTACGGCAGCTTTGCCAGCGGATTGGCACTCCCTTCGCGCCTGGCATGCTGCACTGGCAGGCCGGTGCCCGGCCGGAGGATGGCTCCTGGGCTAAATACTGGTACGGAAATGTGCACAAGTCCACCGGCTTCGGGCAGTATTCTCCTAAAACCGGATCATTTCCGCCGCATCTGGAGCCTTTACTGCAAGAGTGCCTGCCATATTATAAAACGCTTGAAAAACTGGCTCTGGAGTAGCCTTGCCAGGAATAATGACTGTGTTCTGTATGGATTTTTTAGTGAAGGAGGTCGAATATACTCTTTTTAGGGCCGGTAGAGTACATGCGGTGAATGCATAGAAGGAACTTTACCATATAAAGATTTCGTACTTTCAGGGTTATGAAGGATCGAATCTTATACTATGGGTTGATTGTGCCCTTCTCAAAGCTCCCTTTTCCGGTGCTTTATTTCCTGTCGGATATCGCCTGTTTTATCCTGTACAGGGTTATAGGCTACAGAAAGGCTGTAATAGGGGGCAATATCAGGCGCTCTTTTCCGGATAAAAGCGAAAAGGAGCATAAAGCCATTGAGAAGGAGTTTTATTCACATTTCTGCGACTTGATTGTAGAAAGTGTTAAAACCTTTACCATATCCGCCGAGGAAAGTCTGAAGCGGATGAAAGTGGTTAATGCGGAAGTCGTAGATGAGCTCTTCGAAAAGGGCCGGCACATCACCGCCCTGGGCGGACATAATGGCAACTGGGAGCTATACGCTACCGCCTGCGATATGCAGATAAAGCATGACACCGTCGCCCTCTATACCCCCCTTTCCAGTGCTTTTTTTGATAAGATCATGCGTGAGAGCCGGTCCAGGTACGGGCTGCAGATGATCCCTACCTCCAAAAATAATGAAATGCCTGTGGGTAGTACCAAGCCCACGATGTTCATATTCGGAATAGACCAGTGTCCCCGGGCTTCACAAAGACCCTACTGGATGGAATTCCTCAATCAGGAGACTGGTGTACAATACGGTGCAGAGAAGTTTGCCAGAACAAATGATACCGCGGTGGTCTTCGGAAATATTAAAAAACTGAAGCGGGGCTACTACGAGGTGGAGTATCAACTGGTATGCGAATCAGTAAGTGACAAACCCAGCGGATGGGTTATTGAGCAGGGAACCCGCATGCTGGAAAAGAAAATACGGGAGCAGCCGGCCTACTGGCTATGGAGCCACAAGAGATGGAAGCGCAAACGTGAGGATTTCGACTGCCATAAAGACGAAAATGTGTCAGCCCCGGAAGTCACCCCGGTTTAACCTTCTCCATTCCCTCCGCTTTTCTCCATGATACATACACTTCCGGCCTCACCGCAAGGGGATAATCGTCCTATGCCTTAGTGTACCTCAGGTATTTACCAAAAATTCAATTCCTGTCTGTTACAATTCCTGTTGTTACACGATTAATCCATGGCATTTGACAATTCTTACCTGATACCTTGTCATCAATGTCGTTCATAATCTCAAAAGGAAAAACAGACCTATGGCTGATTCAACTACTATTGATATTTATAATAAAACAGGAAATAAAGACCTGTATTTATTCTTTGACTATGCAGAAGGGGGCACTGAAGGAGTAACAAACTTCAGTAACATGACCTATCTCCAGCCCTGGAGCGGTCCGAAGGCCCTTGATTTGGATAAGCCCTTTTCCTGCAGCTTCGACTACCTGAATTCAGGCACCTTCTGGTATATCATCACAAATGACGAGGGGGCGGCCACCATTTCTAAATATCCTAATACCGCGATGGGCTCTGAAGACCCTAACTGGGTAGGAGGCTTCTTCGAATTGAGCCTGCTGGCTTCTAACCCGGAAATCTACATGGATGTGACCAATGTAGACCAGGTAGGGCTATTTTGCGGTATCGGGTTTGCCGATGGAAGTACCTGCGGGTATGGAAAGACGGCCAATGATATGATTAGTGGTATCATAACAGCCTGTGGACTTGGCGAAGATACAAAGGCTAAAAAGACCCTTACGGGTAGTGATAATAAAACCTATGCCAAGCTATGGGGGCCTACGCTACCGGCAGTGTCGGCTTTATACGCGAATGTATATGATGGCTATATTTCGGCCATAACAGCCAACGACACTAACCTTACTATAAACTCTGATAGCACAGAAGGGTCTAATCATGCAGGCACCCAGTTACCCTCTCTCAAGTTTACCGGTAAGTTTGGCGCACCGGAAACAATGCCCGCAGGCAGCCCGGTAAGTAAAGAGGATGTCGTGCTCCACATGACCAGTGAGACATGTAAAGCTATAGGTGAGCCCGTGCAAATTTACTTTACCAAAGAAGGGATTAACGGAGGCACTATCATGAGCGGTAGCAGCGCCGGTGGCATGTATGTGTACCCCGCTTTTGAATACCCCGACCCTAAAGACCAGAGCAAGATACTAAAAGGCGGCTGGGCAAGCGATGTTTCCCTGAACTGGACAGCCACCGGCACTAATGCCGTGCAGAACACCACTTGCTTCCAGGCGATGGTGAGTAGCGTAGGAAGAGACATAGTCACCGCCATGAATATGGGCTATATAGGCGTTACAGCGGCTAAGGAAAATTTTGTGTACGGCAATTCAGCTACCTACGCCACTGAAGCCAACCAGGAGAAGTACATCAATAAGTGGAACCGCTACATTACTTCTCACTCTGACTCATATGGTATGGCTTATTCCGATGCCGCACACCAGAAGGTACAGTTTCACCCTGCAGTGGGCAGCACCATCACGTGCTATATCTTCGGCCAGGATGATCCTGAAACTACCAGTTACTGGTCTGAAAATGACTAAGTAGTATATTATAGTTCAAAAAGCCGCAGAGGTACATCTTCTGCGGCTTTTTTATTTTCCAGGCCTCTGCTTCGCCGGGATACAGAAGGCTAAGGCTATGGCCACCTCTGGTATCATTATTTTTAACAATCAAGACGGAGCCTACAGCACAGTCTCAACGCCTTCCGCTGACCCTGGCTAAATATTAAATGAGGTGTTTATCAAAATGGCTGGTAGGAAAACGAAGGGTATAGGTGTTTAGACATTAATATAATAATTAATAGCCTGTCAGACACCAAAGTGTCTGATTATCTGAATTAAGATGAATATTTAAAAAATAGGTGACTAAAGGATGGAAATGAAAGGTGTAAAGCTTTAAATTCGCCCGGTCATTTCAGGGATAAGCATTCTTACGACTGATACATTAAGGCCTGTAGGCCAGTGTATAAAGCTACGAATGATATAATTTCTTGGGTTGAACTATGATATAAAATACATCTAAATAAGTGGAGTTCAGCGACCACTTTAAAAAACGAGGCGAATCCGAAAAGCCTTACGAGTAGGAGTTCTAAATCAAATGACATGTTAAAAAAAATCAAAACAGTATTTGGACTACTTGCGGTTACGGCCATGATGACAGGCTGTTCACTAACCCTTCCTGTTAATGCTACTAGCAACACTGTAGGTACTAAAGTAGGAACGGCTAAAGCTACCGGTTACCTGGGTGTACTGTTCTTCGACGCAGATGCCAGTATCAGAACGGCTGCTAAGAACGGTGGTATCACTAAGATCTCAACCGTTGACATCAAGCACACCAGTATCCTTAATCTCGTGGTGACTTACGAAACAATTGTAACCGGAGAGTAATTTTACGATGATCTCTAAGGGAGCATACGGCTCCCTTAGTATTTTTCCGAATACTGCTCATGAAAAAATTAGGCCTGATTGTATTTATTGCCTTGATAATGTTTTCCTGTTCCTCCACCAGTGAGCGGGAAATTGATGTATTTAATGATATTACCTTTAGTGTAAAGGCTGACGAGAAAATCGTGCCTATCGATCCTGTTATCAGGGAGACTTTCGATAGCCACCTGCAGGATCCCTCCATACAAATGCCCCTTTTCCGGGCTATACAGGCCGAGGGGTATATGATCTTCCTTGCCATTCCTGTTAATACCTCTTTACAGGAGCTCTCAAATCAGGCTTCTGGTGACGCGGATTATTTTTATGCCGAAAAAAAGCATAATGATAAGGCGATAAGCATGTACGCAAGGCAGTTTGACAAAAACCTGGTCTACGTGCTCACAGTTTCGGAATCTATCGAACTATCTGACTCACTATTTAACGAAAGCTCTCTCGCAGAGCGATTTACCAAGTAATATCTTTATGGCGGCTTCTGCACACAAGCTCTACAAATATTCTGCAGTTCTTTCACTCATGGCCTTGTTCCTATGTTATGGGTGTATGTCCGTACGGCCTGCTTCAGCCAAGTCAGGTAAGAAGTATTTCGAGACCTTTTACGTAGGGGCAGAGGGTACTCAGTATTTTATTAAGCCCTTATCGCTGGATAGTGATGAGTCCGGCGAGGAGCTGCTGGTGGATGTTACCTTCAGGTATAAGGATGAAGTAAGGGACTCTGCCATAGTAAACTTCAGTGTCATAGGTCGGGAAATATACAAGGCTATCGAGAGCCTGAGGATTATGAATGACGGCGTGAGTATATCTGATACTCATCCTGAACTGATATTTAATGAAAGGAAGAACGATGAGTTCGTCTCACGCTTCGCCACTAAGCTTCCCCTGGGCAAAGTCAAAGAGCTGTTTGAAAATGATGAGTGGCAGTTTCAATTGTACACAGATAAAGGGACCATTACCTTCGAACCCACCGGTAAGGCCAGCAAGGCCATAAACGTGCTTAATGAGAAGGTATTTGTTATCATGTAATTACCTGCCTGTTTGCTTTCTTTGGTTACTATTGCAGCACGTCTCTTCAAGTTTGGTAAGCTGTAAGACACTTCGTCTCTATTTATGCTTTAGCTATTAAAGCTGTGTTAATCACAGATGTTTTGAAGTAGAACCTCCATCTCTTCTTTCGGCACTCCATAATCAAACTGCTTCGGCTTAATAGCCCCTACAAGTGTTCTGGTCAACCGGTTATTCAGTTCCGGCACCAGGACTGGGTCCATAATGCCCCCATACCTCCTGTAAAAGTGTGCTTCCAGTTCATAGATGAAATTTGTGATGGTGCCCAGTACCTTGCGGTTGTTATTCGTTTTCAGGAAGTGCGGCTCGCTGGCTGACTTCAGCTTCAACTTGCATTCCTCAGAAACCGCAATCCCGTCAAATGACAATTGCATGATGAGCCTTTCGTAGAAGAGTTCGTGAAAGTTTAACAGGTCCTTTTTCAGAACATCCAATAGGATTATGGGGTAGTAGGTGACATCGTTCACCAGGATGATGCACTTTCTGCCTTTCAGAGGAAATAGGTTAGCATTCCAGTTACCCAGAAGCCCCTCCGGCTCCGGCTCTTCCGCCATCAGCTTCTTGCCTATGAGTTTTTCCAGTTTATTCGTGCAGTAGATGTTCATGGGGTAAAGTACGGGAGATGGCGGGAGAATTGGAAGGTAATGCTTATATAACTCAGAAGAGTTTCGAGATATGGAGGTTAGTTCGTTGTCTTATTTCACAGGAAATGAAGCTCAGACAGGTTCTTAGCAACCATTACTCCAATAGTTACAAAGAGTTGTGGGTCCAGTACATTCACATACGCTCGCTTATAACTCCCTATCCCCAATAGCCACAATTTGTTATGAAAATTTCGTTACCCCTTGACTTTTTGGGAGATATCTCTCAACCTTAATAGAGGAATTAAGATCGAGATAAGTAAAGACGGCTGGGAACGCCTGCCGTTGACAATACACTCACGTTTTCAGAACTGTTGCTGAAATTATTACCCTCCTGGGTGCCGGGCAGCGTTCCGCTGGGCTCGCATACGAGTGGGCGCAGGAATTTTAGCAGGAGTACTAAAGCTTATGCCGGGGTGGGTTCAGCCTAGGTGAAACTCACTAAATAACCCGAAGCATAAGCACTCAATAATAAGTAAAACACATGCATACCCTACGCAGCGTGAGCTGCGATTATATAATATGATTTTGCTCAACTTAAATAAGAAAAGTGATGACTTCTTCTTCCGCTATTTTCTGTTTATCGTTTGCTTTTAAGCCTGTTCGTCTCTTCAACCTTAGGTTGAATGTGGCTGCCTGCCCCAGGCCATGCTCCACCTCCGCGATCCCCTCGGTAAGCTCATCAGGCAGATTGACCTGAGCCGCACCAATACAAAAGAACTAACCATAGATATCACCTTTGCCCCCCGGCATCTACTTCCTCTACCTAGACAACAGTAAAGAGAACTGGGTAATGCGTGTTGTGAGGGAGTAAATTGGTAGTTTAATTAGGAGATGATTTTTAACTTACACTAAGTGTGAACTTTTTTACCTAAGTTTGTTTTATATTTGCGAGGGAGAAAATTATTGTTACCTCATGGTCATCACTTTTGGAGATAAGAAATTAAAAAAATATGCTAATGATGATAGGCAGGCTAAAAAAAATCTAGGGCAAAAAAGGGCTATTTTATATAAGCGTAGATTAGATGACTTGCTTGATGCTGAAAACCTTGAAGAAGTCCGGGCGCTTCCAGGTCGATACCATGAGTTAACAGGAGATAGGAAAGGCCAATGGGCCTGTGATTTAGATCATCCTTACCGGCTAATAATTGAACCACACGAAGACCCAATCCCCGTTAACAAAGATGGACAATATATATGGGTCGAAATTAAAGGGGTTGAAATTGTGGAAATAGTAAATTACCACAAAAGCTAATAAAGATATGAGTATCCAAACCAACGAATATGCACCTCAGAGCATAAGTCATCCGGGACTTTCTTTAGCTGAAAAATTAGAAGAGATGGGTATGGGGGTTAAAGAATTTTCCGTACGGGTAAACAAGCCTGAGAAAACTATTATTGCTGTTACCAAAGGGAAAAGCTCTATTACCCCTGATATGGCAGTGAAATTTGAAGATGTACTAAATATACCTGCAAGCTTTTGGCTGAAGAGGCAACATAGATATGATGAGTACATGGCCCGGGTCAAAAAGGAAGAAAGCATACTTCAGGCTATCGATTGGGTAAAGAAGTTTCCCTATGCTAAAATGGCTTCGATGGGATGGGTGCCGGCGACCAGAAAGGCAAAAGAAAAGGCTGCTAACCTATTTAATTTTTTTAAAGTATCTGACCATCATGCATGGGAGTCGTACTATTATAATCAAGAGCTAAAAGTAAGCTTTAGGATTTCTTTGGCCCATACTAATGAAGCTATGGCAGTGGCCGCCTGGTTAAGACAAGGGGAGTTACAGGCAGAGAAGTTGTCAGTACCGGATTATGATGCTGGTAAACTTAAAAAGTCACTTTCACATATTAAATCAATTATGGCCTCACATCCTGAAAACTTTTTTCAGGAATTATGTGAAGTATGTAAGGACGCTGGAGTGAAAGTGGTCTATACCCCCTGCTTACCAAAAGCACCTATACATGGGTGTACGCGCTGGATAGGAGATACCCCACTAATTCAATTATCTGCCCGCTATAATGCTAACGATAAATTCTGGTTTACTTTATTCCATGAAATTGGCCATATATTATTACATGGAAAAAAATATATTTCAATTGAAAATATAAATTATAGTGATCAGGATATCGAAAAAGAGGAGGAAGCCGATAGGTTTGCGGTTGAGCATACTTTTAGTGAAAAAGAGGAGGAAGAAGTATTAAATTCAATTCCCTTGAACCCTGATAAATTGAGGTTTTTTGCTAAAAAGTTTAATACTCATCCAGCTATGATAATTGGAAGATTTCACCATAAAAGATTGGTTCCTTATAGTATTGGTAGAGAATTTATTGAACCTGTTAATTTGCATAATAATTCATAATTTAATAAAGAAAATATACTAACTATGTGGGAGCCTTTAATGACGAATTTAGAAGATCTGAGAGCTGTGTCTAGAATTAGACTAATAATTAATGAAGGGGATAATGTTAATGAGACGATATTTAATATTGATGATATGAATGGTAATACTGTGACATTGAGTGCTATATCGCAAAATGGCATAGTATTAGAGGAAGAAAACCAGTTTGTACGTTTTCTCAATATAAATAGGAGGAACCTTGAAAACCTGGTAGGTTATGAGATCTTTAAAGAATAGGCCTCGTGAATGATTCAAATTCTCTCCCCTTCCTCACTAAAAACCCCTCTGCCATCGCCTACACCGTAGAGCACGGCGACCTTGTTCAGCAGCCCGATGAGAAAAACGGGCAGCTCGTGTACCTGGTAGACAAAAAGACAAAGCGCGGCTGTGGTTTTGCTTATATGTGCGAGGAGGGGGAGGCCATTTACCAGCAGTTAGCTAGACAGCTTACGCTGCACAGACAGTTTGCCCGTGAGGTGGCCAGGCAGAGCGAGGTAGGCATGAATGTATTCCGGGCCTGGCTGATGAAGATGATGTGGGAGCTGAGCTGCAAAGGCGAGTATACAGACCTTGAGATCCGGAAGCTAAATGATGACTACATCATCAAGCTACCGCCGGACATGGAAGAAATGAAAGGAGAGGAGGGACCTGCCCCGCCCCGGGATATGGAAGATGCAGGTATCGTGGGCTTTTTCGATGATATCCGCCAGAACGCCCGCTACACGGTGATCTACGAGAACACCCTTGGCTACGAAATCCACGGGCTGGATGCGCTGCTGCGTGATGAGGAAACGGGGCATATCATCTTCATTGAGATCAAAGGTACCAGCCGTAAGATCGCCTCGCCACTGAGCTACCTGAAGCGTACTAAGCGCAAAGGCCGGCAGCTAAGCTGGGAGTGGCTCTACCGCTCGCTGGAAGAGGCGGCCCATAGCATGGCCTCCTCGGCGCTGTACTTATACTGCCTTCCGCATCTCGTTCATAGCACTGTAGAACGCTGGCTGGTCATAAGCCGCTCGGAGGTGGAAGCCGGCCGGCGGGTGAATAAGGAGGTGAAGGTGTATAAAGAGGATACGCCATCCGGTATACCAAAACTGAATGACCGGGCCGTGCTGGATCGCATGTACGCCAGCTATGAGCCTGTGGCTCCCTGGCTGGAGAAGATAGAGGAGTTAAGGCCTTAAGGCTATCCCACCTAACTAGCTTATCTCATTCTACCCAATTATCATGTGGGCCCTGCAGGATCCTTGCTACTGTATAGTATTTGCCTATCTATCGATAGGTGGTTCTTGAAATGGTGCGGCAAATAGCGTAACAACTTTTCGTGAAGCTGAAAAACTGTTACAGTTCTGTAACAATTTCGGAGGGGCCGAAAATAATGTTACAACTTTGTAACAATTTTTCTGTGACAAATAAATTGTTACAAAAATTTTGTCACAAAATCGAAGGTGAAAAAGGTTGGGCATAAATGCCCGGTCCCGCCCCCGTCTACTATCATTACTCTTTTGACTTCCAGAGCTTCTTTCGCGATATTTGATAGAACGCTAAGAACCTGACGGACTATTTCAAGTAATAAACATGGAAGAATACTTTCTGAAGAAACTGGAGAGGCTGCCCAGGCATGAGTTACAGCGGATGGTGGATAATCCGGCCGACTACCAGGAGGCAGCAGTCCGGGCTGCTTCTAAGGTCCTGGGGGAGACCGAACCGCCTGTAATGGAGCAATCTCCCGGCGTACCCTATATAGATGATGAAGAGGAAGAGCGTAACCCTTATCATTCTTCATTTTACATACAGCCTTATTTTCGGTCTCTCAGTCACCGGGATTTCCTGAGCAGCTTTGTGCTGGCGCTACTTTATCTGGCAATATGGCAGGTGTTGGCTTTTTATGCCTTTCCCCTGTACGGGCTAGACTCTCTTCTGGCAATACTGATGTTTGTGTTAGTGGTAATAACTAATCACGCCTTTTATAAAATTGAGCATAAGCGACGGAATAACTATATCGGGAGGGTGTTTCACACAGCTATTTTCATGGTTTTTCTCATCATCCTTATGGAGCTTTTCGAATATTTCACCTTCGGTAATGTAGAAGTTGATGTTTCCACGAATAGTCCTATCCTGACGGTTATTATATATGTCATCATGATCATGATGGCTGAAGTGGCTCTCAGTATTGTTAGAAGGGTATTTAAGTTGATAGGATGGCGAATATTCTAAAGATTAAACTCATGATAGGCTTAGTGTCTGTTGCTGTCCTTACCTATTTTCATGTGTATTATAAGGCACCTTATCGGGAAGATACTTTTATACGATGGCGGGAACTGAGTTGGGATGACTTCAAAGGGCCCCAGGAGCCTACCAATGAATTTGCCGCAGCTATCTTTTCCAATGTATATCTTCACGATTATGTGTTAATAGATAGTGTTGAAGCATTTGCAGCGATGTTTGACCAGTACTCATGGGTCAAACCGGGAGTGCGGGATGCATATAGTTTAAGGCATGAGCAGTACCACTTTAATCTTACAGAGTACTATGCCAGGAGACTAAACAGGCAAATAAGGGAGGAGCAGTTAAAGACAGAAAAGGAATTAAATGATGCCCTGGAGACTACCCGGAATGATCTGGACCAAATGCAGGACCGGTATGATGGGGAGAATAACCATAGCCTTAATGTTTCCATGCAGAGGTATTGGGAGTTTCGCATTGACTCCCTTTTCAGGAGTTTGGAGCCTGAAAAAGGGTGGGTGACAGATTATTACTCTGGGGCGCATGTATTCCTGCCAAAGACCTGTGAACTGACGGAAGGTCTGACGGCTAATGATGTTGCCTGCAGGAAGCTTTATGTCGAGGAGTTTGGTTTACGCCTGGCACTGGAGGTAAGACAGGATTATGAGCTGGATACAGCTAATCTTCAGGAAAGCTACAATGTGCTATACACGCATGGTTTGTGGTCAGTCACCACGGTTAAGCAAACGACGGGTGATTTTGGGCTTGAGGTATGGGTAGAGGCGGATAATACCGAAGAGAGCTTCAAGATGCTGGACCGGTGGGTGTATGATGGTGCTTATTGGCACCGGCTTAATACAGTGTTTCCTGCATCTGCAGATATACCTAATGGGTATTTAAAAGCGGCTTATTCATTTATAAATAGCTTTAGAATAATAGAAACCCGCGACTATTGGGTAGACGCCTATAACGTGGCGGATGATCTTATGGCACGCAGGGAGGCATCCCTGGCTATGGAAGAAGGAAATAAAGAGGAAAGGTTTTGTATTAACTACTCGAATGCCGGTATTTATGGCTTCTATGGCAGGCCGGTACCTGCAGACACTGGCTCCATAATTCTGCCCTACAGGCCGCTGATCCACTATCGTGAGGAAGTGAAAGAAAATGTAGCCGTAATAGGAAATAGTTATTTGATGGGTTTGCGTGATTCCCTGGACGTCCTCTATCTGATCACCCCGCAGGCATTGGATGAAGCGGGGTCGAATAAGTGGATTCGTTTTGGGTATTTACTGAAAAAAGATTCTGTGAGAGAGTGCTATAAGTTCTTCCATCAAAAAATGGCTGTTGATGATATAAGCGTAGCCAGTGATACGCTGGTGGTGCAGTAACAGAAAACCCCGGCCATAGCCAGGGTTTATATTCGTCATGGTATTAAGCCTCAGGGTGTAGACAAGCCATATACATCATCGTAGCTGAGGTAGTCATTGCGGCCAATGATGTAGATGATCTGCCCGTTTTGGTCAGCGATGGCGCCCTTTTGGGTATTGCCTTTTACAGGAAAAACGATGCTGTAAGAAAGGCCATTGTCCAGGTTAATGCCATAGGTACGCATGCCGTTCTCAATAGCCACAGAGTTTTGCGTGTATTCCCACTCGCCTGATTCGCCTGATTCTCCCGTGATAGTCATGCTATTAGGTGTAAAGGATATTTGGGCTTTACCTCCTTCACCATCTACGGCCATCCACTCGCCCTGGTATACGTCAGAGCCTTCGCAGGCAGTGAGAAATAGTACGAAGAGGAGGACAATCAGCGTAATCGCTTGTTTCATGTTTTATAATACGTTAGTGTTCAATGTCCCGATATTATAGCACGTTTGTATACTTTCCAAATATACCCTGGTTTGTACAGGTAAGGTATACATTGATAGTATGAATCGGGAAGAGGTAGAAAAGCTCAGAGCCCTGATGGCTGCCCTGGAGTCATTGCTTTTCTTTTGGCTGAGGCTTTACCGTCTATCAATTACTTACCTAAAAGTACACTAAAAGAAAAGCCCGCCAGAAACCTGACGGGCCTTAACACGGGCAACACTAAATCGCATTATCTGTTTTTAAGCACCTCTATTTCATTTACGTTATCAAATGTTTTATTGACCTTCTCAGCAATCAGTTCAGAGTTAAGGGTGAAGGTATCCTGCTGCCTGATGTCCAGGGAGGAGGCTCCGATCTTAACCGTATATTCCCCGGCGCTGGCTACCCAGGCACTTTGCTCATCCACAAAACTGGCCAGATGCCTGGGGCTCAATGTAAAAGTTAGCGTCTGGGATTCCCCCGGAGCAAGCTCCCTGGTTTTGGCAAAGCCCTTAAGCTCAGCCTCCGGCTTATCCACCAGTCGGTCAGGAGCAGAAAGGTAGAGTTGTACCACCTCCTTCCCCGCTGCATCGCCTGTATTGGTGACCGTCACTGTCACCTCCAGCTTATCATCAAATACCTTATTACTCAGTTCAGGGTCGGTGTAGGCAAAGGTGGTATAGGACTGGCCGTAACCGAAGGGGTAACTTACCGGTATGTCAAAGGTATTGAAGTAGCGATAGCCCACGTAGATATCTTCTATGTAAGACACCTCCTTAGGGTCATGGGCCGGCTCTCCAAGCCAGTAAGCGGCGGAGGCATGATGATTATAGTCTACCGGGAAGGTCATGGGCAGCTTGCCTGAAGGGTTCACCTCTCCGGACAGCACATCCGCCACTGAGTTACCCCCTTCCTGGCCGGGCTGCCAGGCCAGCAGTATGGCATCTACCTTGTCTTTCCAGCTTGCCGTCTCGATCACCCCGCCCACATTCAGGATTACCACCACCTTTTTGCCTTGTGCATGAAAAGCCTTGCTCACCTTATTGATAAGCTGTATCTCATCCTGTGCCAGGTAAAAGTCATCACTGATCTGACGGTCGGCATTCTCACCTGAGTTTCTTCCTATAGTGATGAGGGCCACACCGGCAGCTTCTGCTTTCTTTTCGATAAGCGCACGGTCAAGGGGCATTTCGGCTATACGCTGGGGCGTAGCCAGCAGGCCGCCTTCCTTCTCACGACGCGCCATCTCCTTTTTCATCGCCTCATCCATAAAGGGAGTATAGGCTGCACTTAGCTCCTCATCCAGAGAGTAGCCCGCATTTTCCAGTCCCTCTATCAGGGACACTGTGTAGGCCTCGTTTACATCACCACTACCTGTACCTCCGGCAATGAAATTATACGCTGTATTACCAAATACCGCGATAGGGTAGGAGCCTGTCGCCAGGGGAAGCACATTGTCTTCATTTTTCAGCAGCACCATGCCTTCCGCACCTGCCTGGCGGGTCACCTGGGCGTTGGCTTTAAGGTCAGGCTGGTTCCGGTACTTCACCTTCTTAAACGTAGGAGACATAAGCACCACATTCAGGATGTTCTTGAGGTTGCGGTTTACCGCCTCTTCTGATACCTCTCCCTTACGAATGGCTTCTGCCAGTGCGTCGCGCTGGCGCTGCATGCCCGGCATGAGCAGGTCGTTACCCGCCTCTGCCTGTGCCACCACATCGCTTACCCCATTTTGTATGGTTTGAAATCCTTCATAGCCACCAAACCAGTCAGTCATCACAAAGCCTTCGAAGCCCCACTCATCACGCAGAATATCCAGCAGCAGGTCTTTTCGCTCAGAAGCATAAGTGCCATTTATGCGGTTATAGGCCGTCATTACCGTCCAGGGCTGCGCCTCCTTTACCGCTATTTCAAACCCGCGCAGGTATAATTCCCGCATGGCCCTCTCGGATATGTTGGCATTTACACTCAGCCGGTTAGTCTCCTGGTTGTTTGCTGCAAAGTGCTTTATAGAGGTACCCACCCCGTTGCTTTCCACACCATTAACATAGGCCGCGGCGATCTTACCGGAGAGCAGAGGGTCTTCGGAATAGTACTCAAAGTTACGGCCGTTGAGCGGGTTACGATGTATGTTCAGTGCAGGGGCCAGCAGGACATCCACGCCATATTCCTTTACCTCTTCTCCTATGGCTTTTCCCACTTTCTCTATAAGCGGTGTGTTCCAGGTAGAAGCCAGGGCCGTACCCACAGGGAAGGCTGTTGCGTAATAGGTGTTTTTATCCCCCTCGCGAGTAGGACTTATACGCAGGCCGGCAGGGCCATCTGCTACTACTATAGCTGGTATACCCAGGCGCTCAATGGCCATAGTACCACCTGCCGCTCCGGGCACGCGTGCCTCAGGGGCACCTTCTACAGGCGTAAGACCGGCATAGCCCGGCATACCGGGGCCCACCAGCAGGGTGGCTTTTTCCTCCGGTGTCATGGCTGCGATTACTTCATCGATAGAGGCCTTCCCTAGTTTTGGGGGCTTTTGGGCTACAGAAGCCTGGTAGCTTGTCATAAAGAGTAGTGTGGCTAGAAATAATAAAATGTGTTTCATCTGGTGAATGAAAAGGTGAGTATCCCTGATGATGTGAGGCCAGGTGGTATCAGAAAAGTCTCAGTTGGTTATGTTGTCATTGCTTCACACAGAATCAATTTAGCGGTTTCCTTTTTCGTTTCAAAACGAAGCAATAATTTTATTTCGGCATACTAAGCCTGATAGCGTATATTGGCGTTGTGTCCTTTTTGTAGGTTGTAGAAAATATAAGGATTTGAAAATGAGCGAACTGTATGAGCTTCTAAAGGAGTGGGAACCTGACCTAAAAGAAAATCATCTGCCGGGTGTTACGGTAGACTGTGTGGTATTCGGCTATTATGACCGGAGCATGAGGGTATTACTGGTCAAGCCAAAGAGCTTTGAGCAATGGATGCTGCCAGGAGGTTTCGTACGCAAGGATCTTAGCCTGGATGAGGCTGCCTCACGGATTCTGGCGGATCGCTCAGGAGCTAAGAATATCTTTTTAAGCCAGTTCAGGGTTTTTGGAAAGACAGGACGTACAGATGATTTTTATCGGGATATGCCTGATGATCTGTGGCTTAAGAATCGCTTTATCAGCGTGGGGTATTATGGGCTGGTAGACTATCATCATGTAACACCGGTAACGGATGCCTTTTCAAATGCCTGTGAATGGAAAGAGCTCACTGAGTTACCCGAGCTGGTGATGGACCATAAGGAGATCCTGGATGAGGCTCTGCACCACCTGCGACGCGACCTTAATGATAAACCGGTTGGCCTGAACTTGCTTCCGGAAAAGTTCACCATGCCTGATCTGCAGCGTCTCTATGAGATCATATTAGACAAAAAATTAAACCGGGGTAACTTCTACCGTAAAATGCTTCGCTACGGCATTCTGGTAAAGCTTGATGAAGTTCGTAAGGGGGGAGCCCATAAGGCGCCTGACCTCTATTCATTTGATACGGAAGCCTACCAGAAGGCCCTTGAAACCGGCCTGCAAGATAGCTGGTAAGCATCATTTATAAGAGGGTTTAAAGAAATCGGTTGTTTAAAAATATGCCTGCTTTTATAGGCGTAAATAAGCTTTAGTCTGCTTTAAAGGCGGTTATATTGTTCATTCCTGATTTGGTTGATTGATTTATCACGGATTAATTGGAAATAATATTGCAATCGATTGCGTAATTTAAAATCATTATCTATCTTAAAACTGGATGGTAAGGGTGGTAAGACCTTGCTATTCACCGAGCCGTTCAGTGTCCGTGCTTTTTGATGTGGTTAGTGCACGGACGCACGAACGGGCCGTATTTTTATGATATACCAAAGCTATGTGACCATGTCTGTATAATTCTCACCCATTTTCTGTTAACCGGAGGACATAATACTGTTTAGCCATATGTCCCTGGAAAATTTACGTTGAAAACAGCGTAACAGGCAATTTCTGTGCTTTTTAAAAATGGCCGGAAACTGGCTGAATGGGTAAGGTATGCCTGATGGCCATATGCGATCGATGCATTCTAATGTCAAACCCAAATACTATGAGAAACCAATTACGAAAACAGTGGCGTGTGTCCACATTATTCATTTGCTTACTATTGCTGGCTTCATACTCACCCGGCGAGGCACAGACACTATGTAATAATCAGACCGGAACTAATGGTGGATATTACTTTACCCACTGGACAGACGGGGGAGGCTCTGCCTGTATGACCCTCGGCTCGGATGGTAACTACCGCTATACCTGGTCCAATACCGGAAACTTCGTGGGCGGAAAAGGCTGGAGTACCGGCTCATCCAACCGGGTGATAGGGTATAACGCGGGCAGTTATTCACCTAGTGGCAATAGTTACCTCACCCTGTACGGATGGACTACCGGCCCCCTGGTAGAATATTATGTGGTAGATAGCTGGGGAAGCTGGAGGCCCCCGGGTGGCACTTCCGCAGGTACCGTTACTTCAGACGGAGGTACGTATGATCTTTACCGCACCCAGCGGGTAAACCAGCCTTCTATACAGGGCAATACTACTTTTTACCAGTACTGGAGTGTTCGAAGAACCAAAAGACCTACCGGGTCTAACAACCAGATCACATTTGCGAACCATGTAAATGCATGGGCTGCCCAGGGCTGGTACCTGGGTACGCATAACTACCAGGTGATGGCCACAGAAGGTTACCAGAGCAGCGGTAGTTCTAACGTAACCGTTTGGTCTGCAGGAAGTAGCTCAGGGGGTTCTTCCGGCGGAGGGTCCGGCAGCGGATCTAATACCATCGTGGTACGTGCCAGAGGGGCCAGCGGCGGAGAGCGTATAAACCTGCGGGTGAATAATAATACTGTGGCTTCCTGGACGCTATCCACGAGCTACCAGAACTTCACCGCCAGCACAAGCAGCACGGGTGGTATAGGGGTTCAATTCGACAATGACCAGAGCGGCCGCGATGTGCAGGTGGATTACATACAGGTAAACGGTTCCACCCGCCAGGCAGAAGACCAGAGCTACAATACCGGGGTGTATCAGAATGGCTCCTGCGGTGGCGAGTACAGCGAGTGGCTGCACTGCAACGGTACCATTGGCTTTGGAAATGTGGGGGCCAGGCTGGCCCCTGAGACTTCTGCGATAGCCGAAGACCAGGCAGCCGGTATGATGGTGGCCCCCAACCCCCTGCCGGGCGGTACGGTATACCTGACCTTTTACGGACTGACCGGTCCGAAACAGCTCACGGTACTGGATCCGATGGGACGAGTGCTGAAAACCCTGCAGACGGAAGGCGATGCCTGTGAGACAGAGCTGCCATACCGTACGGGAGTGTACCTGATAAAGGTGAGGCATGAAGACCGCACCTATACGGAAAGAGTTTTGATTCGTTAATTTTTTTACGGAGCCTGTCCTGTAGTGGGGCAGGCTCTTTTTTTAGCTTTCTCACCCTTCCTCTGAAGGACTGGCCCTTCCCTTAAATAGCCCTTTATTTTATCGGACTTTTCCCTAATTTATGGGCAAAAGTTTAAGATATGAAGATACCCTACTCGTTAGTCAGTTGCTTTTTTTACGCCGCCATCCTGCTTACAGGGCTTTCCTGTAGTAGTCCTGCGCAGCAGGAGGAATCAGAAAGTAGCACCCCCGGCCCCACACTTTCGGAGTATTTTGATTACGAAAATGAACAGGAGGAATACACCGGCGGCATACGCATGATTCCTATACAAACACCCCGGGGCGAGTTTAAGGTATGGACTAAGCGCGTAGGGAATAACCCTAAAATGAAGGTATTGCTGCTGCATGGGGGACCAGGAGCCACGCACGAGCTATACGAGTGCTTTGACGCTTACCTGCCCAAAGAGGGCATAGAATACATCTACTATGACCAGCTAGGCTCGTACTATAGTGACCAGCCCTCTGATACGAGCCTGTGGAAAACAGAGCGATTTGTAGAGGAGGTGGAACAGGTACGTAAGGCGCTTGGCCTGAATAAGGATAACTTTTACCTGCTGGGCCAGTCCTGGGGAGGGATACTGGCTATGGAGTATGCCCTGAAGTACCAGGATAACCTGAAAGGGCTGGTCATATCTAATATGATGGCGAGCATTCCGGAATATAATACCTATGCGCACGAAGTGCTGGCTCCCCAGCTACCTGCAGACGTCCGGGCAGAAATCGAGGCGATAGAGGCCGATGAAGATTTTAGCAACCCCCGCTATATGGAACTGCTCAATAAGCACCACTATACCGCCCACGTATTACGCAGCCCTCTGGATAAGTGGCCAGAGTCAGTAAACCGCTGCTTTAAGCACCTGAACCCCGAGGTATACATCCACATGCAGGGCTACAGCGAGTTTGGCATTACTGGTGATGCCACACTGAAGGACTGGGACCGTAAGGCCGACCTAAGCCGTATTACTGTACCCACCCTTGTGGTAGGCAGTGAATACGATACCATGGACCCGGAGCATATGGAGTGGATGGCTAACGAAGTGCCGAATGGCCGCTACCTGTACTGCCCCGAAGGCAGCCACCTTAGCCAGTATGACGACCAAAAGACCTACTTCTCAGGCCTCATTGATTTCGTGAAGGATGTGGATGCCGGGGAGTTTGGCGAATAGTGCTACTAAAACCCGCAGGGAGAGGGCCGGATCGCAAAAGCAATTTGAACCACATTACTGGTGCGGGGTAGGTTCTGCCTGGCAGAATTAGGCTATTATAGATTGCTCCATCACCGTACCAGTTAATTGATTGACATCTGAAAAATGGACCCCGGATACACATCCGGGGTCCATTTCTATTTACGATGGTGACTTTGCTTATTCATATTTCAGCGTCTTGGCAGGGTCCAGGCGGGCGACTTTCATGATCTGGTAGCCCACTATGGTAAGGGCGAATAGCACTACGCCCGTCAGAGCCAAAGCCGTTACGTACCAGGGAAAGCTGATCCGGAACGCATAGCCTTCCAGCCAGGCATTCATACTCAGGTAGATCAGTGGCAGGCTTAAGGCAGCCGCTATGCCCAGTAGCACCAGGTAGTCCTTGTAAAAGATGCCCAGGATATTAGGAACCGTAGCACCCAGCACTTTACGCACGCCTACCTCGGCCGAACGCTGAATGCTGAGGAAAGAGGATAAACCGAACAGGCCGAGTACCGCAATGAAGATGGCCAGGGCGGCAAAAGTCCCGAATATCTGGCCGAACTTTTTGTCCTGGCGATATAGCCTATCAAATCGGTCGTCCAGGAAGTAGTAGGAGAGGGGCGTGTCCGGAAAAAACTCTGCCCACGTCGTCTTCAGGTAATCAAGGCCCGCCTGGTAGTTGGCAGGATTAAGCTTTACCACCATGTTTCCCGGGTAGCCTCCGGTAACAAATATGGTTGGTTCTATATTCTGCTTCAGGCTGGTCCGGTTAAAGTCCTTTATCACACCAATTATTTCGAATTTATTAGCGCTCGTCTCATCGCCGAAGTAAAGGTGCTTATTTAATATCTCCTGCTCATCGCTGATATTCATTTTCCGGAGAAAGGCTTCGTTTACTAGCATGGCGAGGGAGTCATTCCTGTTTTGCGTATCAAACAGCCTGCCGGCGGCCAGTTCCATTCCCAGGGCTTCCATAAAGCCCTCATCCCCCTGCATAAGGAAGGTGGTACCGGTGACTACATCCGTAAGGCCCGGAATGATAATGTTACCCGAGTGCGAACTGATATCTGCCTGGTCCCCCCCGGGTAAGTGGTTGCTGGCGCCGGCAGCTACTATACCGGGATGACCGGTTAGCCGGTCTTTGAAGGAGGTATAGGTCTGGGTAAAAGACTCCTTCCGGTCGCTGCTTACATTCGGCATTTCATACCCCACCACATAGTCAGTATCGATGCCCAGGTCCTGGTCTCTCATGTAGTTAAGCTGCTTATACACAATGGCGGTACCGGCTATGAGTATGATGGATGCGACAAACTGCGATATTACCAGGCCTTTGCGCAGGAGGGTGCCGCTGCGTGAGCTTCTGAATTTGCCCTTGAGTACAGCAATAGGCCTGAAGCCGCTGAGTACGAAGGCCGGATAAAATCCGCTGACAAAGGTGCCGATCAGGAAAAAGACCAGGAGACTGGTAAGGAAGCCGGCAGACTCCCATACATGGGTCAGTATAGGATAGCCTATTAGCTGATGGAAATAGGGGAGAAGCAGTTCTGCCAGGAAAAAAGCAATAAAGGCTGCCATGAAGTTTACCATGAGGGCTTCTGTTAAAAACTGACCGACAAGCTGCAGCTTGTACGCTCCGATCACCTTCCTCAGGCCTACTTCCCTGGCCCGGTTCACCGCCCTGGCGGTGGTGAGGTTGATGTAGTTTACCCAGGCTATGACCAGTATCAGCAGGGAGATCACCTTCATGAAAGCAACCGTTTTCTCACTGCTATTGGCTTCCGGCTCATATATGTAATCGGACTTGAGGTGTATGTCCTGTACCGGGAAAAGAACGAACCGGTCAGGGTCATTTTCACCTATGTATTTCCGGGAGAGCTCCACCAGCTTATCATCAAAGTGAGCCGGATCAGTCCCCGGGGCAAGCTTGACAAATCCATAGTAGTTAAAACCCGACCAGGCATCATCATCTGCTATCTCCTTGATGCTACCGTCTGATATGATCATGTCGAACTTATAGTGGGTATTGAGAGGCAGGTCCTTTATTACACCGGTTATTTTGAATTCCCGGCCGAAATAGCCCAGAATCTCAATTGTCTTCCCCACGGGGTTTTCATTTCCGAAGTAATACCGTGCCTTGCTTTCCGTAAGTACGAGGCTGTTAGGCTCTTTTAGCATACTACCCGCCGTACCTTCTACAATAGGCCAGTCGAATATGCGAAAGTAGTTGGAGTCTGCCGAGATCACCCCCGATTCCTTCACCAGTGCTTCACCCTTTCTGAAGACCAGCTCACCGAACTTATAGGTGACTGTGCCGGTCATCACTTCGGGCAGTTCGCGGCTAAGGGCCTCCGGCGCAGGGTGGTAGGTCATGGCGTCCTTCGATCGCTGCTCACCATTTATCACCTGCACAGTGGTGACGCGGTATATACGTTCCGCATCGGTAAAGGCAGAATCGTAGCTTTTCTCGAAAACGATGTACTCATTTATCAGCAAAAAAGCAGTAAGCCCCAGGGCCAGGCCCAGCACATTGATAAGCGAGAAAAGCTTGTGCCTGAGCAGGTTTCTTGTTCCGATCTTCAGATAGTTTTTAAACATGGCAGGGTTTATTAAGGTATAGTGGGTAAAGGGTCGCATAAGGCTGGGCCTGCAGAGACCGGCCACTTGCAGCGCATAGCGCCAGTTGGCACGTGAGCCCTGTTCAGCCAGGTTGCGTTGGTACAGTTCTTCCAGGTCACCGGCTATTTCGTCATAGAAGTCCGGGTGGCAAAACCATTGAAGAAACCGTTGTGCCCAGCGTCTTATCATGTGAATTTCAGGTCCAGGGCCACGCGGGGGATGGACTCCCACAGTGACATGCGTACGTCACGGCTTTCTTCCAGGGCTTGTTTGCCCAGTGCTGTGATGGTGTAGTAGCGCTTTGGCTTGCCCCCACGCTGCGCATTGGTTTCGCCCGTGCGTGCATTCAGGTAGCCCTTCTTTTCCATCCGCTTTAGGGCAGACTGCAGTGCGCCTACGCTTACCTTTCGGCTGGCGCGTTCCTCTATGGTGTCCTTAATGGCTACGCCGTAGGCCTCGTCGTACAAGACGCCTACTGCCAGTAGCACTATCTCTTCAAATTCGCCTAGTGAATGCATTTAAATCAATTTCCTATTTGTAGTATTGCAATTATGTAAAAAGAATTTTAATATCCTAGAGCCGGTTTATCCAGGTGGTATCATCTGAAATACCCAGGTGGTTCCAACCATAGCCGTAGACCCTGTGTCACTTATTTGTAGCCCATCAGCCCCGACTTCTCGTCTGGCTATGGCTGTTTTGTAATCAATCAATTGTTAGTAAGAAACCACCCGCTGCTCCATGACCTGTTTACGTTTACCCTCATTCTTATTATTCCTGGCCTTTTTTCTTATTAGCTGTGGAGATGACTACGAACCGAGGCCATCCAATAATTGCGATGATACGGTGATTATTGGTGATGCGGCTTTTGATAATGCCTCGAGAGATCCTTTGACCATTAATAGCCTCGATATAGAAGGTCAGTGCCTGAAGGTGAACTATACGGCCCGGGGATGTGATGGAGATGATTGGGTGATCAAGCTTGTGGATGGGGCATTGATTATGGAGTCGCTTCCCCCTCAGAGACAAGTAGTGGTGGCTTTTGAAAATAACGAACCCTGCCGGGCCTCTATTACCCGTGAAACCACCTTTGATCTCTCGCCTTTACAGGTAGAAACTAACTCGGTGATTCTAAGGATTGAGAACGATGACTCACAAATACTCTACGAATACGAGTAAGTACCTTTGCTCTACTATTGGCTGTACTACTTTTGGTGAAGGCTTATTGCCTGGTTAAGGATGTTGTTAATAATGGGAAGGGGCAGGTCTTTATTGGGGTCTATCTTTACTAGAAGGAATTTCCCTGAGCGCCAGTCTGTAACTTTTCTATTAAAAGAGAATTACTCTTGGGTTGAATATAATTCTAAGAAAGTGGTTATAATTTTGCCTTCGGTTAATCGCGAACAGACGGATGTAAATTTTTACTAAGATTATCTTAAATTATTGGTAGGGTATAATTAAATTCCTTATAAGGGCAGGCTATCCGGAAATGCCTGATAGCCTGCCTCAGATTTACCGTTCTAGGGGAGGATCACAAGTCAACCAGCAATCCAGATTAATATTGGCATTAGTTATCATCCAACATAAATCTGTGGCATCTATTGTTCCCCCCTTAAGTTTGTCGAACTTATTTCTATCATCCGAGGTGATGTAGCTTTGAATTTTAATTTTCTCTAGTTTAAATTTTTTCATGATCAAATAATAAAGTAGATAATAGTTTGTTGACGAACATACTTCAATTCATCTTTGGGATCAAAAAATTAAGGTTTAATTACCTAATTATCATCCGTCCAAAGGTAGCAAAGTGGCTTTTTTCCGTAGCAAAAGCAGGGCATTCCGTATTTTCGCACTTCTCTCATGAGGCTGTGTTGCCGCAGGATAATGTCCCTGAGGGTCAGCAGGCAACTCTTGTTTGGCTCATCCTGCCTCAGGTAGTATGTCTCTAATAACTTATCCAAGTGTTTTGAAGTGATAGCTTAAAAAAAGGCTGTGCCTTCACACAGCCTGTAAATTTTGCTCTTATACCGGACAGGCTCCGTATCAGCTCGATATATACTGTGTAATGGCATTCATGGCCTTATCAGCCATCTTTGCTTTATTTACATAGGTCTCCCGATACATTTCATTGACCTTGGTCCGGCCGGCTTCTTCCGTGCCTCCCCGGAGTGTGCCGGCCTGGATTACGGAAAGTTTAAAAGAAAATAAGGTTTTCATAGGTAATAAGGATTAGTAACAAATATATCATTAAGGTAACTGTTTTGGCAGAATAATACTATGGATTACCAGGAATAAGGGTGGGCAGGCCTGGAGGTTAATAGGTTTAATACTAGTAGGTTAATGAATACATTCCTTCTATGTTCTGTCTATATATAGTCAGTATATATAGTGAATGTTAGGTTGAATGTTATAGGGTTTTGGTTTTTGCAGTGTTGTCTGTTATTTAACTTTTCATTGACGTACTGTTTTTCCACTTTTTATCTGTTGCGGTCAGAGAAGTGAAAAAATCCCGTCCTCTCTATTGTAAGGCTGTTTTCAAAATTGCCTCAGGCAGCGTCCTTCTTGTTTGATAAGATAAAAATATGATTTTTTGAATTAAGTTAAGAATGTATTGAATGCATAGAAGAATATTAAATTATTTGTACGATTATTAATTAAAATCTTATAAATTTTAAAGGACATATGCTCGCTGTGGGCTGTGTTTAAATGTTTCAAATCTATCAATTGTAAGTATGAGAAAACTTCTACCGATTTTAGCGGCCCTGCTAATCATGGCCGCTGGTGCACATGCACAAAAGAAGAAGAACTATGCCCTGCGCGATGGCGGCAGTACCTATGAGCCTGGCGTGCTTAGGGTTAAGTTCAAAGAAGATCAGGCACCCAAACTGGATGTGCTGATGAGAATGGCTGAAAAAGGCCGTACCCTCGAGGCCCGCAATGGCGCATTGCAAACAGGTATTCCCGGTCTCGACGTAGCCAATGAGACCGTAGGGGCTACCAAAATGACCCGTGTTTTCCGCCCTGCCGGTAAGTTTGAAGACCGCCACCGTCAGTGGGGCCTTCACCTATGGTACGAAATGAAGTTTGACAACCAGCAGCAACTGGAAAAAGCCCTGGCTGCCTATGCTGACCTGGAAGTCGTGCAGATTGCCGAACCTAAGATCGCCTATCACCTTGTAGACGGGTATGATCCCATGCTTGAGCGTAAAGAAGCTGTAAAAGGCTACGAGGCTATGTCTATAGCCGGTGGTACGCCTAACGATCCTGGCTATGGCCAGCAGTGGGGCTACCCTGCTATCAATGCCCCCCAGGCCTGGGAGCTTGAAACTGGTAACAGCAGTGTGGTGGTAGCCATCGAAGACGGTGGTGTTGATGTAGATCATGCTGACCTTATCGGTAACATGTGGATTAACACGGGTGAAGTACCCGGTGATGGTATCGACAATGATAACAACGGGTATGTGGATGATGTAAACGGATACAACTTCGGTGACAACACCGGGACCGTTTATGGTGACAGCCACGGTTCTCACGTGGGTGGTACAGTAGCGGCCGAAACCAACAATGGTGTAGGTGTGGCTGGTACTGCCGGTGGTTCAGGTTCTAACGACGGTGTTCGCCTGATGACCCTTTCTGTATTCGGCAACAGCTCTAACGGCGGTTTTGATGAGGCATTCATCTACGCGGCTGACATGGGAGCTGCCATCTCTCAAAACTCATGGGGTGGTGGTGCTCAAAGCTCTGCTATCGAAAATGCCATTGACTACTTCCGTGCTAACGGTGGTGGCTCTGTTATGGACGGTGGCCTGCCTATCTTCGCCGCAGGTAATGACAACACAAGCAGCACAAGCTACGGCTACCCTGCTTCTTACCCTTCTTGCCTGGCAGTAGCTTCTGTAAGCAGCAGCCTTGCCAAGTCAAGCTTCTCTAACTACGGTAGCTGGGTGGATATTTCTGCTCCCGGTAGCAGCATCTATTCTACTTTCCCTAATAACAACTACAGCAGCATCTCCGGTACGTCTATGGCTTGCCCTCACGTATCTGGTGTAGCCGCCCTGGTTGTTTCGTACAAAGTGAATAATAATGAGATTATCACTGATGAAGAGCTTTGGAGCCTGCTGGTGGATAATGCCAACTTTGACGCACTTTATAACGCCAACTCCAGCTACAGTGGCCAGCTAGGTTCTGGTATGCTGGATGCTTATGCTTCACTTACCGGTGTAGCCGCTCCTCCTCCGCCTTGTACTGAGTCTGTAGATGATGTTACGCTTACCCTGGTTACTGACAACTATGGTTCGGAAACCTCATGGACGCTTAAGAATGCCAGCGGTACTACTGTAGCCAGCGGCAGCGGTTATGCGAATAACACGACTTATACTGAAGTATTCAGTGGGCTGGAAGGTGAGCACACGTTCACCATCACTGACTCTTATGGTGACGGTATCTGCTGCTCATACGGTAGCGGTAGCTATAACCTTACTGATTCTCAAAATACTGTAATCGTATCCGGTGGTGCCTTTGGTTCATCTCAGTCTACTAAGTTCTGTGCTTCGCAGAGTGGCTCAGGCGGTGGTGGCGGTAGCGACTGCACGGGTTCCAGTCCTGCAGGTTACTGCGCAGCCGATGGTGGCAGCACTCAGTATGAGTGGATCGACCTTGTGGAAATTCAGGGTACAGGTCTTAGCCGTACATCATCAGGTGATGGCGGGTACTACAATGGCACCAGCATCAAAGGTAATCTTGTAACGGGTAATACATATACTATCCGTCTGAGTGCCGGATTTGCCGGAACTACATACAGTGAAAACTGGAAGTTCTATGCTGACTGGAACCGTGACGGCGACTTCTCTGATGCCGGTGAGGACGTTGGCGGCGGATCTACCTCTGATGGTAATATCTATAGCATCAGCATGTCTGTGCCTGCTACTGCTTCACTGGGTGATACCCGCTTCCGTGCAGTCATGAGATGGAACACGGCCGCTGTTGCTTGTGGTAACTCAAGCTATGGCGAAGTTGAGGACTTCACCATCAATGTATGTGATAGTGGTACCTCTTCTGTATCTACTCTGTCAGCCGGTGGCAAAACGCTTGACCAGTCGGTAGTAAATGACCGCATTAGCCTGTACCCTAACCCTACGGAAGGCGTACTGAATATTGATGTGGCTCGCCTGGCAGATAATGCTCAGATCCAGATTACTGACCTGGCTGGCCGTACTATGTATAGTGCAGCTGCGAAGGCTACAGGTAACTCTGTAGACGTATCAAATCTTCGCGATGGCATGTACCTCATACAGGTTCGTACCGGAGCTGATGTGATCACTCAGAAGTTCTACAAAAAATAAGCGATACCCGCTTAGTAACTATAAAAGAGGCTGCCTTGCAAAAGGCAGCCTCTTTTTTATGCATATCAGATAGTAATCAAATAAACGCGGGTTGAGATGACTCAGCCCCGGGACACTTGTCCACTGGGTATTTTACTGGCTTAGTTCCGTAATCTGCTCTTCTGCAAATGCCTGCATTTCGGGACTGCCGTATTTTGTCAGTTTTTTATAATAGTTGATTGCCTTTTTCTTATCCCCGTTAAGCTTGTAGGCATGAGCGATGTTAGACAGTATCACGTCATCCTCAGGCGCTATTTTTTCTGCCCGGAGCAATGGTTCCAATCCCTTTTCATATTCTTCTGCCAATAGGTATGTGATGGACAGGTTTGACAGACTGGGCACATCCTCAGGGTAAATATCCAGTATCTCCCGGGCTATGCTTCGCATGTTCGCCAGCAGGCTTGTGTCTCCGGTGTTGAACAACTGAACCTGGTAGTCCTGGATAGCATGTAGAAATGCCTCCTGGCCTCCTTCTTTGGGTTGGTTTTTAGTCCATGTCCATTGGTTGTCATTTGTGGCAGAGTGCTGCACCGTCCTGATCACCTCAGAGGTGAAAGTGGCCCAGTCCTTTACCTGTCCCAGTGCGTAGATCTTACCAAAGCGCATATCAAGACGATCAGGGTAGCGCTCAATTCCTTCTTCTATCTTTTCCAGCCCCTTATTTACTTCAGCCTGATCATAATACACATGCCTTCCTAAATAAGCCTGTGTCTGTTGGGTACTATCCTTAGAAAGTTTTCACCTTCAGTGGGCTCGTTCATCAGGGCCACTGACTCTTTTCTTCCTTTATTAAAATGATAGTTGAAATAGCAGGTGTAAAGCTCTGCATCATCAGGGTTATTAGCTTTCCACTCAGTTAGAACCTCTAACTGGCCTACCGTGTCATTGGCCTGTGCTCGGGCTATGAAGCGGCTATAATAATCTTGTGAATACCCTGCGTGAAAGAGCAGGGTGGTGATAAGGATAAGGAATAATCTTTTTTTCATGTTTTATTCAGCATTACCTTGTAAAGGTATGAAGGTAGCCTTTCACTACAATATTATGAGGTGATAAGGTGGTAAATACACTGTCGTAATTATGTAAGATTCTGCTCTTTGCTCACTTTCTGTAAGCAGATTCACTGCACTGATTTGAAATGAACCGGCATGTGTTTCTGGTTTTATTAATGGTGTGTAAGGGTAAGCCGGGAGGATAAGGTAAGCTGCCTTGAGTCTGTATGGACATACTCACGGGTAGGGTTTAAGCCTGGTAATTTTTATATATATCCAGGTAGGCGTAGCTTTACGACTGTATGCATGATATAGAAAACAGACAGGACATTGAGAAGCTTGTGGATGCCTTTTACAAGCGTGCCATTCCTGATCAGGTTATAGGTAAATTTTTTACTGAGGTGGTGAGGCTTGACTGGGAGGTGCATATCCCGGTTTTGTGCGATTTTTGGGAGACTGTGCTGTTGGGGAACCAGACCTATAAGGGTAACCCGATGGTAAAACATATCCTGCTGAGTGAAAAAGAGCCGTTGCTGCCTCTTCATTTCGACCGATGGCTTGAGCTGTGGACGCATACCGTACACTCGTTGTTTACAGGCAAAACGGCCGATGAGGCTATCACCAGGGCCAATCAAATCGCCGCTCTTATGAAGTTTAAGGTGAGGCAGGCCGGTGCCTGATCTGTCTTTTGGCCGGCTGCCCCAACCGGATAAGATGCCTACCCTAAACATTAGTGTGTGACCAGCCGACACGATACTTACGAATATGCTAGTGCCGGATGGAAATAGATATAATTTTTTCAAAAAATTTCCCTCACACTATCCCTCTTAATTTAGCTTCCAGATCATTTTAAAGTGTACTCCATTGTTGGTTAGGTAATTTCCGGAAAGGCTGCCGAAAAGGGTACGATGAGCGCCATAATTTACTGAATAAACCGATTGCAGAGCTTCTCTTGCTACTATCAGGTATGTAATGGTGTGGGAACATTAAATATATAGATAGATATATTTAATGTTCCGCAGTGTTTTCCTATATATTAAAATTTTCCTCCAACCTACAAGGTGTCGTGTTAAGTGTTGATAATCAATGCTTTCATTTTCATTTTTTTAGAAATACTTTATTTAGGAAATCAACCTTAGACTAAATCTCTACACTATGAGAAACCACTACCATCAGGGTGGAAGACAACCGTCTTTACCCCCCTGGATGACACTATTACCTTTACTTTTTCTCTTTTTTACATTTACGGGTCTTTCCCCGGCGTTAGCGCAGGGTATTGAAAAAGGCCCGGGAGAGATTGTAATTTGCCCTGCCGGTGAGCAGGATGAGCACACAAAAGTGCTGCCCTCCGGATTCAAAAGTGTATCTGAAATGTACTCCAGCCGCATGCTGGCCACACAGACCGCTACTTTTGAAGTTACCTTTGGCCCCGGTGCTCAGGCTAATCCTGATGCGCAGGCGGCTTTTCTTTTTGCCCTGGATATTTGGTCTTCAGAGATTGTAAGCGATGTGCCGATCAAGGTTTTTGCAGAGTTTGCTAATCTCGGGCCGGGCGTACTTGCTTCGGCAGGGCCGTCCTACAGCGTCAGAAATTTTAGCCCTGATGTCCTGCCGGATGTTTTCTACCCTGCAGCATTAGCTAATGCTATAGCAGGAGAGGAACTGTTCCCTGATGAACCGTTCGATCTGCAGGTTAACTTAGGTACGGGTATTAACTGGTACTTCGGGCTTGACACAAATACGCCTGCCGGACAGTTTAGCTTTGCTACGGTTGCGCTGCATGAAATCGGTCATGGCCTGGGCTTTACTGCTATACGTGGCGTGAACTTTGGCCAGGGTACCATACGCAGTAGCGGTTCATACAGCATTTACAGTGAGTTTGTGGAGCTGGGTGACGGTACGCCGATAACTTCACTGGCAGATCCTTCTGCTGCAATAGCGAATGCGCTTACCGGAGGAGATATATTTCAGGCCGGGCCCAGCACAGTTGCAGCCCTATCTGGTAATCCGGCAGAGCTTTATGCTCCCTCTGTATTTCAGGGAGGATCGAGCTATGCTCACTGGGACGAAGCGGCCTTTCCGGCAGGTGACCCTAATTCACTAATGACGCCACAGGTAGGTAGTGCTGAGTCCACCTTTGATATTGGAGATATAACCCGCGGCCTGTTCGAGGATATGGGATGGGTATTGAACAATGCGGGTGCGCCGACACTGGCGGTTTCACCACAAGAGGTAGATGTGGAATTGCTGGTAGGTAACTCAGAGGAGGTGATACTGGATCTGACTAACATATCCGATTCACTGCAAAGTTTTAGTGTCAGTGAAGACCCTGAGCAGGCCTGGCTTTCAGTGAGCCCTGCTTCCGGTAGCCTCACCGCTGGCGAAAATACGAGCCTGGCAGTAACGGTTGATGCGAGTGTACTGCCTAAGGGCGTGTATACCAGTGACCTGCTGATCAGCGATGGTGACAGTCTTACACCTACCCTGGTGGTGCCGGTAAGCCTTACCGTGCTGGATGGTACGGAAGCTCCCGAGATTGAAGTAAGTCCGGATAGTCTGTCCCAAACACTTGCCTTGCTCCAGACGGCTACTCAAACGCTGGAGATAGCCAATACCGGTGATGATGAGCTGGTGTACTCCATAATGGTGGATGACCTGAGTGGTAGTACCTTTGCTGCCAATGTAGCCCGGACCAGGGAGGCTTTGACAAGGGGATTCCGTAGCCTGGCGGTTACGCACGATGCGGAGAACACTGAGCTTAGTCGCCTGGTAACAGCTTCGGGAACTATGAATGAAGTGGCTGCTCCGCTATACGCGGCAGATTTTGAGGACTTTGCTCTTGGTGAACTGGACGGACAAATGGGCTGGGTGACTCAGTCCACCCCTAACTGGGTCATAGCCAACACAAACCCTTTTGAAGGTACGCGCCATATACGGGCCACATCTGATGGTTCTAATGGGGCCCCTTTTAATAATCTGGCGCTGTCGCCTACTATCGAAGTAGGGCCGCAGCCATTCTCTTACGCCTCTGCAGAGATGCAGATTTCAGGTGTTGGTGGGGTGACGTGGGAGTTCATTCCACAGTCGCCTGGCGAGGAACTGGTAAATACCCGGGTACGCTTTAACCCTGATGGTTCTATTTCTGTACTGGACGGTGGAGTAGAAGCTTTTTTGCCTACAGGCGCTGTTACGCCTTCCGGTTACTTCACCATCGCAGTGGTAGTGGACAGGGAAAACCTGGACATGCGGGTGCTGCTTGACGGTAACCTTATATTCAGCGGAACAGCCTTTGCGCCAAACATCGAGCAGGTAGTGCTCTTCAGCCCTATGGAGGCAGTAGGCTCTATCCTGGATGTGGACAACCTGGAAATAGTGGACGGTGACCCTGAGAGCTTCTTTGTGTCTGTTAATACGATGGGCGGAACTGTACAGCCTGGCGAAACAGACGTAGTGGATGTATTATTTGATGCCCGGCTGGTAGATTCAACCGGTGTGTATACCGCAGACCTGGTCATCAGTAGTAATGACAGCGATGAGCCTGAGATTCGTGTACCTGCTACTTTAAACGTAGTGGCCCCACCTGCTATCGCTCTTTCTCCTGATAGTATTTCTGTCAGCATAAATGTACAGAATGATGATCCTGTAGCGGTGCGGACAATTACCGTATCGAATAACGGGGAACAGCCTCTGAACTTTACAGCCTCTACCGGCCCTACGGTGGAAGAACCGGCCAATCTGTTGGCTGATCCGCTCGCAGGACTGGACATGGCCAGGTACGGGTATGGTGATTCGGGCAGTTATACTGAAAGCAGTGTGCCGGCCAGTGCGCAGGGCAGGGCAGGCGGTACTACCGAAGGTGTAAGGCCACTGCCGAACCCCGGAACTGATAATGCGGAATTCAGCGATTCTATTTTCTACGATTCCGGTATATCTTTCCCCGATGACTTTTCCGGTGTGCAAACGGCGGCCTATACCAGTGCTGTACGTTTTGAGGTGCCTGCCGGTGGCTTTACCTTAACGGCAGTGCGCAACGCCTACCGTACTGAAGCAGTAAGCAACCCTACCGTTATTCTGGAAATCAGGGAGGGGGGAACCACTCCAAATCAGGGTACCCTGTTGCTGACACAGACAATCAATACGGCCTCGGAAGAGGGTGTGTTTCTGCTGACAGAACTGGATCAGTCCTTCTCATTTGATGCAGGAGACGAGTTCTGGGTAATTCATAAGTACCCTGATGGCGTTGCCTTCCCGCAGGGAGTGGATGCCAATGCCACCCAGCGGCCCAATACTTACTTCTTCAGTAGTGACGGAGGTAATACATACAATGGGAGTGGCTTTGTCTTCCTGAAAAGAGCCCTTAGCGGCAGTGGCGAAGGGTACATAAGCCTGTCACCCGAAAGCGGGGAAGTGGCTCCCGGTGAGTCGGTGGATGTGGAAGTGACATTTGATGCCTCGCAGGTAGCTAATGGTACTTATCGTACGCCTATTATCTTCAGCAGCAATGACCCTGATGAGCCGGTGGCTGAAGTGCCCACTACGCTGGTGGTGTCTGGTCAGGAGTCTGAGATAGTGGTAAATGAGAACCTACTGGACTTCGGTGCGGTGTTCGTGGGAGGAAGTAAAGACCTTTCTTTCACTATCTTTAATAACGGACTGGCTGCGATCAATATCTCTGATATCAGTATTGATGGCTTCCAGTATAGCGCCAGTGTGGAGGAGGCTTCCATACCTGCAGGTGATAGCCTGGAAGTGGTGGTGACGTTTGCTCCGCAGACGCTGGGGAACCTCTTTGCCACGCTCACGATAAACAGTGATGCGGATAACAGCACCCAAAATCAGGTATTCCTGATAGGTGTGGGTACGGCACCGCCTGTACTGGAGCTGGTGCCGGACATAGCACAGGAAACGCTGGAGACGGGCGAAACCGGATCGGTTGAGTTTGAACTGCGTAACCTGGGAACCTTCCCGCTCATATTCAGTACGCCTGCAGCCACTGTTAATGCCTTACTGGCGGCAGAGGATGTGGTGCTGAATAATACGGAGCGTATCGAGTTTGCAAATCGTAATGAGCTAAGCAAGGAGCAGGACGACAACCGCATAGGACATCCTGTGGAATATGCTTTTGGTGAAGACCTGGGCTTCGGGTATCGCTGGATCGATAGTGATGAGCCGGGCGGACCTGTGTATGCATTCAGCGACATAAGCGGAACTGGTACGGAGGTGAGTGATAGTACGGCTGACGAAGGATTCTTCCGTGCAGACCTGCCATTTGATTTTGAGTTTTACGGAAATGACGAGGACGAGGTATGGATAAGCGGCAATGGCTTCCTTGCTTTCGCTGAGCCTCCAAGCTTTACCTTTACCAATGATCAGATACCTGATACGGGTACGCCTAACGGGGGGATTATTGCCGCACTGTGGGACGACCTGGTGACGGATGAATTCGATGCCGCCGTGTATTACCAGGCATTTGCTGACCGCTTTGTGGTGCAGTATACGGATGTTCCCGAATTCCTGGGCGATGCTTCTGAGACAGTTACCTTCCAGATTGTACTGTATGAAAATGGCAACATCGATTTCTTCTACGAAGATGTGGAGACGGCTCCCTTCCTTGATGAGAGTACCGTAGGTATTGAGAATGAGGATGGTACGGACGGTGCACAGGTGGCCTTTAATACATCCTATATTAAGAATGGGCTGGCGGTGCGTTTCATCAAACCTCCCTTTGGCCTTACGCCTTTCATTACCGGTGCTGAGCCTGCCAATGGTATTGTACCTCCCGGTTCTTCCGTAAGTATTACCGTTAACCTGGATGCTGCCGGGTTGAATGATGGTGTGTACTATGACGCACTGGATCTCAGTACCAATGATCCGTTGAATGCTGATGCCCAGGCTTTAGTAGAGCTTACGGTGATTGGCTTCCCTGAGATAGAGGTAGCTCCGGATAGCCTGGTTTTCGAACCACTATTTGTTGGCCTGGAGAGTGTACAGAGCTTTACGGTGAGTAATAATGGCACGAAGGACCTGGTGGGAATCATTTCCGGTCCTTCAGGAGCTGATTTTAGTTCTGATGCGCCTGACAGCGTTGACCTTGCGCCAGGAGAAAGCCTTGACATCGAGGTTACTTTCAGCCCTACGCAGGACGGAGTACTGAGTGACCAGATCGTATTGGAGACTAATGATGCCTTTGGTAACGAGATGGTCGTGGTGAACCTCTCCGGAACGGGTATTGCACCACCGGTGCTGGGGCTTGACCCTGACTCTATTTCGGTAACGCTGGCCCCGGGTGAAAGCACGGTGGAGTCACTTACGATAAGTAACGAGGGAAATAGTGACCTTACCTTTAGTGTGATACCGCCTTCCTTTGGAAGTGGTGACCAACTGGTGATGCGCTATCCTAAACTGGACCTGGAAGCGCCTGCTACGAAGGAGGAACCGGATAACCGTGTAGGTCCTGACGTGCTCAACGCGAGTGGCGGACCGGGTACATTCGGCTATGCATGGCGTGATAATAACAGCGGGGGAGCGGCTTATAACTTTATGGATATAAGTGGCTCCGGAACGCAGGCAAGCGTAAGCAACGATGGCAATGAGCGTGTACCGCTTCCCTTCAGCTTTACTTTCTTCGGGGTTGAGCATGATAGTGTGTTTATCGGAGCTAATGGCTTTGTGGCCTTCGAACCACTGTCGGGTAGTAACTTCTCTAACCGGCAGATACCTAATAGCCTGAATCCAAGATCCATGATCGCGGGTATGTGGGACGACCTTGAGCCTGCAGATGGCGGGGGAGTCTTCTACCAGGGCAGTGCCGAGTCTTTCATTGTACAGTGGGAGGAGACTCCCGGCTTCGGGTTCTTCGGACCTGCGCCGGCACCGGTTACCTTCCAGATGATCCTTTACCCTGACGGCAGGATCAAGCTACAATATGAGAATACGAACTCAACTATCGCTACCAGCAGCACGGTAGGATTGCAGGGTCCTGGTCCTGAGGAAGGACTGCAGATCATCTTCAACACTACTTATCTGGAAGACGGCCTGGCAATAAGCATTACACCACCACTTGCATCAGGTACTTTGCTACCTGGTGAGGCAGTAGTAGTGGATGTGCCTCTTAGTGCCGAAGGTCTTGATGAAGGTGTTTATAATGGTGATATACAGGTGCAGAGCAATGACCCCTTCCGTCCGCTTGCGCTGGTGCCTGTTACGCTTAATGTGGTCAGCGGACCCAGCATATTGCCTCCTCTTGTACTGGTTAATGCAGATACAGACGAGGACATAGGCCCTCTGGTGGATGGTGATACGATAGACCTGGCAGATTACGCGAACAACGCTTTCAGCGTGAGAGCAGAGCCTGGTGATCTAACGCAAAGTGTGGTCTTTGGCTTCAACGGCAATGCTCGCTTCCAGGTAGAGAGTATCGCGCCGTTTGCTCTGGACGGAGATAATCCGAATGGTGATTATAATCCGGTAGAGTTCCCTCTGGGAGAGAATACGATCACAGTTACGCCTTATGGCAGCCGCGGTGGCAGAGGTGAGGCCGGTACACCGGTTACGGTGAACTTTACTGTGATAGACAGCGATGCTCCATGCACAGCTATAGAGGTAGTGGACTACAGTCCCGGCAAGAAGAAGAATAACCGTGATATTGCTTCCAACCGCACCGACCCTGATAAGGCGCTTGGTGAACCGGAAGAAAATGACACGTACAACTTCGTAAGCCTTGGCTTCGGTGGATCACTTACTGTAAAAATGGCCTGCGTGATTGATGACCAGGAGGGCGATGATCTGTTTATTATAGAGACTTCCTTTAACGATGTGGGCCGTGGCTGTAACAGTTATCCTGAAAAGGCCCGCGTAGAGGGATCATTGGACGGACAGAGCTGGACGGTACTGGCAGATGAGATCTGTAAGGATACCTATATTGATATGGCCGGTTCAGGTCTGAGTGCCCTGCAGTACGTAAGGGTCACGGACATATCCGATCGTAACAGGTTCGGTGGCGGAGCGGACGGCTTCGATGTGGATGGTATCGTTAAGGTGCCTTCTGCAGGTGTAGCCACCAGAAGCGGCATGGAGCTGGCGTATAACCGCATGCCTAACCTGGTGCCTGACGAAGAGGTGGAAATGATCCTCTATCCGAACCCTGTGGATGGGGCTGACCTTACGGTGGATGTTGGCGGACTGGTGCCCGGGGAGTATACACTAAGCCTCGTGGATGCACAAGGCAGGCAGGTGACTGCTCTTCGCCAGGTAGTGGAAAGTACCGGTGAGGCTACAGGACGTATGGTGTACCAGTTGCCTACGGAAAGACTGGAGACGGGCATATACCTGCTTCGTGTTATCGATGAAGCCTCTAATGTGGTTTCACAACAAAAAGTAGTTAGGAGGTAAGACAACCTCATTTGTAATAAGCACAAAACGCCCGGCTTACTGAGCCGGGCGTTTGTTTTTTTATGCTAATGGGCCAGAGAATAACTCACTATAAATCAGGGTGTGGGGGTGATGGCTTTCATTAGAAAATTATGAGTTTTGGATAATTTAATAATGACAAAATATTATTTCAGGGGTAGCTATTGGTAAGTTCGAAGCCTGGTTTATACCTTCATGACATATCATTAGCGATTGCCGAAAAGCTAAAACAGAGTAGGCACTAAGAAAAAACTACATTAAGATGAAGAAGAAATTAAGCCTCGATTCACTGGAAGTTAAAAGCTTTGTGACTAAGCCTGAGGGTTCTATCCAGACTATCAAGGGTGGTGAAACCTTCGCTTGTTCGGAAGAGCCTGAATTCTGCAACTTTACTTATAACAGATGGTGCTATTCTGGTGGTCAGTGCGATACCTATGAGCCTCTTTGCACGCAGCCTAAGTAAACGCTACGCTTTTATCTTATACAAGCAGTCTCTATTTTTGGGGACTGCTTTTTATTATATGAAAAGATTATTGCTCCTGCCCATAGTACTTGGAAGCCTGCTTTGCCAGGCCCAGGATATTGGTCTGTTTAGTGCCAAAAGCCCATATGATTGGGAGGCTAACGGCTACAGGCATGTAGGAGAGGGGGCACTGGAGGAGCTGCTCCGTATCATGCCTTATGAGATATATCCTGATTTTTCCTCTGCATTTGAATATATAGACCGGTTTCATCTCATTGATATTGATAAAGATGGTGTGGATGAAGTCCTTTACAATGGCTACACGGGTGGAGAGGGCGAAGGGGTGTTGATTTTCCGGAAGGTAAACGGGGCGTATCAGTATGTTTCTTCATGGACCGGCAGGGTGGTTGATCTGCACGGGGAAGAAGGTACTCACCTGGTACTGCTGGATTATGCCTGCTGTGCAGGGTATGTGGACCACCTGACTTACCTGGAATACCTGCCTGGTGAGGGCAGGTTTCGGATTACGGAAGACTATGCCGCTATGGGAAATTCCCTGATCGATTATCAATCTATAGAGCCTGTGCGGTTTGAGGTAATACAGGAAAGCTATAATATGCGTGATTCTCCCAATATAAAAACGGGCCTTAGGGAAATGGATTTGCCATACATGCCGATTGACGGACAGAATATCGTGACTGTGTACCACCAGGGGGATAAAGGAACGGCGCTGGCAGAATGGGAGGATGATACCGGCAGGGTATGGTGGCTGGTGGTAATGGATGATACACCTAACCGGAATAACTCATTGTTTTACGGGGGTAATAATGATTACAAGCATTACAAAGCCATCGGCTGGATGAGCAGCCGGTACCTAAGGCCGCTTTAAGGATATTTGAAAAGAATAAAAAGGGGTTATATTGCAATAGACTATTATATATCCCGTGTTGCTAACCCTGGTGCCATGATAACCTTTCTATGAAGGGTCAGGAAAAAACTACTGGCAGAAAATAACTTTACGCGCTACCTCCTGTATGCTGTTGGTGAGGTATTTCTTATTGTGGTGGGTATTCTGATCGCCCTTGCTATTAATAACTGGAACCAGCGAGAAGCGGCCAAAAAGCGTGAGCAGTTTTATCTGGAAGGGTTAAAGGCCGAATTCCAACAGAGCAGGGCTAAGCTGGTGGAGCTGATGAGAGTGAACCGGCTTAACTACGAAGAGGCTAAGCGGCTGGCACAGATTATCAATTCCGATTCGGCTGACATCACTGAGTCGGCCCTCTCAGACATATTACTAAATACCTTGTCCTACGAGATCAGCTATAACCCTAATAATTCCCTGTTGCTGGAGATTATTAATTCAGGTGGTCTTAAAGACCTTTCTGATGCTGAACTCAGAATGTATCTTACCTCCTGGGAGTCTGTGATACGGCAGGTACACCAGCAGGAGGCCTCGCTGCGCACGCAGCGTGAGTATATACTGGGAATATTTCGGGAAGGAGAAGGGAGTATCAGAACGGTGGTGGATAAAACGGGGATTTCGGTGTCTCAGTTGGGGCTAGAGCCTAAGGCACATAATGAAAGTAACCTCGGTATCATCCGGACGTCCCGCTTCGAGGATAACCTGCTAATGTTCATTTTGATCGGTATCACAACGGAAGACTCTCATTACCTGCCGCTACAGGACCGCATTGATACTGTACTTGCTCTGATTGATCATAATTTGGATAAATAGTGCTGCCTCCTTATAGGTGGTATTTCATGTACACAAAGCAGACTACAAGGTGGTGAAATCACCGGCTGTGGCCTTTTACCATTAGCCATCTTCCACCAGGATAGGGTTAATTAATTATGTGACAGCGATCAGGTTAATGGCGCCATATTCAGCCTACGTATTTGTTGCTTATAAGCACCCGGCAAAAACAAGGCTTTAACCAGGGTATCTGCCCTGAGCCGGCGTGTCATTTTATACAGGACGAAAGCGGGTGGTATCAGCGGGTTCATTTTAAGGTTCAGCAGGTGTTTTACCTGTGCCGGACATATTAGTTGCTGTACTTGTAAAAGCAGCCAGTAGCGGATAGGGCCAAGATGCTTCCGGTATTGTTTATACAGGTCCAGGGTGTAGTGACTTCTACCGAGGTCTTGCTGCAAATGCAAGTCCCTGTCGGGTAGCCATTCACTATACGTCTCCGGAAGCTTTTGGATCCCCATCAGCAAGCCCACCCGGCAGAAGACATTATATACTTCTTCCTTTTCCGCTTCGCTAAGTTTTCGTTCCAGAAGTTCATAAACGGTGATGCTATAACTTATAAGCATATATAGCACATCACGGTATGACCACTGGGGTATATTCTGGCCGCGTTTTTTCTCTACCGCCGCATGCGCTGCTCTTATGTCGCTTATAGCGGCTATTGATTGCTCATAAGGCATGAAAATAATTCGCTGGGCGTAGGTGACAGTAGAAAATAACCTCTCCAGCGGATCGGCAGGCAGCCGTCCGGTAAAATAGAGCCAGTTTACGGCCTTGTTAAGGGCAAACTCGGCTGAGGCACCGGCAAATATGAATAGAACGGTGTCGCTCTTTCCCCATATTTTGCGTACGATAGAATCTTTTCTGACAAATGTATTCATACGGTAGCACCGGGTTTATTACGTGATGGTGTAAAGGTATGCAAAAGTACTTTGCAATTCAAAGTATCATTAACAACTTTATGTAAAGAAGTAGCTTTGGGGTGGGCCATGTGCTTCCAGGTTAATAGCTGCCCGGTTGACTGATAATTCCAGTACCTGATCTGTAACGGTTTTATTTTCAGGACTCTATAGGCCATTGGTTTTGAGGGCTCGATGATTCCATGGCATGTCATCTTTTTTAGCTATTTCTTTTATTTGACGGTCATCTCCTCCGGAGGAGTGTGATGTAATAGTGGAAGAGGGGCTATGTGCCTACGGCACTCGGCCCTAACCGGCTTTATAGAGCTACAAAGGCTTCGCTGCGATGAGGCGGCAAGGTCTTATACCGATCCTCACTGTGGTAACCTTTGCTTTATTACCAGTGAATCATAGGCCAGGTGTATTTAAGCCAAAACCTGTAAATGGGGGACACCAGTGATGAGAATAATTATTAGTTATTCATTGTGACCGGATTTATCTTCCTGACTGTAGTGAAATTATATATTATGTTTGTGTTTTACCCATTTACTACATTTGAAGATATTTAAAAAAATATCTTCTCAGGTCCTGCCTATTAGAAGTTAAATTTATATGTATGAGTTATGGTACTAAAGTCGGCCTTTTATGCCTGGTAGGTATTATCGTCGGTGGTTTTGTGGCTTATACGGTGGGATGGTTTATGGCGCCGGGATCGTACCCCAGGGCGGAAAGGTATGAGTTTGATATGCCTGAAGAAGCCCTGATTCAAATAATAAAAGAGGTTAAAAGGGAAAGCCCTCAATTGGACCCTGATCAATATCCTGCAGCATCAAGGCTTGGGCTGCAGGATGGACGGGTGGATAAGCATGATCATTGGTATTCCATCTATTTTTACGACCCTGAAAGGGATGAGATAATCCATACGTGGACAAGGTCTAAAAACAGACAGACAACTACCTTTGGCTTTGCAGGTATTAATAAGGAACTGAGACCTGGCGCCTGGCAATGGGTGAATGACTCATTTTGGTGGTGGGAAAATACAGCGGAAGTCGAAAGGTTCGAGAAGAGGATACTCAGCCGGATAAAGAATAAGGCAAGTGTTCAAAACGATATGTAGTTATTTCGATCATTAGTTTCGACCAAGACGAATCTACCTTGCTCTGCGGTTAAGTTCTTGCTCGTCCAGGGAGATGAGCTTGCCGATAGGTTCGCCGTTCCGGTAGGTAATGACCCGAAACTGATCTACTCCTTCGGGCAGGGTAATAGGCTGCTGGTACCGGCTGGCGTACCGGCCTGGTATGGTGCCATCGATGGTATAGTATATGTCCAGTCCGTCAATCTCCGTTTCGAGTTCTACTATCCGTTCGCCTGTTTCCTGTCTGGTTACTTTGATAATGGGATCATACATGCTGCGCGAGTAGTTTATGCCGGCCTTTTCCAGTCGCTGGAATTCCTCTTCTATCTTCGGTATCAGCTCTTGCCAGTCGCGCTCCTGCCGGGGTGACCAGAGCACTTCCGAAAGGGCCAGGACCCGCGGAAAGGCCATGTAGTGCACCTGGGAGAGGTAGGGGATATGTTCTGTCCAGATATTACCCTGTCCGCCGAGTATGTAGGCTGGGTCTGCCCCCTCGGGAACAGGATCCCAGCTATAGATGTCCTGCAGCCTGGCACGGCTGTAGGTAGGGGGCTCAACGGCCCTGTCTCCCTGGTAGAGGTCCAGGTAGGCCATGGGCCAGGGGCTCATCACCACGTTTACGCCCTGCTGTGATGCTTCCACGCCGGCTTTAGTTCCGCGCCAGCTCATAACAGCGGCCCCATCGGCCAGGCCGCCATCCATGATCTCGTCCCATCCGATCATCTTTTTGCCCTTGCTGTTAATGATGTTATTGACTCTGCCTACAAAGTAGCTTTGCAGGGCTTCGCCGTCCTGCAGGTCATGGGCCTCCATAAAGGCCTGCACGGCTGAGTCGCGCTCCCAGTAGCCGTGGTAGGCCTCGTCACCCCCCATGTGGATGTATTCGAAGGGAAAGAGGCGGGCTATTTCTCCGAAGACTTTGTCCAGGAATAGGTAGGTGGCTTCATCCGTAGGGTCGAGGGTATTATCGACAAACATTTCAAATTTGCCTCCGCCCAGCCAGTTGACGAATTTTGAGCCGGGGTTTACGTAGGCGGGGCTGTCTGTAACAGAGAGTTCAGGGTAGGAGGCTATGGCTGCCATGCTGTGGCCGGGTACGTCTATTTCTGGCATTACCTCTATGTGGTGCTTACTGGCATAGGCTATCACCTCTTGTATGTCCTGGGGGGTGTAGTAACCACCATAGGGGGTAGGTTCACCGGCCTGCGGGGGCTTTCGTTCGCCAAATTTCCCATAGCGTTCCACCCGCCATGCGCCGGTTTCGGTTAACCCGGGCAGGCCTTCTATTTGTACACGCCAGCCCTGATCATCTGTGAGGTGCCAGTGGAAGCGGTTATATTTATAGCGGGCCATCTGGCTGATGAGTTGCTTTACTTCTTCTTTGGTGTAAAAATGCCTGCTCACGTCCAGCATAATGCCTCTCCAGCCGAAGCGGGGGTAGTCGGTTATGTCTACATACGGCAAGGTCCAATTTATAGTGGTAACCTCCTGGCTATCTATTTCCGGCGGTAATAATTGCATCAATGTCTGGACGCCGTAGAATAAACCTTTCGGGGTATTTGCCCGGATGTAGACGCCGTCATTTGTTACCTGCAGGCGGTATCCTTCTTCTCCAATTTCTTCATTTCTCTGCCCGTACAGCCTGAGGTGTATGCCTTCCTTTTTATTTCCCCGGGCAAGGGGCCATTCATACCCTGTAGCAGGCTGCAGGAGTCCTTGCAGATAGGTGGCTACCTGGTCAGTTTCTATCTCTTCATCTTTGGTATAAATACCCCATGTGTGATCCATAGAAAGGCTTCCGCTATAGGTGGTTATGCTTACGGGCTCAGGGATGACAGTGACGGGTGCCCGGCCCTCTTTGGTAGCAGGTATGGTAAAGGATGAGATTAGGAAGGCTAGCAGGCATACGGCCAGAGGAGGATATATTCGCAGGTGCATAGATGCAAATTTTGAGGCTAGAATACGGGGTGTAAACTAATGAAAATTTCCCATCTGTTGTGGGTGTGTATTATGCCGTGGGTATTGTTTTACGCCGTGTATATACTCAATTGCTATTCTTCAATGCAGCGGGTTCTGTTCGTGCCGTCTTTATAGGCGATGAGGGTATGATACTTTGAGCGTACATTTGCTACCTGGTCGCATTCTACTTCTTCATTTGGTACATTTTCGGCGGCGGGATTATCATCGCGGTAAGAATACAGGGAATATTTCTTTCTCAGGCACCTGACGGGTTCATTATTGACAAAGTAATAGCGGTGCTGACTGATATCATCTCTGGTCGCTCCCTGTCCGCCCTGTGAATCGAACATCCAGGTGGCTTCCTCTAATATGGCAAAGAACAGGGAGTCATTATGAAGGTAGTACTGGTTGTTAGCGGAATAATGGCCGCCAGCATGATAATCATGTGTAATGATTCGCAGATCGGTTCCCTGGTAATAGTAGGTAACGGTACCGCTTTCCTCGTAGCACTTATAGGGTACTGCCACGGAGAGGAGCCTACTGCTATCACGTAAGGAGGTGAGTGTGCTAAATTCTTCTTTAATGTCCTGGATGCCGGAGATCTGTGCGAGGCCGGCAGGTGTGTCCTGGTGGTTATCCTGAGAGGACATTCCACAATTCGCAAAAATAAAAAGGGGCAGGGTTAACAGTAGTTTGTCTATCATGTAGCCGGAATAATTAAAAGGTATAGTCAAAAGTACAAAATTAGGTGTCTGATGCTGGTGAAAAGGGATGGAATGTAAGTTTTTGCCTTATATTTATTTCGGTTTTACTGAGGTGCGGCTGTTTTAGTTTGGATTAAGTCTTTAGGGCTTAGGGAAATACAGGGGATGATAGGTGGCATATTAATCTTTTTCCTTCTGAGCTAGTGAGAGGGGGGGACTCTTGCCTTCTGTCTGCCGGCGTATATCTTCCAGGGGCGTTAGCCATATATTTTTCTTGGATAATTTGCTATACGGAGGCCTTCTTTTTGCAGCTCTTTTAGGGCGTCTTTCGCAATCCATCGGGCGGATTTAGTGTCTCGTGAGGCAATTTGTTCAGCTATTTCCAGTGCCTTGCGTTTGAGATCAGGATTACGCTTTCCTATGCTCCTGAGCGCCCAGTTTACCGCTTTCCTGACGTATAACCGGTTATCATCGCTCTCTCTGATTATGATGGTTAAAAACTTGTCAAATACCTCATTACCTGCTCTTTTATCGGCACTGCATAAGGCTGCCATGATGGCAAAGCCAGCTCTTTTCTCAAACTCAGGTTCCCGGGTACTGTATTCGATGGCTTTGGGTATGGCCAGCGGGCTTCTGGCATAAACGGTCATGCAAAAGGAGTCGCAGACCTCCCAGTTCTCGAAGGTGGATGTCCATCTGTCCATAAGGGGTTCGGTTAGCTGAGCGGGTGGAAAGAGCTTGCTGCACAGAAGCCTGCCTTCGTATATTCCTGAGTCAAACAGCTCAGTGGCCAGTTCGGCATCTTTTGGTATTTCTCTGGCCATTTCGTTCAGGTCTTTATGAAAAATACCCAGTTGGTGTTTGGCGACAATTCCGAACTTAGCTTCTTTATACCGTGCCTTTTGGGGGTCGGCCTTTCTTTTCAGGGATTGTATGATTTGTTCAGCCGTCACTGCCTTTCCTGGTTAAAGTCTACATGACCGAATGTATTGAATTGTATATGTCTTCAAGTATTGACAATATATAAAAAAATGAGCCACCCATCTCTCAACGGGCGGCTCACCTAACACAAACAAAAACAAACTATCTAAACAAAGAAGAAAAATTGGCTCTTTTGGATGGCAGCTACCTCACCTTCCGGGCGATTGCCCTATATGGATAATTCTGTTCTGGTGGCCCGGTCTCATTCAGGTTATACCATTGCCTCAGGGACCGGCCTTTCAGGGCCTCGTGATCGTTATCATGGTAAGATTCATCCGCTACGCCATCGCTGTCAGCATCCGGCAGGCAGGCTGTGAAATCGTAGGTAACACCGTCTAGTAAAATAGTTCCTGCGATACTTTTAAACCAGATATAGCGTACTCCGCCAGCGGGTACGGTGTAGTCAAAAGTAAGTGAGGTGCTTATGAGTGCCAGATCGTTATAAAGTACTTTTTCACCCTTATACCTGAAGTTATCCGGGGAGGCCGCGATCTGCATCCTGTCCCCGACACTTACTATGAGGTGTATTTTGATGATTTCTCCTGCGGGAATGTGTTTTCTAAGGTCATACACAGCCACGTCATCTTCCCTAAATCTGGCTTGACCGGGATTAAAAAGGAGGTTGTAGTCGGGACTTCCCAAAGCCTCTGAGGGATGGTCGACTCCAGTATATCTTGTAAGCGTTACCAGGCTCCCGGCATACCGGGCTTCTACCATATTACTTCCGCAGGATTGACTCCGGGCATTAAATGGAATTAAAAGGAGGGACAGGCCTAATGCGGGTAAAAATGGTTTCATAAATAGCTGATTATGGGTTGAAAATTGAAATTTACTGCCTGTAATACGTGTATGAGTTGGAATGATCAGGTTATGATTTTCACTTTGATTTAGGCCTAATGTCAGGTTAATATTTGTATTATGTGTTTAAAAAATAGAATTAAAGTCACGGTGTGTCATTCAACCATCTGAAGCCTGTTGAATTTCATTTTAAGGTGAGGTTCCCGGGATGGCAGGAGGCGAATAGGGTGGAAGAAAATAAGGAAAAGGAATAGGGGAAGGGTGGGGAATGAGTGTACTAGCCTACTTTTTAATTAATAATTTTACTTTTTTAGTATAAATGTTACATGTGTTTAATGACATTAATTACGCTGATTGATTATTTTTATTAAACTTAAAATTGCGTTAAAAATACTATAAAATCATTTAATTTCCATTTTCAGATGATGGTAATCGATTAAAAAAAATAATAATATGAAATAAAACTGTCTCTGACTAATTTGGGCTGTGACCAGTTGGTTTTTGCTATGTGAGATTTTCCTCTTAGCCTGGTTCAGTCAGGTGGGGGGATTTTCCTCTGAAGGATTTTTTTCAGATAACGAGATCCAGTATCAGCGCTCCCGCCAGGCCGGTGACTGATACAATTGTTTCCATTATGGACCAGGAAAGGATTGTGTCTTTGATACTGAGGTTAAAATACTCTTTGTACATCCAGAACCCTGAGTCGTTCACATGGGAGAAGAGGAGGCTGCCAGCCCCTACGGCGAGTACCATGAGGTTAGGATCTGCCTCTATGCTACCCATCATGGGGGCAATGATGCCGGCAGCGGTAAGCCCGGCTACGGTAGCAGAACCAATGGCCACGCGAATGATACCCGCGATGGTCCATCCGAGTATTAGGGGGTGAACAGACCAGCCTTGTAGCCCTGCCACTAATTCTGCACTGACGCCACTTTCTATAAATACTTGCTTTAGTGCTCCGGCACCGCCTACAATCAAAAGTATGGGGGCAATATCTTTAATGGCTTCGGTATAGAAAGCCATTGTTTGGGTAATTGAAAAGCCGTTCCTAAGGCCTATGGCTATGGTGGCATAGGCAAGTGATATGATCATGACCACTGAGGGTTCACCTAGGAATGTGAGGACGAGGCCTGCTTTGCCACCGGGGGGCCAGTTTAATTGTATGATGGCCACTGTGGCAAGCAGCACTACTGGTAACAGGGCGGATAAGAAGCTGTTAAATGCCCCGGGGAGGCGGTCATCCGGTAGTGTTTCGGGCTGAAAGGTGTCCAGTGGGCGGGCATTTATGCGCTTCAGGCTTTTGGCAAATAAAGGCCCGGCCAGAATGATGGCTGGCAGGGCCAGGCAGAAACCGTAGATGAGGGTGAGGCCCATATCTGCCTCTAACTGGCCTACGAGTGCGGTAGGGGATGGGTGAGGGGGAAGGAAGCCATGGGTTACTGAAAGGGCTGCCAGCATGGGTATGCCTATGAAAACGGCATTTAGCCGGTATTGGTAGGCGACACCGAATATGAGGGGCACGAGCAGGACAAAGCCGACATTGTAAAAGAGGGGGATGCCTACAACAAAGCCAGTGACCATCAGGGCCCATTGAATATTCTTTTGCCCGAATAGGTTCATGAGCACCCGGGTAATCTGCTGGGCAGCGCCTGTCTCCGCCACCAGTTTGCCGAGCATGGCGCCGAGGACAATGATAATAACGAGCCCGCCCAACATACTACCGATACCTCGTTCGACGGAGCCTACAATGCTTCCGGCAGGAATACCTAACATTAATCCTGTGACAACAGAAACGACCAAAAAAGCCAGGAAGGGGTTGAGTTTGGCTTTGGTGATGAGGAGGATCAGCAGCAGGATACAAAACAGTATGATCAGGACATTCATCTGCAATAGGGTTTGGGTAACTTAAATATAGGATAATTACGGTATGCCAATACTTCCTTGCCGTCTGATGTGCTCACAGTCAGGTATTTTTCAATTGAAATTCTTCATTAAATTGCCTGTCCTGATCTAAACTCTTCATTTTATCCGTATGAAAAATCTTCTATTATCTATTTGTCTGCTGTTTTCATGCACTTATTTAGCGGCTCAGTCCCGGGGGGTGCTCATTCGTGATGTGGAGGTGGTGGATGTGGAGAAAGGGACGTCTAAAACCGCTTCTGTGCTACTGAAAGATGACAGAATAAGCGTGATAAGCCAAAGGATAAGGGTGCCGGATGGGACGGAAGTGATAGAGGGGAAGGGGAAATGGCTGATACCGGGAATGGTGGATACGCACATACACTTTTTCCAGTCCGGAGGGGTATATACGCGGCCTGATGCCCTTGATCTGCGTGTGCATAGACGCTACGAAGATGAAACAGAGTGGATAGGGGGAGAAGCGGATGACTTGCTAAAACGCTACCTGAGGGCGGGTGTAACGACTGTATTTGATGTAGGTGGCCCTATGTCTAATTATGACCTGCGGGACAGATACGGTGACCAGGCCGAATACCCTAATATCTATCTTACAGGGCCGCTGATCTCACCTTACCAGCCGCCAGCCCTGGCGGGGGATGATGCGCCGATCATAGAGGTTGATGATGCGAAAGGGGCAAGGTCGGAAGTGCGGAGGCAACTGCCTCGCCAGCCGGACTTTATTAAAATATGGTACCTGGACGGTAAGTCTATGCCTGCAGACTCTTCTTATGCCATGGTAAAAGCGGCTATAGATGAGAGCCACGGCCATGGGCTGAAGGTGGCGGTACACGCCACTCAGTTACATACTGCTAAGCTGGCGATAAAGGCGGGGGCGGATTTTCTGGTTCATAGCGTGGATAATGAAGCGGTGGACGATGAGTTTATTAGGCTGCTGCAGGCGAATGACATTACGTATATTCCTACGCTGGTAGTGCACGGAAATTATATTAAAACTTATACTGAAACACAGACTTTCTCTCGGGAAGACTTTGCCCTGGCTAACCCGTATGCGCTGGGCTCATACTATGAGCTGAAGTCGCTATCGCATCCGCTGCTGGATACGTTGCGCAAAACGGATGCTTTCAAAGATCTTCTGCTAAGCCAGAGTCATACGGCTGACAGCCTCCGGGCGTATAATCTGCAGAAGGTGTCTGATGCGGGTGTACGTATTGCTACGGGTACGGATGCGGGTAATATCGGTACCCACCACGCGGCTTCTTACTATGATGAGCTACAAGCGATGAAGGCGGCGGGGATGAGGGATGCGGCGATACTTAAGGCGTCAACGTACGATGCTGTGGGTACGCTGGATCTGGAAGACGAGCTGGGGTCGATAGAGAAAGGGAAGAGGGCTGATCTGGTGGTATTGAATGCGAATCCGCTGGAGGATATTATGGCAGTAAAGGAGGTGGCTTATGTGATCAAGAATGGCCGGGTATATGTGCCTGATAGCCTGATAGGGCATACGCCGGAGGACCTGGCCCAGGAGCAGCTTAATGCGTATAACGCGGGGGACATCGATGCTTTTCTGGCTCCGTATAGTGATAGTGTGGAGATCTATATGTTTCCTGATCAACTGGTAAGTAAGGGCAAAGAGGTGATGCGGCAACGCTACGGGCAGATGTTTGAGCAACTGCCGGAACTGCACTGTAAGCTGACGGACCGGGTGGTGCTGGGCAATACGGTGATAGATAAAGAATATGTGACGGGGGTCCCAAATGGCCCTGTTGAGGCTATTGCCATTTACAAAATTGAAAACGGCCGGATTGCCAGGGTGTATTTTGTGAGGCCGTGACCTTTTGTATACTCCTTAGCGTCACGGGTGTCCCTGATCTGCAGTGATTATACTCTTTTATAAAGTGGCTTTCCGGTTATTGATGTTTACGGCGGCGCCTTTGCCATTGATAATGCTGCGCACTTCTGATTCTTCCATGCCATTGAGCCAGAAGGTGATAATGTGGTGGAAGTCGTCCTCAATGTGAGGGGGACACTCGATGGCCTGGTCTACAATAACGTGGGCATCGTAAAAGACATTGTAGATGCCCACTCCGTAGGCCTGGTGGGTCTGTACGCTGTCTGCCACCTTATAGGCTGCATAGCCATGGATGCCGTTATGTCCCCAGCTCTCTATGGTGGGGGGATCGTAGGGCATTTCGCATTGAAAGAAATAGACTTTGCCGCCTTCACCGCTCCAGAGGGTCTGGTACTGCTGGAAATGCTCACAGAACAGGCCGTAGGCTATCACGTCGTCTCCATTCACGACGAGCCCGTTATCAGAGCGGTTTATGTCCCAGCCCACGCCCTCGCCATGGTCTGCCCGCCAGAGCCAGGTGTGGTCTATGATCACGTCACTGCTGTTAATGACCAGGCACTTTTCGGCTGCTCCGGCAAAGGGGCCGCCTACCCGCACGAATACATCGAACAGGAAAGTGGGGTTATGCATATGGCTGGTGTCAGCTCCCTCCTCGCCAATGCGGATCAAAAGGGGTGAGGGCTTAGGCCCTGCGTCTACCAGCAGCCCGGCTATTGTGACTCCGTCCACATCGGCCACCTCCAGGGCGCTGTTGCCATTGGTGGCTACGAGGTTTGCAAGGCCAATGCCCAGTACGATGGTGCCGGGGCTATCTATCCGGATGGGCTCATCCACTTCATAGATGCCGGGGGTGAGGAGCAGGTGTTTGCCCTGCTGCAGGGCTTTATTTATCGTGCGGGCATTATCCTTTTCCGGCTGTGCCACATGGAAGGCATCCATGGTGATGGTGCTGTCCTGTTGGTCCCAACTGGTGCCTGTGGCATTGTCTCTGAGGCGGGGCAGCCTGACGAGGTATGTACCATTTTCAAATACGAGGTAGGGCTTTTCTCTGATGCGGTCAGTGGTGGCTATGGTGGTGACGGGAGACTCGGGCCAGTTTTCGGCGGGTGCTTCCGGCACTCCCTGGAAGAACACATTCCAGTTGCCACCGGTCCAGTTCTTCATGTGGCTGTTGCGTGTATACCACTGTTGCCCGCCCCCGGCATCAATGGTGCCCTCTACTTTGGAGTCGGCGATGAAGCCTCCGCTGGCATAGTGTCCGTCGTGTATCCTGAGGTTGCCTTTCACATGTACGCGGCGCATGGGGGCGGCCTGGGATACTCCCCAGGTGTTGGTGTTGTCGCTACCTGTGGGCTGGATGGTGAGGTTTTCGACCGCCCGCCAGAAGTTGATAAGTACATTGCCTGATTCGCGAAAGGAGTTAGACCTGACGGCGCCTTCAATAACTACGTCGCGGGGAGAGGTGCCCAGCCCTATTATGTGCATAAAGTAGCCTACCTGTATATCGAGCTGGTACCGCCCGGGCTTGAACATGAGGGCATAGCGCAGGTCGCTGAAGTGGCCCTCGCGGGTGCTCAACGGCTTGAATATGGAATCCAGGGTGTGTTGTATGGTGGCCATCTGCATGGTGGTATCAAACACGAGTACATTTTCACCGAATGCAGCAGGGTCAAATGAGGTTGACTCAACGGGTGGGGCAGGGGAGGTGTTGGCTGTCTCTGTGCAGGCTGCAAAGGCCAGCAGGCATACGAGTATAAGGGGGAAGAATGCAGGCTTCATAAGTGGTATGGTTTGACCCTTTAAACTAATCATTTTTTTAAAGGGTACTTGCCTCTTGATAAGCTTGTTGTAATGAATTTATGCGAAAAGTACAAATTAAGGAGTGTCTTAGGTATTATAAAGCGTAGCGGGGGCTACTTATAGGAAGCCTATAGGAGAGGTACAGGATAGGCGAAGTAGTAGCGAACGAGATACGGAGCAGAGACGAAGCAGTTCGGGGGTTTTGGAGGTGCCTCGTGACGATTGACGGATGGACCTGTACTGGTAAAAGTACAAATTTACGAAATATCACCCGGATGACTTCTGTTTTTTTTATTGGAATCGGGATTAAAGTCAATAATTCTGCCGGTGGGGTACCGGGCGAGGCTAAAAAGGTACCGGAACTTATGAAAGGGTGTGAAAAATTGATACTTGTTGCGCATAATGTGGAAAGCGCGAATCATAATTGAGCGGGAAGGAGAAACTATTCTTATCCGTGCGGGATAGCTATTAGGGATGATCTATAAGGTAGGGAATGCTTATGCCTATGATAAATCTGATATGATCTGATCCAGGATATTACCATAGGGATATGGCAATCAATCGGGCACTTGAATGAGAATAGGATAGACCAGGCACTGTTTTAACATGCCGGGCGTACGGTGTTATTACCGGATTATATTAAGTTTGGGTGCAAAATAGTGAGGGAATTAGCGGTTGATAAACAGGAAGGTATGAAGTCAATAGCTTTTAGGTTTATATCAGGCTTAGTATTTAAATGATTATGCAGTTTATACTCTTTGTGTGGTGTTTGTACGGAAGTGTCTTTCAGAGCGAACCGGGGTTGGTTGACATAGGTGAGTATGAGCTGGCCTATGAAATGAAAGGGGAGGGGGAACATACAATACTGCTGGAAGGTGGCGCCCGTGGGGGATTAGCGGACTGGAATCCGGTTTTTGAGGAGCTGTCGGAGTCGTACCGGGTGATCCGCTACGCGAGGGTAGGTAATGGGAAGTCCACGCAAATTAAACGGCACTTTACCTCTCAGGACTATGCGGACCATGCGAACCTGCTTCTGGAAAGGCTTCACATTAGCGAGCCGGTGGTGATAGTGGCCCATTCGTACGGAGGGAGTGTTGGACGTGATTTTGCGGCCACTTATTCGGAGAGGGTAAAAGGTCTTTTGTTTTTAGACCCCTCATCTGAGCATGATGTGGATGTGATGCGTGCCATTGATCTTAAAAGGGCAAATGAAGAGATCGCCCGAATCAAACTGGCTGACATGGCTAATGGCATGTCGAATAACTACCTGGACTTTTGGAGTAAACGTCCCTTGCCGGACTACCCGCAAATCCCTGACATACCGGTCACTGTGATTGCTTCGGTGCGGAGGCATGAACATGCGGGCAACCTGTTTTTCTCAGATAGGGGGAGGGAGCTTTGGGGCAAGCACTGGGAAGAGTGGGCAGGGGCCTTTCCGCAGGGACGTGCCGTGCTGACGGATCAAAGCGGTCATTTTATACAGGCAGACCAGCCTGAGTTGGTGATTACTGAACTGCGGCAGTTGATTGATAAGCTGTGATAGGGGTAGGGTATGTAGCCTCAGCATAAAGGAGTTTTACCGGCTGGTTAGGCCTATTCATTAGAAGACTTTATGAAGAGACTCTTACTGTATTTGTATGTTATTACTGCCTGTATATGCTGCACGCCCCGGGGTGGTATAAGCGATGAACTATTTGACCCTGAAGAATGGAAAGCATGGGAGGAACCGACCCATACGGCTAATTCCCGCAGGCACATGGTACCTGGCCTGTTTGCAGCGTATGAGCTAACTGGGATGAGTCGCAAAGAGGTTGTCAAATTACTAGGGGAACCGAACTTCAAAGTCCACGGAGTTCACAGATATTACCTTAGTTATCGTGGTGAAGAGGTATCCGGTAGTTTGGTAATTCGATATGAGGATGGAAGGGTAAGTGGTTTTGCTATTTGGTGATGACCTGACTTATTTCTAACCCGATTATAGGGCCAGACCCCAGGGAAGGGATTAAGCAGCCACCAGTGTTTGTACCTGTAATATGCTTTAAAGCCTTTTTTAAGCGGGTTTAGTGTGGGGATGATGGGTTAGGTTTTAGCGATTCCCAACAGCATCTCTCACCGATGGGGGCCCCGTCATACGACGGGGACTGGTGCTATTTGAGGATGGACAATGGACACTAATTATTTATCGAAAGAACCTCTATTCTCGCTTTTAGCTGTCTCACTTCTGCCTCCATAAGCAGTAGTTTGTAGCCTGGGGGTATGCGGATGGCTTTTTTGCGGAGCAGGGCCAGGTGGCTGGCGGCCTCGTGTTGTGTTTTACGGGCTGTAGCCAGCAGGGCGGGGGGAGCATTATTCTGTTGGAGGTGACTGGTAATCTCCTGTGCTTCACTGAGTATTTGCAGGGCATTGGTCTCTGCCAGGTCATGCATATAGCGCTGGGCCTGTAGCTTTTGCAGGGCTTTTTCTTTCAGGTAGAGGGTGGCCTTCAGCTTGTTACGCAGCTCGCTTTGGCGAAAGCGGGCGACCTGCAGGTCTGCGGGTTTAAACCTGATGGCGGGGCGGTTGGCCGGGGTGGTTTTGTTTGATTCCTGCTGCCGGGTATGGTGTGCTGCCCTTTGGGTGAGCAGGTGCATGGAGAGGCCGGTCAGGCGCGCAAGGCCCATCATGGTACCTCTGTGGGGGCAATGCCTGCCGCTTTCTATCTTACTTATGGTGCTTTGGTGTACGAGAAGGCGCTCGGCCATCTCCCTCTGGTTCAGGCCCATGCTCTGTCGGGCGTATTTGAAAAGGCTGGGATAGTGTATCGCTTTCATGTTCGGTCTTTAAGGTTCGGTTAAAGGAGATGAAGGCAATGTCGCATGAGTAAGGGAAATTTTAAAACTATATGCATGTTTTGTGAATGGCTCTTGTGCCTTAACACCTCTCTTGTGAAGTGTGCTATATATTGCTGAAGTAAATTCCCCCAGTCAGGTAAGTAATCCGCTCATATTGTCGTGCATTAGTGTACCGGTGTCTCCTATTTGCGTACTGGTTTTATTGTGCAATAATATCCGGTGACAGTACCATGGGAGCTATGATGAAAGGGAGGCCGTTTTTACGGCTGTGGGTGAAGGTATGGGTGTGTATGCTCTGCCTGCTGGGGGTATTTGGGCAAGCCGCTGCCCAGTCTGCCGTGCAGGCCAGCCTGCAAATCTTTCCGCCCAACAGCGTCTACCTGAGCCACTACGGCCAGCCCGGCAGCCTGCAGGTGCAGCTCCTGCTGCGCGACCTTAGTGAGCCCAGCTACCCGGTGCAGCTCCGCTGGAGCATCGAAGGCCCCGGCATACGGCTCAGCACCCGACAGGGCTACCAGGGCAATGTCATCACCCTGCAGGGCGGCATGCCCCGCCTGCTCTCCGCCCCCGAGCTGGCTGGTGGCCTCTCTGCCGACGCATTAGACTTCAGCGGCTACGACCGCAGTCGCTTCCTCCAAAGTGGCGGCCAGCTCCCGGAAGGCTTCTACCGCTTCACGGTACAGGCCTACGACTTCCGCCGGCCCGATGTCCCCCTTTCTGCTCCTGCTACTGCCACCGCCTGGCTCGTCCTGGCCGATCCGCCCCTGCTCAACCTGCCCGCCTGCAATAGCCAGGTCACCTGGCAGCCTGGCCAGCCTTTGCTCTTCCAGTGGACCCCTATGCACCGGGGCAGCGGTCTTAGCGGCATCGCCTACGAATTCACCCTGGTAGAAGTGCGCGGGGGCCTGCAGCCCGAAGAAGCGATGCGCAGCCTGCCTCCTCTCTACCAGACCGTCACCCGCCAGACCAGCCTCACCTACGGCCTCGAGCTACCGCCCCTGCAGGAAGGCCTTACCTACGCCTGGCGCGTGCGTGCGCAACTGGATGATCGAACTGTCTCCCCTCTAAATAGCTCTTCCAGCGATCTATTTAAAAACCAGGGCTACAGCCGGGTCTGCGCCTTCGTGCCCGGCACCCCCGTGGCCGACCTGCCTCCCCTCGGCGACCTTACTGCCGAGGCCCTCAGCCACGTCCACGCCAAATTCTCCTTTGCCGGCTACCACAGAGACAACCGCCGTAGCCAGGCCACCACCTACCGGCTGCAGTACCGCCCCACCCACCAGCCCGACTGGCCCTGGCGCAGCGTTGATATCACCGACACCGTCTACATCGCCCGGGAGCTTGCTCCCGACACCCCCTACGAAGTAAAGGCCGGCGTGGTGCGTAACGGTATCGCCAGCCAATGGAGCCAGGTAACCCCCTTTACCACCCAGGCCCCACCTGAGCAGGCCTGCTATGATGATGAAGGCCCCCTGCCTGAGATCACCAACCGGGAACCCCTGCCCAATGCCCTGGTTGGTGACCAGATCGCCGTGGGCAAGTTCACCATGCGCCTGCAGGAAGTTCGCGGGGGCGACGGTGTGTTCAGCGGAAGAGGCACCATCTACGTCCCCTGGATGGGCCTCACCCTTCCCGTACAGTTCGACCGTATCACAATCAACACCGACTACCGGATGACCGACGGGCTCGTCCATGCCCTCAGCAAGCCCCTAGATGAGTGGCGGGAAGGCATAGAAGAGTTCTGGGAAGACCGCCAGCAACTGGCCGATACCACCATCACCGTCTCCGGCTACCTTGAAGCCGTCACCATCAAGAAACAGGAAGGCCAGGAGGACACAGAGGAAGAAATTACAGAAGGCCCCCGCACCTACGTTGTCACCCTCGCCAGCGGTGAGACCATTGAGATCCAACAGCCCGCCGACCAGAGTGTGGCCGTGACTGACAGCCAGGGCCGCACCATCGTGATCGATGAGGAAGGCCGCATAGGCCCCATCATCGAGCCCGAAGCCCAGGCTACCGCCCTGGCCGAAGGAGAAAGCATCAGCCAGCCCGTCTACTTCACCGCCTACGAAGGCCAGCGCTACGGCTTCGACACCCAATTGCATGAGGCCTACTCCGCACACTATGAAAGCCTGCCCGTAACCAACGGAAGTGAAGGAACAGACACCTACCCCATCGCCTGGAAAGCCTTAGCCACCGGTCAGACCGACAGGGTCACCCTACAGGGTGATACCACCGGCCTGAAGCTGCTCACCCAATCTGGTCAGCACGTACCCATCCTCGAAAAGACCGATGATGAGCACTATACCCTGCTGCTCACCGGCCAGGGCGATAAAGAAGAAAGCTACCTGCAGGCCATATGGCGCAGCGTAGAAGATAGCACTGACGTACTCAGCGGCCAGCTCAATACGGTAAGCTACGCTCCCGAGCACCTCACCCTGAAGGTAGTGCCCGTCAACGGCGCCGGCTACATGAAGGCCGGCCGTGGGAAAGACATCCTCAAGGCCCTGAAAGCCACCTACGGCCCCGCCGTAGTCAACTGGACCGTCATTTACGAGAAAGCCTTTACCGCCGACTACGACACCGACGGAGACGGCGCCCTGGACGACGGGAGTACCGGCATGCTCTCCAACTACACCCCTGAGATGAAGAAGCTCATCAGGAGCTATGAGCAGGCACATAAGACAGCAGAGGGCACCTACTACCTCTTCCTGGTCCACACCCCCAAAAGTGCCATAGACGAAGACGGAACGGACAACGCTAAAGCCGGCTTTATGCCCTACAAGCGGCAGTTCGGTTTTATCTTCACTTCCCGTATCGGTAACTCCGACCACTTCGACAAGACCATCGCCCACGAGCTCGGCCACGGCGCCTTCCGCCTCCCGCACACCTTCGTGGAGGCTCCCGCCCTGGAGGAGTGGGCCACCGACAACCTGATGGACTACACCTTTTTCGGCACCCAGCTGCACAAACACCAGTGGGACCTCATCCACAACCCCCGGCCCGTATGGGGCCTGCTCACCGGGGATGAGGAGGTTTCTGCCTTTGGTGAAGGACCGGGAGGCATCTGCCTGGGAGACGAAGAAGCCATCCGGACACTCAATAGCCGGTATACCCATTTCTACCTGCCCGACGGCCGCATACTCGATACCCGGGGCAGCCTGCAGGTATCAGGCTTCTTCCCTTATAGCGCTGATGAACCCCAAGCCACCAGAGGCACCGTGTTTGCCCTAAGGCCGGAAGCGTACGACTACACCCACGTCTACACCTCAACCGAAGAAAAGAACACCACCTATGGTTTTGGCCTGAAAATCACCCCCACAGGCCTGAGTACCATAAAAGCCGAAAACCTCACCCTGCCGGAAAGCTCAGATAAAGCCGTCAGAGTAAGGATCAATAAAGAAGGCCGTGCCATAGACGTGCTGGACCAGGCCGGCAGCCTTGTAGAAACCATTCCCTTTACCCGGGACTGCGCCTGCAACGAAGTCACCCCCTCTGAAGCGCAAACCTTTGCCTTCGATGACCATACCAGCCACTACGTAGACAAAGCCCGCGATTTAGGGAAACCCGTAACCGGCGCTATCCACCACACTAGCGAAATCATCCATGCCCTTTTAGCCAGTGTCAATGCGCAAAAGCCCACCCATGCAAAAGATGAGGCCTTCCTGGGACACATCCTCGCCGATAAGCTCCTCACCTACGAAGCATTTAATGAGGGCCGTAAGTTCTATGTCGCCCCGGTTGAGGTAAATACCCTGTCTTTGAGCCAGGCCTCATGGGACCAGGTAGCCCGGACCGTCTTTGAGGAAGCCTCCCTCACCGCCGATGACATACTGATCACCGTCCCCTATGTCCGGTGTAGTGGGATCGGCAACGACCTGGGCGAGTACTTCTTCATGCCCGGCCTCGCCTACGGCGACAATATCCGGATTGACCACAGCCAGCTGAAGAAAGGGCAATACAAAAACACCCAGCGGGTGGCCAGCTTCCAGGCCGGCATCATCAGCCCGGTGGAAGACTTTGTCGTCGATGTATTCCGCCACACCGCCAAGAAGATGCTCCTGTACAAGGCCATCTACAATGCCTCCAATACAGTAGAATGCATTGAGATACGTAAAGACGATGTCTCCGGCCAGGCCTTTAACAAAACCATCCGCCTCTACTACCAGAGCTCCGTAGACGACCTGGCGCAGTTATTAGAAGAGCAGAAAGCCGAAGTAGAAAAGGCCGAAGATGACCTGAACCGCTTTCTATCCAACCCCCAGTTACCCGCCAGCCGTAAGCGGGAAGCGGCCCTGGCCACAGAAAGACGGCTGCGGGTACTGAAGGTCACCCATGCAGAAGCCAGGCTTGCCTTTATCCGGGCCCATTCACAACGTAATACCCTCACTCCCTACCAGTCAGCCTATTTTGACCTGAAAATAAGGGAACAGCACCTCGATCAGCCCTTTGAGCACCCCAATATAGAGGGGCTTGAGCTAGCTCACACCTTCGGCCTGGCCTATATCTACAGCGATGCGTTCAATGACCTGCGGGAGAGGCTGGCCTATAGCGATGAAGATCTCAGTACCATAGACTGGGAAGATGCCTGGGCTTTCACCGACAAGACCGACTATATACTGAAGCAGTACGACCAAACCGTCTATAACTCCATAGACGGAGCTTCAGTAGCGCTGGGATGCTTCGGACTTGACTTTATCGCTGATGGAGTAGGGCTGGGCTATTCCCTGTTCAGAGGTGATGTAGTCCAGGCAGGCGGCTACTCCGTCGGTGTACTGGTCATTGGTCCCGAGGGCGTGGTCATTGCCAAGGCCTCGGTATCCGCCCTGGTGGTTCTCATCACCAAAAACGGACTCGAAGAAGGCGGGGAACAACTGGGCAGGAGAGCTCTGCTCAAGCTGGGCCAGAAGTATGCAGACGAAGGCGTGATCAGCCGTGAAGCCTTCGCAGAACTGCAGAGTCTTGAAGAAAGAGAACTGGCCGCCGCCCTCAAGGCAGCGCTCAGTGGCAGAAGGTTTCCCGGTGAGTTACCCTTCCTGAGCCAGCTCCATGAGGAGGCACTAAGCACCGTAAGCCGATGGGACGAAGCTGTCTACCTGAAGCTTGAAGACGACCTGGCCAGTAACCCGGCATTTGCTGAGAAATTTTTCGATCTTGCGAATACCGATCCGGGGGTGGTTGAGGCGTGGAAGTTATTGCATGATGCTGGTAGAACAGCCCTGAAAGTTGATCCAGATGTATTAACTAAACTCAATAAAGTATTACAAAATACTAAATTAGATGATTTTCTTCCTGTAATCACAGCGAAACGAAATATTACTAATAAAGAAGAATTGGTTGAGCAAATCGTCAAGCTTCATGGTGAAAGCGCGAGTATTGTAGGGAAGAGAATGTCTGGAATGGGTGACTTAATGGACGAGCTTGACCATTTTCTTGTCAACTTCTCTGATAAGCCAGGGGCAAAGGAGTTTATAAAAGAACTGAGTGAGAGTGGTGGCAAAATGGCTGGAGGGTCATTTGTCTTGAAAACATTAAAGTATAACGCTGATGAATTGGGTACAATAGTGAAGTTTGAATCTACCATACCCAGCCAAGTAGATGATATTGGAGATATTATAGTAGACGTAATTACCGATAAGGGCGTTTTTAAAAATGTATTTAATGAATTTAAGAACTGGCGATCTATACCAGCCAATAGATTTAGTTCTTTTTCAAAACAGTTTTCAGGGTATTTGACAAATAAAAATATAGGTGAGTTTGCTTATTTTTTCAAAAAAGGTGTTGATGGAAACGGATTTAATAATCTGTCTGAACTGAAAACCCAAGTTATAAATGCATTTTCATCTACACCAGGTAGAACGGAGCTTTCAAAGTTGAATCTTGAAAAATTAAAAGGCATAACTGATAATCCTTTATTGGACGATTTGGACAAAGTAGATGGTTTGATTGATTATTTAGATGATCTAGATAATTTTGAACAGATTTTTAAACTGGTAGATTGAGGTAGCTATGAATCTAATTAAAGAATTTTCAGGGGTTTTGAAGTTTAGTCTAGAGTCAAATTTATGGCTATTCCTTTTACAGGAAGAGAATGGAGTACGTGCAATAAGAAAATTGTCTTCTACTGATTTTAGTGAACTTTGGAGTCATGCAAACGACTATTATTCATACCAAATATTAGGAGATAAAATTTACTTAACGACAACAGGGAAAGAGCAACGGACTGAGGTTTTGAACTTAGGTAATGGAAATGCCTTGTCAGAGCACTTTGAAGCTACTTTCCACTTTGATGGATACTTTAAAACAAGGGATGAATTTTTATGTATTGCAACTTTAGATAAAAAAAAGGTATATGTTCTTTTCGATGTGAAAAGCGAGAAGATATTAGATGTATTTACTCCTCCATTGGGTATAAATAACGTTTATAAACTCGCAGGTAGAGATAACTATTTATCCGTTAAAAAAGGACAAATTAATTTATATAAGGCATTTGAGTCAGATCCAGTTTGGGAATTTTATATTGATAGGCACTTAGGAGTCCCTGTAAAAGTTGGTCATAAACAGATAGATAATACAGATAATACCATAATTGTCAAAATTGACGATTTAAGTAGGAATGAGCGCTATTTAGTAGGCTTGGATTTGCAGACTGGTAAGGTAAAATGGCGTCATCAGGGCTATAGCAATTTTGAGCTACATAACGGTAAGCTTTACAATATTGAGTTTTATGGTCAATACAGAGTGCTAAATGCTGAATCTGGAGAGATTGAGCAAGAAGCAGATTTACAGAAAGAGTTCGAGAGGGTTGATATTAATTGTGAACACCGATTTAATGTATCAAACAGCCATATCTATTTTAAGCACGCCATTAAAGGAAAGTTTGGGGTGTTAAATACAAAAACTTTAAAGATAGAGGAAGTACAGCAGTTGCCGGAAGGTAACACAATGAGTACTGAAGAATATCCTATCCCCGTCGATAATAGGCTGTATGTTCGCAGTGCCCCTCAGAATAATTTATTTGTTTACGAGAGATAGTAAGAATGACTGTGAGGAGACAGAAGAGAAACAGGATAAGATGTACAAACTGTTTAGCGACAATGTTCCTCATCCTAAAGAGGCTAATTTATTTTACTACCCAGAAAATTATAATGCAAGAAAGTATAATGTTACCTTACAGATTATAATCCACTAGTAGAAGAAGTGGTTGATAAGGTGTTAAGCTACAAGCCTATTAAGCTTTAAAAAATCGAAATTCTTGCATTAATGTAGGGTTTTATAGCGGGAAGCCCTAATGGATATGAAGCAACAGGCTTGCTGTTAATTAAATATGCTGCCGTACTACGCTCTTAAGAGGCAATATTACCATTACCCAAAAGGTAGTCAAAGACTTTAACAGTAACAGACCTTAAAGTCTTTAATAGAGTAAAGTCAGGTTAGTTTTAGCCAGCTCTGGCCTGAATACCGGAGGACAGACCATATGTACCCAAGTCCTAATCCATCCGGCTGTTACTGCAGTTCAGTCATGGCGTTGGCGAACTTATTACCCATTTCGATGTAGTGGGGGCTTTCGTAGTGCCACTTGTCTTCCAGAAAGTTAACGGGCTGGTCCAGCCGTATGAGGCTCACGTGAGCGTGCTCCTGAGCAAACTTCTCCTGCGCATCGTATACAGCCTGTATGTGGGGCATGAGTATGTCTTCGGGGGTCTTTCCTGATTCTTCTATGCGGCACAGGACAATGGGTAGCTCCTCCACGCCAAACTCAGCCGTGATCTGGTTCATCAGCGTAGAGAGGTTTTCATAATAGGAAGCAGAGGCCGCTTCACGGGTGGCGTCTGCTTCCCCCTGCATCCAGATTATGCCGGAAGGGATGAGGGTGTCCTGTATGCCATCATTATCGAGATCCTTTTGCTGCATGGCCAGGCGAACGGTGTTTTCAAAATGGTCCCACTGGTTAATGGTGGTACTGTCCTGGTAGTCTTTGCCCCAGGTGCCCCAGGGTGAGCCACCGAGTGCAATAGAAGAGCCTCCTTTGGCGTATTTGATAATGGCGATGTTCTCACCGGTCAGTTCCGCCATGCGCTTACCAAAGCTTAACTCGGGACCGAAACGATCGGATAGCTGTACAGAATCTTTGGTGGCCTTATAACCTACACCAAGCCCCGGCGCCAGAGGCATCCATTTATCGTTACCGCTTACCGCGTTATCATCCGGCAGGGGAGTGCCATTGTAGATGATGACATTTGGCTGAGGATCCCTATACTCTTCTGGCAAATCCTGTGTGTAGCCGTATCCCTCCATGTTAGACTGGCCACCTGCAAAATATAGGTGGTAGGTAGTGCCTTTCTTTTGTTCCTGGTTGGCTTCACTGCTCTGGCATGACGTACCGAGGGTAAAGGCTAAGAGAATGCTGGTAATAAGTAGCAGGGGGGTATGGCGGGTGTTCATGAGTAGGGGTTTGGTAAGCTTGTTAAATAGTACTAATCCAGATAAATGTCTTCAGGTTATCTCATACATTAAACGAATAGCTATGGGCATGGCCGTCCTTTTCGAGGTCGAATTCATATAAATAGGCGCCTTTGCGGCTGGAACTCATGTCTTTTTCATCAAGTTTTTTGAGGATATTCGTCAGGGTGATGCGCTTGGTGAAATTACGCTTGTCGAATTCCTCATCGTAGATAGCTTCATACAGACGCTGGAGCTGGCGCATGGTAAACTTCTGGGGAAGGAGTTCGCGGCCTACGGGTTGGGTGGAGGTCTTCTGCCTGAGCTTGAGGATAGCTTTATGCACCATCTGGGAGTGGTCAAAAATAAGAGGGGGCAGGTCTTTGAGGCTAAACCACTGGGCGTCGTGCTGTTCGCTTAATTCGGTGTCATGGTCCTTGATATTGATAAGGGCATAGTAAGCAATGGATACCGTGCGCTCGCCCGGATCACGCTCGGGTTTTGTAAAGGTATGTACCTGTTCCATAAATACCTGCTGAAGGCCAGTGAGGTCGTGCAGGACCCGTTCTGCGGCCTCATCGGATGTTTCCTGATCCCTTAAAAAGCCACCCATAAGTGACCATTTATCTTTTTCAGGTTCAAAGCTTCTTTTTACGAGGAGCAGTTTTAATTCTTCTTCATCAAAGCCGAATATGGTGCAGTCAACTGCTACCAACATTCTGGCTTCTTCACTGTAGTTTGGTTGCGTCATTAAGGGCTAATGTTTTTTTCAAGTCCTATTCAAACGATTGCAATTGCTTGTGAAAAGCCTTACATTATGTATTGAATAATGTACAAAGTACACTTATTTTTTAATATCTTCGTCTAATTCACCAAAATAGATAAAACCGGACAAAACTAGTGAATGGCTGTTGCCCAAGCTACCATAGAGGGTGGTAATTGACGCCATAGTCCTGCAGAACATATGAAAAAATCCGCTTATATACTTCCTGTTATGGCCCTCTGGCTTACTGCTGCAGTCGTTTTTGGGCAGAACAGGAGTATGAAGTTTCAATACCTGACCATTGAAGACGGCCTTTCGCAGAATATGGTGGACTGTATCCTGCAGGACAGGCAGGGCTTTTTATGGGTGGGCACCTGGAACGGTCTGTGCCGCTACGACGGCTATGGGTTTAAGGTGTATAACAATGAGAATGCGCAGATCAATAACTTCATACATGCCTTGTATGAAGATGCTTTCGGCAATATATGGGCTGGTACGCGCGAAGGCCTGTTTGTGTACCTGCATGATGAACAGCGTTTTGCAGAGGCCTCAGGGCTGGTGTCGGGACAGGAGGGCATCGGAGGAAAGATAAAAGCGATAGAACCGCTCAGCAGGTCTACTGCGCTGGTGATTACGGACAGCCGTCTGTACGTAATAGAATTTCTGGATAGCGGCGGTCACTGGAAGAGCCGGAAGCAGTATGCGACGGAAACCCTCAGGGGTAAAATAAAAGGCCAGGTGCTGAATACGGCTACTGGTGCTTATGACGGCAGTATCTGGGCAGGTACAGACCAGGGTATCACCATCATCAGGAACGGGGCATACACTTATATAGAAAGTGCTCCCGGCGGTTTGTCCTCTAACCAGGTACTGGCATTACACCAGGCAAGTGATAGTACGATGTGGATAGGGACGGAATGGGGACTCAACCGGTATGAGTCGGCAACCGGTACTTTCAGCCAATTTTTTCATAATGAAAATGATCCTGCCACGCTGCCACATAGTGCGGTGATGGACCTGGCAGAAAACGAAAACGGACAATTACTGGTAGCTACACTTGGGGGTATTGGGGTGATGGACAGTGAAGGCCGCCTGCTACGCAACTATACTAAGAGCTACTACAGTGACCAGGGGCTGAACAATAACTTTGTAAACTGCCTGCTACTGGACAGGGACCAAAACATCTGGATAGGCACGGAGAGGGGAGGGCTGAACCTGCTGAATACCCATCAGAGCACGTTTGAGCATTTTGAGCATAAGATCACTGACCCTAACAGCCTGAGCCATAGTACGGTGAATTCGGTTTTTGAAGATGATCGAAATATATGGATAGGAACGGCCGGGGGCGGACTTAATAAGTATGTGAAAGCCACGGGCAAGTACCGGCACTATACCTTCCGGCCAGAGGACACTACCTCACTTTCCAGCAACTTTGTGACCGTAATCCACCGCGACCAGAAGGGCAAGCTATGGGCCGGTACGTGGGGGGCAGGGTTGAACCTGATGGCAGATGATCAGTCGGGCCGGTTTCGCCGGTTTATGGGGGAATACCTGCCCGGTCCGCAAAGCACCTTTATCTCATCAGTGGCAGAGGACCATACGGGTAACCTGTGGATAGGAACGCTGGGAGGTCTGATTTTTTATGATACTGAAGGCGAGCGGTTTGAGAGAAAATTTAACATTGGCCCTGACCGGATCAGTGAAGTGGGTACGCTGCTGATAGATAGTGAGGGTAATTTATGGGTAGGCACACGGGCGGGGCTGTACCGGGTAAGCCATCCGGCCTCAGCCAAGCCCGAAGTAGCGCAGTACACTCACCGCCAGGAGGCTTCTAACAGTCTGAGTGGTAATTATGTGATCTCTTTGCTTCAGGACAGCAGGGGCAGCCTGTGGGTAGGTACCTATGGACAGGGCATCAATAAATTTAATTCTGAGAGCGAGACCTTTACCAACTACACTACCCGCCACGGACTTGGTAATAACATTGTGTATGCCATGGAAGAGGATGGAGAGGGAAACCTGTGGCTCTCTACGGATTACGGCTTGTCTTCTTTTGACCCTGAGACAAGTAAGTTCCGAAACTTCTATACCTCAAACGGGCTGCTTAATAACCAGTACTATTGGTCGGCCAGTTTTAAAAATGCCCGGGGGAAGCTGTATTTTGGTGGTATGCAGGGGCTGGATGCTTTCTATCCGGCATGGATCAATGAGCAGACAGCCCAATCTGAGGTGGTGCTGACGAATATCAAACTGCTGAACGAGACTGTGACGCCCGGCAGGAAATACCATGGCACGGAAGCTCTGGGTACCAGCCCGATGAAGGCAGAAGAGCTGAATCTATCGTACCGTGAAAAGAATTTTACCATCGAGTTTACAACTCTTGATTTCCAGGAGCCGGAAATGATCCGGTATGCCTACATACTGGAAGGCTTTGAAAAGGACTGGCACTATGTTGGTTCGGACAGGCGGTTTGCGAGTTATACCAACCTGAAACCGGGTGATTATACTTTTAAGGTGAAGGCTTCCGACCCGAATGGTGACTTTACGCAGGAAGCGCGCTCACTCGCCATACACATCCAGCCTCCCTTCTGGGACACTACCTGGTTCAGGATTTTGTTCGTGTTGCTGCTGGCGGGGATGGTACTGGGCTATATCCGCTGGCGTACCTACAGCCTGAAGCGGCAAAAGATCCTGCTGGAAAAACAGGTGATGGAAAGAACGGAACAGATCAACCATCAGAATGAAGAGTTGTCTGCCCAGGCGGCCCAGTTGAAGACCAATAACGAAGAACTGGAAACAAAGCAGGCGCTGATCCGCGGTCAAAAGGACAAGCTGGAGCAGCAGAACCGTGAGATACTCTCGCAGCGCGACAAACTTATCGCCCTGAATAAAAAGGTGAAGCTGGTAAGCCAGCTCAGGATGAGCTTTTTTACAAATGTATCTCATGAGTTCCGTACGCCGCTGACGCTCATATTAGGGCCATTGCAAAAGCTGATCAAAGACCGGAAGGTTAATGAGGAAGTTTTAAACACGCTAAACCTGATCAATCATAATGCGCAGCGCCTGCTGCACCTGATCAACCAGATCATGGATTTCAGAAAGGTGGAAAACGGGCAGATGGACCTGAAGGTGACCTCTGAAGATATGAATGCTTTCTGCTACATGATATTTGAGGCCTTTCGTTCCCTGGCAGAGTTAAAGAACATCCGCTACTCTTATATAGAGCGGGACTTGCCCGATGAGGTCTGGTTCGATAAGGAGAAAATGGAGCATGTGCTTTATAATCTTCTTTCCAATGCCTTTAAGTATACCCCCGAAGGTGGCAGGATCAGCTTTGAGGTGCAGGGGCTGAAAAAGGAAGAGGCCAGACTGGAAACCGGTATTAAGGGGGAAAACGGTATCATAAGCCTGAGAGTCTCCGATTCTGGTATAGGAATCAGCGAAGAGAATTTACCGCTGGTATTCAAGCGATTCTACCGGGTGGCTTCAGAGAAAACCCTGGAGATCGGTGGCTCCGGTGTGGGGCTGTCTCTGGCCGAAGCGCTCATACGTTCCCATCACGGTGAGATATTTGTTGAGAGTAATGTGGGACAGGGCTCTGTGTTCGAGGTGCAGTTCCCGTGCCTAAAAAGTGCCTACACGCCCTCGGAAATTGAGCATGGCAGCCGGAAGGGTCCCGGGATTATGGAGCAGATCGAATTCTTTAAAGATGAACTGATGGGTAATGCTGTGAAGGAGCATACCGTGCAGCCTATGGCCTATACTCACCGCAAAGGCAGAAGTACGGTGCTGATAGTAGAAGACAATAATGACCTGCGCACCTTTGTGGCCAGTCGCCTGAATGAGCAATATAATATCCTGGAGGCAGGCAATGGCCGGATTGGCGCAGAGCTGGCTCGTAAAAATGACCCCGATATTATTATCAGTGACATCATGATGCCGGAGATGAACGGGCATGAGCTATGTACGCACCTAAAGCAGCACCTGGATACCTCACACATACCGGTGATCCTGCTGACGGCCAAAAGCTCAGTGGAAGACCAGATAGAAGGACTGGAAATAGGGGCGGATGCCTACCTGCCCAAGCCCTTTAACTTTGATCTGCTGGCAGCCACTATTCAGAACCTGATTGATGGCCGGAATAAGCTCAGGATGCAGTTTGCCAGCTCTTCCGATGCGGACAGCGTAACGAGCAACAGCAAGGACAAGAAGTTCCTTGAATCGGCCATTGATACGGTTAATGAGAACCTGCAGGATCCGTCATTTGATGTGGGTGTATTTGTGAAAAAGATGGGCATAAGCCGTAGTTTGCTCCATAAGAAGCTTACCTCACTTACGAACCAGTCTGCCAGTGAGTTTATTAACCATCTGCGTATGCAGAAGGCAAAAAGCCTGCTGGAAGGAAATACGCTCAATATCTCCGAAGTGGCCTACGCATCGGGCTACAACGACCCCAAATACTTCTCCCGCCTCTTCAAAAAGCATTTCGGCCAGTCGCCCAAGGAGTTTGTGGAGCAGAAGGTGAGGGTGTAGGGCTTCTGGCGGAACCCGCCCTTATCTGAGCATATCTTTTACTTTTTAAATGCAGGAGACAAGTCCCCCTTCCGGTCCGGAATGCTTGGGTGAAAAGCTAATGGCAAGGCGAAGGGGGCAGGCGTAGAGTATCATTTGAAAAGCAGGTGCTGAGTCCGGGGGATATATCAAAGCAGTATAATTTGGCAGAGGTACTTTGAAAAGCTCCCTGTGCAGAAGGTTGTTGGTTGCACTGAGTGGGCCTTGTAGCGGTAGCCAGAAATATTACAGGGACTGTTCTTAAAGGAAATTGTCTGCCAGGTGAAGTACAACTTCACGAAAATGGTAACCACGAGATACGCTTCGCAAATCTCGCGGTAGTGAGGGTTTATACCTATTCACCCATAAAAATGCAGGAACCAAGTCCCCCTTTCGGCCCGGAATGCTTGTGTGAAAAGCTAATAGTGATGCGAAGGGGGCAGGCGTAGAATATCATTTGAAAAGCAGAGGCTGAGTCCGGGGGATGTATCAAAGCAGTATAATTTGGCAGAGGTACTTTGAAAAGCTCCCCTACCTTTGGCGGTTGATCTCGCCCGGAATGGGGTGGGGTTGCCATTTATTGGTTGATCGCACGGAACTCTGTAACGGTGGCCAGAAATATTACAGGGACTGTTCATACAGGAAATTGTCTGCAAGGTGAAGTACAACTTCACGAAAATGGTAACCACGAGATACGCTTCGCTAATCTCGCGGTAGTGTGTGTGGCGGGTAGTTAACAGCAGCCTCCAAAACTCCTTTTCCCTGACAGACGTCACGATAAGTGATCATGCATTGTGGGAAAGGAAAACCACCCGTCCCCATCACTCTAAACTCCTTTTTTCAAACGTTTGAAACCTCCTTAAACCCTTATTTCATAAAAAACCTCCCTTTAAAACACAAATCCGGGTAAGAAAAAATCAATATATTTCAGCCTTAATTGGCTTCAGGGGGTGAATACACACCTGTCCACCATTAAAAAACATGTGTCCACCCTGGAAAACGGCCTGTTTTTCAACTTAGAGGGTGAATGGTTAGTAAAAACCATCGCGACAACATAACCCAAAACTGTATGAAGATCTTTACCACTCTGAGGATTCTGACCTTTGGTGTGCTGCTCTCCTGCATTAGCTTTATGAGCTACGGGCAGACCACCGTAAAAGGAACGGTAACGGAGGCCGGCACAGAGGAGCCTCTTCCCGGTGCCAACGTACTTATTAAAGGTACCACGCAAGGAACGGTTACCGATATGGCAGGCAACTACAGCCTGACTGTTGACCCCAACGCTACGCTTGTTTTTTCTTATATAGGATTTGTCTCACAGGAAGTACCTGTCAGCAGCCGGACCACTATAAATGTGGGCCTGGAGTCTGACGTGGAAAACCTGCAGGAGGTAGTGGTAGTGGGATATGGTGAACAAAGAAAATCCGACCTTACGGGTGCCGTAAGCCAGGTGGATACGGAAGAGATACAGAAGCAGGCCTCTAATGATGTTACTCAAATGATGCAGGGCCGCGTGGCTGGTGTGTCTATTACGAGTGACGGGCAGCCGGGCGCTGCTCCTTCGGTACGGATCCGCGGTATCAGTACCTTCGGTATCGGTACCAGTGCCGAGCCGCTGTACGTGGTGGATGGTTTCCCTATCTCCGGAGGCATCAGGGACATTAATCCTAATGATATCGAATCTATCCAGATACTAAAGGATGCCACTGCCGGTGCTATATATGGTAACCGTGCGGCTAATGGTGTAGTGATCATTACGACCAGAGACGGCAGAAAAGGCAAAGCGCTGGAAGTAGGCCTGAATGCTTATTATGGTGTGCAGACGGTACCCGACCGCATACCGGTGCTGGGCAGACAGGGCTACCAGACCATTGTTAATGAATTACTGACCAATGCGGGTCAGCCTCTGCTCCCTGGCAATGACCCGAACTCTCCCCAGTTCATAGACGACATTAATACTGACTGGCAGGATGAAGGCTATAAGGATGGTCACATCATGAACTACAACCTTAACTTCAGCGGAGGTACGGAAGCCACAAATTACTTTATCTCACTGGACTACCTGGACAATGAGGGTACGCTGGTAGGGGCAGGCCCCGATTACACGCGTTACTCTTTCCGGGTAAACTCGGAAACAAAGCTTGGTAAATTCACCGTGGGTGAAAACATCTTTGTGATGCGCTCTGATGAGAACCCGCTGTTGTTCACGCCCGACCTGGGCCTTTTAGGTGGTCGTCCCGGCCTGGTTAATGACCTGCTGCAGGCCATACCTACTATTCCTGTTTACGACCCCAATCGCGAAGGTGGCTTCGGCGGAGCGGATGAGATCATCCATAACTCCATTACGCTGAACGTGCCTGGCTACAATACGCTGATAGATAATAATATTGTGGTGAACCGTATTTTAGCTAATGCCTACGGACAGTATGAGTTTATCGATGGCCTTAGCTACAAGCTGAATTTGCAGTATGACAATACGGACATTACCGATGAGCTTTTTCAGCCGATGTATGACCTTGGCTACTTCTTTCCTAATAACCTTGCCAGCCTGAGAGTGGCAAACCGCACAAACAACTCATACCTGATCGAGAACACGATTAATTTCGACAGGGAGTTCGGTAAGCATAAGCTGAATGTGGTAGCCGGGCAAACCTACCAGGAGTTTGAATTCAGGGAGGTGGCTTCTACCGGTACTGGCCTGGACAAGCCTTATGTGATAAGCCTGGGCAGTGCGGAGAATTTCAGCGTGACGGATAACATACAGGAGTCGGCTATCTTCTCGCTGCTGGGCCGGGTAAATTATTCTTATGACGACCGTTACCTGATTACGATGAATATCAGGCGTGATGGTTCTTCTAAATTCATTGAGGATAACCGCTACAAGACTTTCCCTTCGGTAGGACTTGCCTGGAAGATCCATAATGACTTTGAGCTACCCGAGTACATCAATCAATTGAAATTGAGAGGTGGTATAGGTCAGCTGGGTAACCAGGAGATTGGTAACTACCGCTACCTGAGCACCATTAACCGCGCCATTCCTTACCAATTTGGTTCACAACGTGTACTTGGTGGAGCAACTACTATTTTGGTGGACCCCTCCATTAAGTGGGAGACGCGCACTACCCGTAACGTTGCCCTGGACGCCATGCTGTTTAAGGGCAAGCTGGAATTCACTGCGGAATACTACTCCAATACGTCTGAGGATGTCCTTATTGACCTGCCCATTCCGTTGTCAAACGGTTCACTGGCCGGTCTGGCGACGAACGCAGGTTCTATTCGTAACTCCGGTATTGAGTTGAGTGCTACATACCGCGAAGAGATCGGCGACTTCTCATTCGAGATCTCACCTAACTTCTATACCCTGAACAATGAGATTCTGGACCTCGGCCCGCGTGAAGCTCTTCCTGGTGTGGGCACCTATAACGTAGAAGGCCGCTCTATTGGTGAGCATTATGGCTGGGTATATGATGGTATTTTCCAGGACCAGCAGGAGGTAGCAGACCACGCTTTCCAGGAGAACGGCACCTCACCCGGCGATATTCGTTTCAGAGACATAAGCGGCCCTGACGGTGTGCCTGATGGGGTGATCACTGACGATGATCGTACGTATCTGGGACAGGGCTTGCCTACCTACTACTATGGTCTGAACATAACGGCGAGATATAAAGGCTTTGACCTGACGATATTTGGCTCCGGTAGTGGCGGTAACTTAATCAATAGTAACCTGTACCGCGGCCTGATGCTTTCTTCCGGCTTTACTAACTGGCACGAGGATATCCTTGGCCGCTGGACACCGGAAAACCCCAGCACTACCATCCCCCGCATGATCTGGCTCGACCCTAATATGAATGCCAGAAACTCTAACCGCCCGGGCTGGCTGCAGGACGGAGACTACTTCCGTATTAACACCCTTTCACTTGGATACAACCTGCCGGATACTTTCCTGGAGAGACTGAACATCAAGAGTGCCCGCATCTACGTAACGATGCAGAACGTGCACACCTTCAGTTCTTACAAAGGATACAATCCTGACTTTCAGGCGGCTATCCTTGAGCCGGGATTCGACTTCGGTACCTTCCCAAGGCCCAGAACAACTATGGGCGGTGTTCAACTTAAATTTTAAGAAAAGATGAAATTCAGAATATTCACATATACCCTTCTGGCTGCAGTCTTTCTTGGCTGTGATAGTAAACTGGATATACCGGACCCTAACCGATTGTCTTCAGATGAATACTACAGCACAGAGGAACAGGCTGTGGCCTCAGTAGATGCCATTTATAATACGCTGATCATAGACGGCTGGTACCAGCGCATGACGCCTATATACAATGACAGCCGTAGCGACGAAGTAGGAAGCCGAAGCCCCTGGGCTTTTCTTACAGGGCTTAGCAACTTTACCCTGCCTCCGGCCGATGAAGGTGGGGATATCTTCTGGGCGGGCCATTACATAACAGTGAACAGGGCCAATCAGGCATTAGAAAATGTACCCAACGTGCCTGATCTGGACCCTGCTCTTACTGACCGCCTGCTCGGGCAGGCTTATTTCCTTCGCGGACTGGCCTATTTTAAGCTGGCTAACCAGTACGGTAATCCGGTACTGGTGCTGGAAACACCCGTAGGAGTAGAGGCACTCTATCCCAGTAATGAAGGGGTGACTAAAGAGGGGGTGTATGAGCAGGTGAAGATGGACCTGGAAATGGCCATTGACTTGCTACCTACTTCCTATGCCGGCATTAGCGGACCGGATGCCAACCAGAGTGGCCGCGCTACGAAACGTGCAGCTCAGGCGCTGATGGGTAAAGTACTTCTGTATGAGGGTGAATATGCCCAAGCACTGCCATTCTTTGAGACGGTGATCACCTCAGGGGAATTTGCCCTGGCGGAGAACTATGCTGATATCTTCTCCGGCGACCCTGCACTGGAACAGGCTGACCCGGGTAAGATCTTCTGGGCGGAGTTTACGAATAGTACGAACCCTACACCCAACTGGGGTGGTGATCCTAATGTAAACTGGAGGCAGTTCAATGCCCTGTCACTGACCTACTCCGTAGCCAACTTCTTTGACTTTTACCCTACAAACTGGCTGTATAACGAAATGCGCCAGGAGCTTACGGTAGATGGTAACCTGGATGAGCGCTACCATGCCACTATCCTGTCTTACGAACCGGAAGAGGGCTATGACATGGCCTTCGGACAGCCCTGGCCTTACGGAGAAAACGATTATTTCCTCAAGAAATTCACCCTGGCCGATATGGGAGGTAATGCTGACTTCTCCGGGATTAACTACCCCATCATTCGCTATGCGGATGTGCTGCTGATGTATGCCGAATGCCTGGCTAATACCGGTAACATAGGCGCTGCTGCAGAGTATGTGCAGATCGTGCGCGACCGCGCCAATCTTCCTGATCGCGAGTCTGAATTTGCAGGCTATACCCTCGATCAGTTCATGGACCAGCTTGCCCACGAGCGGGTAATGGAGCTGGCTGTAGAAAGCTCACGCTGGTTCGACATCATGCGCTGGGGCTGGCTGGATGATGCTCAGAAGCTTCAGTTGCTGCAGGCTCATGATCCGGAGTTCCTGAACTTTACTCCAGACCGGAAACTCATACCCATACCGCTTAATGAAATGAATAATAACCCTAACCTGGTAGGCAATGCAGCGAATGACTAATGTACTAAGGCTGCTATGCCTGGTAGTCTGCCTTGGACTATTGCAAGCCTGTGCGGACTCCTACTCGCGGCCTTTGAAAGCAGAGGTAGGAGGGGAAGCTGCTGCTGAGCATGTGTATAAGGTAGATGCCAGCGATGCAGTGGCTGAGATACAGCCGACAATGTACGGTATCTTCTTTGAGGACATCAACTTTGCGGCAGACGGTGGCATCTATGCAGAGATGATAAAAAACCGCTCCTTTGAGTTTGACGAACCTATGATGGGCTGGGAGCAGCCTGAGAGCAACCGGTTCTCTATGAACGAAAATTCCGGCTTTGCGATGCCGGTTAAGGCAAACCCGGATGAAGCGAATAAGAACTTCCTCCGTGTGGATGTAAAGGCTGAGAATGGCTACCGCCTGACGAACTCGGGCTACCGCGGCATGGGCATCAGGGAAGGCAGCCAATACAACCTGAGCCTTATGGCCCGTGTAATGGAAGGGGATGTCTCGCTGAATGTCATGCTGAAAGACTCTACAGGACAGGAGCTCGGCCGTACCACCGTCAGCCTTAGCGGTAGTGATTGGAATAAGTACGAATCTGCCATTACCGCTAATGGTACGGCCATGAAGGGTCATGTGGAGATCGCCTTTGAGGGAACGGGTACAGTAGACCTGGACATGGTCTCTATGTTTCCGGCGGATACATGGAAGAACCGCCCCCAGGGGCTAAGGAAGGACCTGGTGCAGTTGCTGGCTGATCTTGACCCCGGCTTTCTCCGGTTTCCCGGTGGTTGCATAGTGGAGGGCCGCACCCTGGACAGACGGTACCAGTGGAAGAAGACGGTAGGCGATATCGAAAATCGCTTCACGCTTATAAACCGCTGGAACACGGAGTTCGATCACCGGCCTACGCCGGACTACTTTCAGAGCTTCGGGCTTGGCTTTTTCGAGTACTTTCAGTTATCCGAAGACCTGGGTGCCGAGCCGCTACCTATCCTTAGCTGCGGCATGGCCTGCCAGTTCAACACGGCTCAGCTCGTGCCGATGGACGAACTGGACCCTTACGTGCAGGATGCGCTGGATCTGATCGAGTTTGCCAATGGCCCTGTATCATCTGAATGGGGTAAGCTACGGGCTGACATGGGTCACCCGGAGCCGTTCAACATGAAATACATAGGCATAGGCAATGAGCAGTGGGGCCCTGAGTACATTAAGCGCTACAAGGAATTTGAGAAGGCCATCAAAAGCCAGTACCCTGATATGATCATTGTATCCGGCAGCGGACCTTACCCTGATGGGGAGATGTTTGACTATGGTATGGCAGAGCTGAAAAAGCTGAATGCGGAGATCATAGATGAGCACTACTACCGTAACCCGGAGTGGTTCCTTGAAAATGCCGACCGCTACGACAAGTATGACCGTAACGGGCCGAAGATATTCGCAGGCGAGTATGCGGCCCAGAGCGTGGCCATAGCCAGCCCGGATAATAAGAATAACTGGAACTGCGCGCTCTCAGAAGCGGCCTTTATGACGGGTCTCGAGAGAAATGCGGAGGTAGTCCAACTAACCTCTTATGCGCCGCTGTTTGCGCATGCAGATGGCTGGCAGTGGACACCGGACCTGATCTGGTTTAATAACCTTGAGGCTTACGGAACGCCCAACTACTACGTGCAGAAGCTGTTTTCCACCAATCGCGGAACGCATGTGCTGGAACTGACTGATGAGAGCCAGGCTATTACGGGGCAGGAAGGGATGTATGCCACTGCCGCTAAGGATGAGGAGGCGAAAGAGCTGATATTCAAGGTGGTGAATGTCAATAATGCTGAGCAGGCTATCACCTTTGACGTTTCCGGCGTAAATGGCCTGCAGCGCAAAGGGAAGAAGCTGGTGTTGCATAGTGACAACATGCAGCAGGTGAATTCTTTCGAGAATCCTAAGCAGCTAAGTCCATCTGAAGAAGAGATAAAGGTAAAAGGTGATCAGTTTGAGGTATCCGTTGCTCCTCATTCACTCACCGTATTCAGAGTAGGCTATAAAGACCTGGTGAACTGATCACCGGGTTTTCATTATAAAAAATTAACATATAGATGACCCGTTATCTTTTAGCTATATTATTATGCCTGGGTGCCGGTAGCTTGTCCGCAAGGCAGGTGCAGGTACATATCAATGCCGACCAGGGCGGCCCAACTATTAATAAGAACATCTACGGACACTTTGCCGAGCACCTTGGCCGCTGCATATACGGGGGCTTTTACGTAGGTGATGACAATACCGAAATACCTAATACGAATGGGGTGCGTAATGATGTGGTGGAAGCTCTGAAGGATCTGAAGGTACCCGTACTGCGCTGGCCAGGAGGTTGTTTTGCCGATACGTACCACTGGATGGACGGTATTGGCCCTAAAGAAGACCGTCCGACAATCGTAAACCAATGGTGGGGAGGGGTAACGGAAGATAACAGCTTCGGTACGCATGACTTTCTGAACATGTGCGAAATGCTGGATGCTGAGCCTTACCTGGCGGCTAACGTAGGTAGTGGTGAGGTGAAAGAGCTGGCCGACTGGGTACAGTATGTGAACCATGACGGCACCAGCCCTATGGCTGACCTGCGCCGCGAAAACGGGCGCGAAGAGCCCTGGCAGGTTACCTACTGGGGCGTAGGCAATGAGATGTGGGGCTGCGGCGGCAATATGACGCCGGAGTACTATGCTAACCTGTATAAGCAGTACGCCACGTTTATGACGGACTGGTCTAACAGCAGCAACCTGTTTCGGATTGCCAGTGGGGCCAATGTGGCCGATTACCACTGGACGGAGGTGCTGATGCGGGACATTCCCAAGCACCTGATAGAGGGCGTGGCCCTGCATTCCTATTCTTTTGTGGAATGGAATGAAAAAGGCCCGGCTACCGGCTTTAGCGAAGCCCAGTATTTCAGTACCATGGAGACGGCCTTGCGCATGGAAGAGCTTGTGACCCGCCACAGCACCATCATGGACAAGTACGACCCTGAGAAGCGCATTGCGCTGGTAGTGGATGAGTGGGGCGGATGGTACAACGTGGAAGAGGGTACTAACCCCGGCTTCCTGTACCAGCAGAATACGATGCGTGATGCAATGATCGCGGGTACTACCCTGAACATTTTCAATAATCACGCTGACCGTGTGCGTATGGCTAACCTGGCGCAGACTATCAATGTGCTGCAGGCGGTCATTCTCACGGAAGATGAGAAGATGCTGCTAACGCCTACCTACCATGTGATGAAGATGTATAATGTGCACCAGGATGCGACCCTGCTGCCGCTGAGTATATCCTCCGGTGCGCAGTATGAATTTGAAGGCAAAAGCCTGCCGGCTGTGTCCGGTTCTGCTTCTGTGAATGAAGAGGGTGCTATCCATATTTCACTGGTGAATATAGATGCTGATGAGGCACAGGAGGTGACCGTAAACCTGCGCGGCACGGATAACAAAAAGGTGTCCGGTACCATACTCAAAGCTGCCAACCTCACAGACCATAATACCTTTGATAATCCGGACAAGGTGCAGCCTGTAGCTTATAAGGATTTTAAACGGAAAGGGGAGAGTATGACCCTGCAGTTACCACCCTTTTCAGTAGTTGTGCTAAAAGTTGAATAAACCCTATGCCTGTTAAACCCAAAACCATTCTCAAATCTTATCAACGTTGGATAACTGTATTCAGCCTGCTGCTTTGCTTTGGCTGGCTGGCTGCCGGCTGCGGAGAGGAGGAGATCGAACCTGCTCCTAATCCCACGCCGGGAGGCGGCGAGAGGCCGGATACCACTGAGTTGGGTGACGGGCCCATTGACTTTTCCCGCCTGCCCGATACCTACGGCCACCTGGCCACCGCCGCACAGGTGTACGACTGGATGCACTATAATTCGCACGACCCCTCGGTCATCGATGCGCGTGATTATGTGATGGATGCGGGCGACTTTTTTTATTCTTACAGCACGGATGTATCCTATGGGCATACCATCAGGCCCGGACTTCAGATCCGCAGGAGTATCAACCTGGTAGAGTGGGAGTACGTAGGCTGGGTGTTTAATGCTATTCCTACCGCCGGTGCTACTTACATCCGGCAGAACGGGGGTACACCTAATAATAGCCTGTGGGCCCCTTATGCCATACAGGTAGGCAGTGAGTACCGTGTGTACTACTCCCTGGCCTCTAATGTGGGGCGGCTCAGTGCCATAGGGCTGGCCGTTTCCGATAGCCCCATGGGGCCCTTTGTGGAACGCGGCCTGGTGGTGACCTCCCAGGGAGATAATTCGACTCATACCAATGCCATTGACCCCAGCATTATTATAGACCAGAGTGGCAACCAGTACATGTATTACGGCTCCTCGTGGGACGGCATCTACATGATGGAGCTGGATCCTGCCACCGGCCTGGCCGCCACCGAAGGCGACATCGGGCAGCGCGTAGCCCACCGCGGCTTCAGCGGCAATACCATCAATGGCAACATCGAGGGGCCGGAGATCATCTACAATGAAGAAGAGGGCATGTACTACCTGTTCATTGCTTACGACTGGCTGGAAACCAAGTATAATGTGCGTGTGGGCCGCTCGGAAAGCCCTACCGGCCCTTTCTACGACTTTAACGGGGACAACCTGAACGAATTCAGCGATAACCAGCCCATGATCCTGGCACCCTATCGCTTCCAGAATCATAGCGGCTGGCAGGGCGTATCGCACCCCGCCGTATTCGAAAAGGACGGGCAGTACTTTATGGCCCACCAGGGCAGGCCTGGTATAGACAGGTTTTTTATGGTGCTTCATGTGAGGCAGGTGTTCTGGACAGAAGACGGGTGGCCCATCGTGTCGCCGCAGCGCTATGCCAATGAGGAAGAAACAGCCGTGGAAGAAAGCGAACTGCCGGGTACCTGGGAGCAGATTGTTTTTGGCTACAACGTAGTGCCCGGATTTGCTGAGACACAGACAAACCCTGACTTCCAGCAGTCAGTCACCATCACCCTGGATGCAGGCGGCACCATCAATGGCGATAATGCCAATACCTGGTCATACGAAGCCCCATGGCTCACCCTAAGCTGGGGGGGCGGTGCCTTCACGGATAAGGTGTATGTAGAGCGGGGCCGTGACTGGGAAAACGAAGTAGCTTCCACCATTCTCTTTACCGGACTAAATGAAGAAGGAACGACGATCTGGGGTAAAAAAGTAGGTGAATGAAACGACTAATTTTACTATCGATACTTTGCCTGGTGGCAATTACTGTTCGCGCTCAGTCGCTTGACCTGCGTGTGCATGATCCGGTTATGATCAAAGAGGATGGTACCTATTACCTCTTCTGTACCGGGCGCGGCATTTCCATGTTTTCATCAACGGATATGAAAGAATGGAAGGAAGAAAAGCCGGTATTCGATGAGGCCCCGGCATGGACGACTGAAGCTGTCAGCGACTTCCGCGGCCACTTCTGGGCGCCTGATATATCGTATTATGATGGTAAATACTATCTCTACTACTCGGTAAGCTCATTTGCCAAAAACACCTCCGCTATAGGGCTGGTAACCAATACAACCCTGGACCCGGAAGATCCCGCCTACAAGTGGGAAGACCAGGGCATGATCCTTCAGTCTGTACCTAACCGTGACTTGTGGAATGCCATTGACCCGAACATTATAGTGGATGAAAATGGCTACCCATGGATGTCGTTCGGGTCCTTTTGGGAGGGACTAAAGCTGGTGAAGCTTATTCCTAAGCGTACGGCCCTGGCTGAGCCTCAAGAGTGGCACACCATTGCACGACGTAAGCGCAGCGACTTCCTGGATGACAAGGAGCCGGGCGATGCGGCCCTGGAGGCACCTTTTATCTTTAAAAAAGACTCCATGTACTACCTCTTTGTGTCGTGGGACTACTGCTGCCGGGGCAAGAACAGCACCTACAAGGTGGTAGTGGGCCGATCAGACGATGTGACCGGGCCCTATCTGGACAAGGAAGGGAAAAGCATGGCCGACGGGGGTGGTACGCTGGTAGTGGAAGGAGACGACAGGTGGGCCGGGGTAGGCCATAACAGTGCTTATACGTTTGATGACACAGACTACCTCGTTTTCCACGGCTACGATATGAATGATAATGGCAGCCCGAAACTTATAATAGGCGAAATGAAATGGGACGATGAAGGCTGGCCGGTAATAGATGATAATATTCTGAAATAATGGTATAGGTATATATCATTATATGAAACAGACATAAAAAGAGCATTTTTTTAATATAAAGGCTTATTTAAACATTTATAAGAGAGCCGCACGTATAATATTATTTTAACCATACCACGGTATATGATATTCATGGCCTGCATGCTAAGGCTTACAGGCACAGCTATGTCCATACCCTAACGGTATACAACGTAAACCCTATGAGACCAGACTGTACTTTTTATCATCTTTTAAGCAGGGCTGCACTGAGTGTATTGCTCATGCTGCTGACCCTTTCTGTGGCACAAGCCCAGTACCCACCCAGTCACGACCCTTCTACCATGGTGCAGAATGTAGATGGCCGCTACTGGATATTTACTACAGGTGACGGGGTATGGGCCATGTCGTCCAGTAACCGTGACTTTACCAACTGGCGCCCGGAGCCTACGCCTTTTCCGATAGGCCAGTGGCCGTCCTGGATCAATAATTATGTAGATGGCTTCCGGGGCTTCTTCTGGGCACCTGATGTGATCAAGATCGGAAGCACGTACTTTCTCTACTACTCCTGCGCGGGCAATGGTGCCCCGGCGGCTATAGGAGTGGCTACAGCTACCAACCTTGCTGGTCCCTGGACGGACCGGGGCATGGTAGTGGCCGGCAATAATGCCATAGACCCCGCCCTGCTGCTAGACAATGGCCGCCTATACATGAGCTGGGGTAACTGGCAAAGCGGTATCGACATTATCGAGCTCAGCACCAGCACGGGTAAACCAATCGGCGGCTCTACGCACCTGGTAGACGGCAACGTAGAAGGCCCCGGACTGATCAAAAACGGCAGCTACTACTACTTGTTTTACCAGAGAGGACTTTGCTGCAATGGGGTAAACAGCTCGTACTACATGGTAGTGGCACGCTCCACCAACATTCGCGGCCCCTACACCGGCGAGCGCGTATTCCTGCCCAACCGAAGCGGTAACGAGGTAGGCCCCGGGCACTTTGGCTACAGTTTCAGCCGGCTAACCTATCACTTTTACGATGCGAATGATAATGGCAATGCCAAACTCCGGGTCAGATCAGATTTCGGCTTTAGTGGTGGCTGGCCCTACCTTGGCAGCCCTCCCTCCAGCGGAGGTGGTATTGTCTCGGGAGGTACGTACCGCATTGTGGCGCGGCATAGCAATAAGGTACTGGACGTAGCGGGATGCGGCAACGCAGATGGAACGAACGTAAACCAATGGAGCTGGCTGAACAACAACTGCCAGAAATGGACGGTAACGAACACCGGAAGCGGCTGGCGCCTTTCGCCACTCACGGCACCCGGCCATGCGCTGGATGTGACGAACTGTAGCAGCGATGACCTTGCTAACGTACAGATATGGAGCTGGCTGAATAACGATTGCCAGAAATGGGACCTGGTAGACAGGGGAGGCGGTTACTACGGCATCCGCTCACGTGCCAGTGGCAAGTACGTGGACATCCTGAGCTTCTCATCTGATGACGGGGCGAATGCTGTGCAGTGGCCCGGTACCGGCGGTACCAACCAGCAATTCCGCTTTGAAGCGGTAAGTGGCAGCCGCCTCGCAGAAGGCCAGCCGGAACTGGCAGAGGCGACCGCCCGCGTATTCCCTAACCCCACCAGCGAGCAACTGAACATTGACCTGGGCGGTGAGATGGAAGGCAGCACGGACTATACGTTGTACGATACAGCGGGTAAAGTCATGCTAAGCGGCAACTTTACCGGTCGTTCTGCCACCGTATCAGTAAAAGAGCTCCCCGTTGGCCTCTACCTGCTGAAGTGCGAAAACCAGGGAGGGACCTTTACGGAGAAGATGCAGAGGAGGTAAGTTATTTAATCACTTATCCCGGGACAAGCGATAGGGCGTTACCTGGTGGGCGCTCTGCAAGAGGTCTCCATCTTTTGGCCGAAAAGTAGATTTATTAACTACTTAGTAGTATAAGGCTTTCAGTCTATAAACGCCTACTTAAGTCGAGAAAGTACCTGGCCTAAAATGGCTGGTAACCTGTGAGCGTATCATAATTCGGCCTTGTTCCCAGAGCCGTTAAGAAATGTTTGAAATGAAGCGTTAAAAAAGAAAACTGTTTGAGGTCTGAGGTACGAAGACCGAGTTTTTTCTTTTTAGATGAATGGAAGACATTTTAGGCGAAGGGGACCCAGCCTTGATTTTTTGTTACTTTTTGATCAAGCAAAAAGTATGAAAAGTCAGAGGCAAGGCAGTCCAGTGATAATTATCACACGATCTACTCTCTACAAAAATATGCTTTTGTGTAACCCGAAAAAGGTGGGCCGGGTGCGGCCCACCTTTTATTTTTTAAATGAAGAAGATATGGACATGATATGTAAGTACCTCATACAATCCTGTTTACTGATAAGCTTAATTGGCTTCACGGCTTGTAATTCCGGTACTTCAGCAGAGGAGGAACCGGCATCACCGCAGCCCCAGACACCGGAACAGACCCATGCAGGAAACCCGGTATTCCGGGACATGTACACGGCCGATCCGGCCGCACTGGTGCATAACGACACCCTGTACATCTTCACCGGGCATGATGAGCAGGAGGCCGGGGGAGAGGGCTTTGTAATGAACGACTGGTATGTGTTTTCCACCACCGATATGATGAACTACACCAACCACGGCGCGCGACTGCAGGTGGCAGACTTCGGGTGGGCTAGTGGGCAGGCCTGGGCCGCTCATGTAGTGGAGAAAGGCGGCAAATTTTACTGGTACATAACCGCAGAACATAAAGACATTCCCGGCAAGGCCATTGGCGTAGCTGTGGCAGATCACCCCCTCGGACCTTATACTGATGCGGTAGGCGAAGCGCTGATCACGAATGACATGACCACCCACACCGACATCGCCTGGGACGATATCGACCCGGCCGTATTCATAGACCAGGACGGTAGTGCCTACCTGTACTGGGGCAATACGGTGCTCAAATACGCCAAACTGAAAGATAATATGACCGAACTGGATGGCCCCATCCACACCCTAGACTTGCCTGCTTTCACCGAAGGCCCCTGGCTGTTCGAACGCCAGGGTAAATACTACCTGACCTACTCCGCCCAGTTCCCCGAAGTGATCGACTACGCCATGGCCGACAGCCCCGAAGGCCCCTGGACCTACCAGGGCCGCCTGAATGACACAGTGCCCAACTCACCCACCAACCACCAGGCAGTAGTAGAATATAAAGGCGCCTGGTACTTCATCTACCACACCGGCAGCCTCCCCAACGGCGGCGAGTTCCGCCGCTCCGTCTCCATCGACCGCCTCCACTTCAACGAAGACGGCACCATGCAGGAGATCGTCCAGACGGTGGAAGGAGTGGAGAGGGTGGAGTGAAATATAATACCGGTTAGAGTTTTAGATTTTTCACTACCGCGAAGTTGCACTTCGTGGTAGCCATTTCCGCCAAGTTGAACTTGGCCTTGCATGCTGCAGGTTTTGCAGTTTATATCGGCTTCACTGCATTTGCGAAGTACAACTTCGCATTAATTTCAACCACAAGATTTCATCCGAGACATAGCCTCGCGGTAGTTAGAGGGGATTTTTTAACGCCCCAACCTGCAAGGCCGAGTTTCTTTTTATAATTCCCAACATCTAGCAACATTCCCATGCAGAAATTAAGTCCCCCTTCCGGACCACAAGAGACCGGGCGATAGTGAAAATGCTGACTTCGAAGGGGGCAGGCGTAGGGTGTGTATTTGGAAAGCGATAGTCCCGTCCGGGGGATGTATCAGGGCAGGTATTCGGCTACAATAATCTAAGCCAGCCGGGAGAGGGGCGTGCTTGGCAAAAAGGTATACGTCGTTTGGCAGGATAGTAACGATGCAGTATGATGACATTTAATCTATATTTTGCTAAAAGGGCGCTTTTAAGACAGCATACTGCAAGTAGACAGGGAGAACCCCTTCCGTCTGCGAAGAAAGATTTGGCTGAGACTCTTGAGAGTTAATTTTCAGGGGCATGTATTTTAATGATGCATTTGCTCCGCAGCCACCTTCCCCCCGGGGAAGGAATTTTTTACTGCCTGATTTCAGAGATCGTACCTGAGTTACTGCATTCGCGAAGTACAATTCGTATTTATCATTAATAGTTGGTGCGAGAATTTCCTCACACCAACTTGGCTAACTTAGCTAATCAAAGGCAAGCACATTTTGAATTACACTTATCAGTTTTTATTGTGACATACAAGCAGCATCTGCTTTCATTTATGACATCACATGAAGTTAGTGAAACACCTCCTTTTTGAGTGCTGGATTCACTTTGGGTTATAAAACTAGATATAGTGAGATTTTTGAGTTGTAATTTTTCTTTACTCATAGCGACTGAATTAAAATTAAATTTTGAAAATAGTGACTGCAATTAACAAATTAAGCTTTAGAAATATAGAGACTACGCATAATTCCTTAAATTGTACCTTGTACACTTATTGGAATAAACGACCCCTTCATGCTCAAGAATCTTTGCTTTGCCTTAGGCCTGTTATTACCTGTTGTTTCTCTGGCGCAGTCGTCTGTAGGGACCTTTCCGCTGGAGGATGTACGGCTGTTGGAGAGTCCTTTCCGGAGGGCACAGGAGACGGATAAGGCGTATATGCTGGCGCTGGATCCGGATCGGTTGCTGGCGCCCTTTCTGATAGATGCAGGGCTGGAGCCGAAGGCGCCGCTGTACGAAAACTGGGAAAACTCCGGGCTAAATGGCCACACGGGCGGGCATTACCTTTCTGCTTTGGCGCTGATGTATGCCTCTACGGGTGATAAGGCGCTGAAAGACAGGCTGGACTACATGCTGGATGAACTGCAGCGCTGCCAAGAGGCAAACGGCAACGGCTACGTGGGCGGCATACCCGGCGGGCAGGAGATGTGGCAGGAAATACGCAATGGCAATATCCGCGCGGGGGGCTTTTCCCTGAATGAAAAGTGGGTGCCCCTTTACAACATTCATAAGCTGCTGGCCGGTCTTCGTGATGCGTACCAGGTAGCCGGAAGTGAGCAGGCGAAAACGATCTGGCTGGAGCTGACGGACTGGTTTGTAGAGCTGAGCGAAAACCTGAGCGATGCGCAGATACAGGAAATGCTGGTGAGTGAACACGGGGGGCTGAACGAGGTGTTTGCCGATGCCTATGCCGTGACGGGTAAGGAGGCGTATCTGACGCTGGCGGAGCAATATTCTCACCGTAAGATCCTTTATCCCCTCAAAAAGCATAATGACGAACTGACGGGTATGCATGCGAATACGCAGATACCTAAGGTGATTGGTTTCCAGCGGGTCGCGGAGCTGGCGGATAGCAGTGCCTGGCACGATGCTGCTGCTTACTTCTGGGATAATGTGGTAAACGAGCGGAGCATTGCCTTTGGCGGTAATAGCGTGCGCGAGCACTTCAACCCGAAGGATGACTTCTCTTCCATGGTGGAGACGAACCAGGGGCCTGAAACCTGCAATACGTATAATATGCTGAGGCTGTCCAACATGCTGTATCAACAGCAATCGGAGGCTAAATACATAGACTTTTACGAGCGTGGACTTTATAACCACATTCTTTCCTCGCAGCATCCTGAGGGCGGTTTTGTGTACTTCACGCCCATCCGCCCGCAGCATTACCGTGTCTACTCCCGGCCGGAGACGAGCTTCTGGTGTTGCGTAGGCTCAGGCCTCGAAAACCATGGCAAATACGGTGAACTTATCTACGCTCACCGCGGCGATGATCTGTACGTCAATCTATTCATTCCCTCGGAACTACACTGGAAGGAGCGAGGCATGACGATTACCCAGCAGACCGGTTTTCCGGAAGAGGAAGGTACCCGGCTGCAGTTTGAGATGGATAAGCCTTCGCGCTTTAAGGTGTTACTACGTCAGCCTGCCTGGCTGCGTGGGCCAATGACCGTACAGGTGAATGGCCGGAATGTAAAGGCTGAAAGCAATGGCAAGGGCTACCTGGTGGTAAACCGCAAGTGGCAAAACGGCGACGAGATAGCCCTGAGCCTGCCTATGAAAACGTATGCCGAGTTTCTGCCGGATGGCTCACCCTATGCCTCCTTCCTGCATGGGCCGGTGCTGCTGTCTGCGGTGACGGACACGGCGGGCCTCACCGGCCTCTTTGCAGATGCCAGCCGTATGGCGCATGTGGCCTCGGGCAGGTTCTACCCGCTGGATGAAGCTCCCTTCCTGGTCACTGACGATACCACGGGACTGGCGGAATCCCTAACGCAAACAGGGCCTATGACTTTTTCCCTCGATGGCCTGGTGCAGAATACGGACGGGAAAGACCTTAGCCTGGTGCCCTTCTACACCATACACGATGCGCGCTACATGATGTACTGGCCGGTATACAGTGAGGAGGAGAAGCAGGAAAAACTGAAAGAACTGGAGGAGAAGGAGCGCGCCATGCTGGCGCTGCAGGCCAAGACGGTGGACATGGTGGCCACCGGAGAGCAACAGCCTGAGTCCGACCATCAGTTCCAGGGCCAGCAGACGGAGGCCGGTATCTACGAAGGCCGCTACTGGCGCCACGCCAGCGGCTGGTTCAGCTACGTGCTCAATAACCCGGGGCAGGAGGGAAGCACCCTCCGCATCACCTACTCAGGCGCAGACAAAGACCGGCAGTTCACCATCCTCATCAACGACCAGCTACTCAGCGAGGTGGATATGAAAGGCAATTCTGACAAGTTCTATACCGTGGACTACCCGATCCCCGAATCACTCAGGTCAGAGCAAATAACCGTCAAATTCCAGGCCGCCCCCGGCTCCATCGCCGGAGGGGTGTATGAGGTTAGGTTGTTGAGGGAGTAGGTTTTATGCAGAAAGTAAATTCCACATAGTTCGAGTATGTACTCGGACTATAATTGCAGGATGGATCGACTGTCGATACTGCCTGTTTGGCACGAGTGAATACTTATGTCATTAGGGTGTTTAGTTGGGTATTGGTTTAATTAACCTACCTTCTATAACGTTTAAATTAAACTTTATTCCCGTTGTAGCAGAGGCAAATGACTTATCTGAGTTTTCAAAAGATGCAAAAACTAAAATTTGACCATGCTCATAAGCAGATAATTCTGCAAGAAATTTATGAAAATCTTCTAAAGCGATATCTTGCTGTTTTGGCTCATCAAACATTAATAGTCGAGGGTGATTGCCTTCAAACTCTTTAGAAACTTTGTATAGGCCACATGTATAAGCCCAAATACAGCGCACAAAATCACTTGCCGAGGAGTCAAATCTTATATTATATGACTTTATTTCTCCATTTTCCAATGTTTCATTGGCAATAGGTAAATAAGTGTCTTCAGAGATATACAAGTTATTGGTTGTTTTACTAGTGTAATTTACTTTGTTTAGAATTCTTCTGAACTCATTGGTTAATTTCCCGATTTTTTTTCTATCAAGATGAGATAGATAATCTTTAGGAAGGTTCTTAAACTTTGCTAAAACCTCTTTGTGCTCAATAGATAGGTCTGATATTTTATTGATTAATTGTGTGACATCTTCTAAGTATTTACTATAAAATTCAATCTTTTTTCTAATATTAATTTTCTTTTCAATTTCTATCTCAGAAGGAAGTCTATCGTCAGAAATTAATTCCTTTTTAATATTCCTGATTTCTTCCCTTAATTCAGATAATTGTTTACGTAAAATAACTTGCTTTTTTTTCTTTTGATCTATTTTAAAATCAACTCCTTCTACATATACATCTAACATTTTAATTTGAGCCTCGATGAAAGAAATATTTTCTTCTATTCCCATAGGATTTTCGGTAATATCCTGAGGCAATAAAGAAGGTTTAATAGGTTGATAACAGGTTGGACAACTATCGTTTGATACGCTAAGATTTATTTCAGCTCCTAGCTTTTTTACTTTTAGTGCTCCTTGATTTTTCCTCAATTCTTCATTCAAAAACTCTAGCTGAGTATCATATCTTCCGCGCTTCTCTTTGTCAAAATTTATCTCTGTAGATATCAACTCATAAGTGATGGTATGCTGATTAACCTTTTCATTTAACTCTTCTAACTTTTTTTCATTTTCATTTATTTTATCTAAAACTGATGGTATTTCTTTACCTTCGATGGATTCTAATTCAGTCTCTAAAATGTCTATATATTCAGAAATGTTAATAAAGGAATCGTTATAGAGTATTAAAATATTAATAGAATTAGGGTTATTTATTATTGTAGGTTTTGCCTCCAGCCCTACAAGTTTCCCTCCGCCTTTTTCAGCTAGTTTTAGAAGTTGATCATAAATTGTCTCCCAATTTGATTCAATTTTACGTTTATCTGCATTTACACGCTGACGCTTTTTTTGATTTTCATATACATCTAAATCGAGTATAAATTCAATAACTCTAGCCTCTTTATTGGCTAAGCCATAATGTGGCATCGTTGCAAAAAAATCTGACCATCCAGATTTTTGTTCGATTATAAAGCTCGAAGCAACCTGTTGAAGATATAATTTTCTTGATTCTCCAAGTTTACTTAAAACGTTGGGTAACTTCCAGTTTAGAAAATTTTCTAGGTAAAGATGAAACCCATATTCTTCGTTAGAAGCTCCACCTTTGTCATGTATATACATAGGCTTGGCTTCAATTATATTATTTTTCGATGTAAGTACGGGCCCTTCGAAAACATCAATTAATTTAGGGCTTTTAGAGGTGTTTTTAACACTTCTACGTAGAGTGATTATCTTTTCTAGGTCATTTTCTACTTCTAATTGGATGCTTGATTGTAAGACATTGTGAAAATCACCTTTCGGATATTCAACTACATCTTTTAAAACGGATTGCATAGTTTTTTCATTTTTACCACCTATCAATTCTTCCAGCCCTAAGCAATAAAGGATTGCTTGAAAAAAACTACTTTTCCCTGATGTATTATCACCTCTGACAATATTGAGACCAGAGGTAAAATAATATTCGCCTCCAAATAATCCAGCGGATGTATTTACTTCAAATTTTATTGCGTTAATTTTTATCATTAAATAATGTCCATTTAGAAGTTATTTCAAGAAGCTTACTATCAGTGACTTTACTTTTTCCAATTTGCGCTAAAAACTCCTTTTCAATTTTTAATATTTCTGCGTCTGCTTCTATGATTTTGTAGAAATTCTCTCCTTTCTTAGTTAGCTTATAGGACCCCTTTGAGTATTCACAAATTTTTTCTGCAACTGCAAAATGTACTGCTCTATTCAAAGATGGTTCAATTCCCCATACAGAAAAATCAGATTCAAAATTACTAGAAATTAAGTTCATAAGTTCTTCTCTATTATTCTGACTTTTTAAAGCCCAAGAAAATAGATGTAGTTTTATTAGTTTTGCTGTGTTCCCACGGCATACAGATTTTAGGATAAGAACTATCTGGGCAATTTTATACATTGGCCTATAGTCAGCAGGCAATGGAATTGGCTTTTTGCTGAAGGAGATGTTTTTTATTTCTTCCATATTATTCGAAGTCAATCGGGCACCTCATGATCCAATCAGCCATTACTTGATTGCATAAATTAGTTATCATGGTATCTTCTAAAAATGGGAAGTTGTCTTTGACCTTGGTAAATAAAGAAGATTCTATCTCATTTAACCTCCCATTATTATTGTCTGTGGGAAATATACAAATCTCAATTACTTTCTCTTCGAATTGACTTTTTATCCTAAGAAATTTTTCAAAATCTTCAGGATAATCATTTTCCCACTTATTTAGTAAAAAATTGCCATTTAAGAAGTGTTTTATACTTTTCTCAGTTAAAATATCAACTTTTCTTTCTATGCCATTAGTATGAGAGGGAAAGCGTAATTGATGCTTTCTTTGAGCGTTTTCTACTAACGAAATCTCTTTCCCTTTCCAAACTAAGCCCTCTTCCTCACTTACAGGTTTGTTTGGAGAAATGTCTAATTTATGATTAGTAATACCTAGAGCTGTAGAGAGGTAGGGTGATAAAAAGTCGATATCTGTAGGAATAACTTCAAAATTATTATTGTCTATTATTGACAATTTTAACTTTCTAAGTTCGTCTCTTTTTTTTGTAGAATGAGCAACTATTTCATTTTTGCTGTATTCTGGGGTGACAAAATACCAACGCTTTATTAAAGTGTCTCCTAGCCTTTTTTTTAATTGTTTTTCATATATTTTAAGTTTATTAAGGTCATCCGTGATTTTTTTTAATTGTTTTTTATAAAGTTCATCTTTGGTATAGTGTTCATTTGGACAGTAGCATTGAAATGCTTTACCTGTCCTAGTGAATCCTTCAATACCGTAATCCCCAGGTGACGCCTTCATTTCCAGGTAAACCTGTTCTTCATATTTATGCTTAAAACAGATTTGGCATAAACGTTCCCATTTATCCCCATCAAAACTTCCATATTCTGTCTTTAACATATACTTATTAAATCATTTGAATATTATCTTCCAATCAATTCTTTGAGCTATTTTTAGAATTCATTCAGTAATCAAACTGGATGCAATATAACGTTTGGTTCTTAAAGCTGCCATTATTTGTTTATTTTAGTGGTTTTGATGTAACTATTTCTTGTAATTTATGATTAAAGAAATCAGCCACAACCTACTCCCTCCCCTCATAATACTCCTTTAGAATGTAGAAAGCCTGTTTCTTTTGGCCTTTTTCGGAGATGAGGCCTTTGCAGTTCCAGCCGTCCTGGACGCCTTTTGGCTGGCGGAGGGGGAGATGAAGTTGAGGAGAATCATGGGGGTAGAACCCTTTTCGCTTCCCTAAAAAGAAAAAACCCGGAGTGGACGCTCTCGGGCTTGATTGTCTTCATCTGTTTTGCTGCTATGCAGCCAAGCCCTCAAACAGTTTTCTTTTCTTAGCGCCTCGCTGGGAGGATTTTTTTAACGCCTCATGAAACAGTGCCAAGTCCTTTATCAAAAGCAGCACAGTAAGTCCACCTTCCGGAGCACAAGAGACCGGGCGATAGTAAAATCCCGGCTTCCAGGGGTTGTAAATCCGGTAACCAACGGAGGCAGGCGTAGAATGTAAAATTAGAAAGCGATAGTCCCGTCCGGGGGATGTATCAAGGCAGGGTTTCGGCTCTGCTTTTTAATGCTGATGGCGCTGCTATGCCTTTAGCCGGACTATGCCGCGTGAGGGATAGAGCCATTGTTGGAGCCGCGACGTAGGAGAGGCGACTGGCGAAAGCCCGACCCGCTGGTAAGCGGGGCACGCCCACATTATCCTGCTACTGTATACCGTCACTCACCCCTACCTTTCAAGCACTCTCCCAAGGTCACTTTAAGCTGGCATTATACAAGTAGCCGGGGGATCCCGGGTCAGCGAACTCCGTTCACGCCCGGGAATGGCTCATTAAGTTTTCTTCACCTCAAAAAATTTCCTGCCCCAATCCCCCCGTTCCTTAAAGTGTAAAAAACACACTTAAAGCAGTAGATACAGGGATTTATGCGCTCAAAAGACGTGAGCGGGCTTTTTGTCTGCGGGGACTATTTTAAAATTTATAAATGTACGTTGTACACTTGTTGAGAAATATTCCTTATCTTGAGGGTATCAACAGACCCGAAATCATGAGTGAAAAATACGTAATAGGCCTGGACTTTGGCACAGACAGTGTGCGGTCGGTGCTGGTGAATGCACAGGATGGCACCACGGTGGGCAGCAAGGTAAGCTGGTACCGCCGCTGGAAGGAGGGTAGATACTGCGACGCTTCGGCTAACCGCTTCAGGCAGCACCCGCTTGATCATATAGAAGGTATGGAATACACCATCCGCGAGGTGGTGAAGGAGGCGGGGGTAGCCCCGGCCTCAGTAAAAGGCATATGCATAGACACGACCGGCTCCTCGCCGCTGCCGGTAGATGCGGAAGGGCGCTGCCTGGCGCTGAAGCCGGGCATGGAGGAAAACCCGAACGCCATGGTGGTGCTGTGGAAGGACCACACTGCCATACAGGAGGCGGATGAGATAAACGGCCTGGCGGCGAGCTGGGGCGGCACAGACTTTACCAAATACGAAGGCGGCATATACAGCTCCGAGTGGTTCTGGGCCAAGATACTGCACGTGATCCGTGAGGATGAGGCAGTGAAGGCCGCGGGCCACTCCTGGATGGAGCACTGCGATTACATGACCTTTATGCTGACGGATGTGAGCCTGCAGGACTTTAAGCGGTCGCGCTGCGCGGCGGGGCACAAGGCCATGTGGCACCAGAGCTGGGGCGGCCTGCCGGCGGATGACTTCCTGGCGCAACTGGACCCGCACCTGGTGACGCTGAAAAATAACCTCTACGAGGAGACGTATACCTCTGACCTGCCTGCGGGCAAGCTGAACGCGGAGTGGGCGGAGCGCCTGGGCCTTACGACGGACGTGTCGGTAGCGGTGGGCACCTTTGATGCCCATGCCGGTGCGGTTGGCGCTGAGGTAGAGGAGTTTTCGCTGGTGCGCGTGATGGGCACCTCTACCTGCGACATCATTGTGTCCTCCAGGGACGTGGTGGGCGATGAGACGGTGCGCGGCATCTGCGGACAGGTGGATGGCTCCGTGATACCCGGCATGATAGGCCTGGAGGCAGGGCAGTCGGCCTTTGGCGATGTGCTGGCCTGGTTCCGCGACATAGTAGCCTGGCCGCTCACGAACCTTGAGGGCCTGGATCTGTCGCCGGATAAAGTGGAGGCGCTGAAGGACGAGCTCATCGTGAAGCTGTCGCAGGCGGCCGAGAAGCTGCCCCTGAGCGAGCATGCCCCGGTGGCACTGGACTGGGTAAACGGCCGGCGCACGCCGGACGCCAACCAGGCACTGAAGGCAGCCATAGCCAACCTGAACCTGGGCACAGGCGCACCCCATATATTCAAAGCATTGGTAGAGGCTATCTGCTTCGGTGCCCGCAGCATCGTGGAGCGCTTTGAGCAGGAGGGTGTGCACATAAAGACGGTGGTAGGCATAGGCGGCGTGGCGAAGAAGTCGGGCTTCATTATGCAGACCCTGGCCGATGTGCTGAACATGCCCATCCGGATCGCCAACTCAGAGCAGGCCCCTGCACTCGGTGCCGCCATGTACGCGGCCGTGGCGGCGGGCATCTACCCCGATGTGCACCAGGCCATACAGGCCATGGGCAACGGCTTTGAGCAGACCTACCAGCCCCAGGCCCAGCCTCACGCCATTTTTAACAAGCTCTACGCACGGTACCGCCAGCTTGGTGCCTTTGTGGAGGATTCACTCACCCCTGTAACCGAAACAGAAGATGTCAGCCTATAAAAGCCTGAAAGAGGAATGCTACGAAGCCAATATGCAGCTACCCGCGCTAGACCTGGTAGTGTACACCTTTGGCAATGTGAGCGCCGTAGACCGGCAAAAGGGCGTATTTGCCATAAAGCCCAGCGGCGTGCCGTATGAGACGCTGAAGCCGGAGGATATCGTGATCGTGGACTTTGATAACGAGGTAGTCGAGGGGAGCATGCGGCCCTCCTCCGATACGAAAACCCATGCCTTTTTATACAAAAAATGGATGAACATAGGCGGTATATCCCACACCCATGCCACCTACTCCGTAGCCTGGGCGCAGGCCCAGCGCGATGTGCCCATATTCGGCACCACCCATGCGGACCACCTCACCAGTGACATACCCTGCGCCCCGCCAATGGCGGACGAGCTGATAGCAGGCGACTATGAGCATATGACCGGCCAGCAGATACTGGACTGCTTTGCCGATAAGGGCCTGGACCCCGCCGAGGTGGAAATGGTGCTCATAGGCAACCACGGCCCTTTTACCTGGGGCAAAAATGCGCAGAAAGCAGTGTATAACAGCAAGGTGCTGGAGGAACTGGCCCGCATGGCCTACCTCACACTGCAGATAAACCCGGAGGCCCCGCGGCTGAAGGAGGCGCTGATCAAAAAGCATTACGAAAGAAAACATGGCGCGAAAGCCTATTACGGACAGGAATGAAAGCAGTAATATTTGATATGGACGGCACCCTTATAGACAATATGATGGTGCACCACCGGGCCTGGCAGCATATACTGCAGAAGCAGGGCCTTATACTGAGCATAGATGAGGTGAAGGAGAAGATACACGGCATCAACACCGAGATACTGGAGAGGGAGTTTGGCGACCGCTTCACCCCCGAGGAGCGGCAGGCCATCTCCTGGCAAAAGGAGGAGATGTACCGCAACATTTTCGGCAAGCAACTGCGGCTGATAGCCGGCGCCGAGGCCCTGATCAGGTCACTGCAGGAGCAGGAGGTGCCTATGGCCATAGCCACGGCCGCCCCTCCGGAAAATGTGGACTTCGTGCTGGACGGCCTCGTGCTGCGCGAGTACTTTCCCGTGGTGCTGCACTCCGACGATGTAAGCAAGGGCAAGCCCGACCCGGAGATCTACCTCAAGGCGGCAGAAAGGCTCGGTGTGGCCCCTGCTGACTGTGTCGTGTTTGAAGACACCCCCACCGGCGCCCTGGCAGCCTCACGCGCAGGCTGTCGCGTCATCGTCATCACCACTACCCACAAACCAAACGAATTTGACCATATAAGCGGTATTGCTGCTTTTGTACCTGACTTTGAAGAAGTCCACCAACATTTACCCATTACCCAATGACCGACATTAAACAATACGAAATATGGTTCCTTACCGGCAGCCAGCACCTGTACGGTGAGGAAACCCTCAAAAACGTGGCCACCCATGCCGCCGAGATCGCCAAAAGCCTGCACGCACACAGTGCCATACCCTGCCAGGTAAAGGACAAAGGCGTGGTGACCACCCCGGACGAAATATACAAGGCCTGCAAAGAGGCCAGCGACTCACCCAAGTGCGTGGGCGTCATCACCTGGATGCATACCTTCTCGCCTGCCAAAATGTGGATAAACGGCCTGCAGGCCCTGGACAAGCCCATACTGCACTTCCATACCCAGTACAATGCCGAGATACCCTGGAGCGAGATCGACATGGATTTCATGAACGAAAACCAGAGCGCCCACGGCGGCCGCGAGTACGGCTTTATGGCCAGCAGGCTGCGCAAGCGCCGCAAAGTGGTCGTAGGCCACTGGCAGGACGAGGCCGCCATACAGAAGATAGGCACCTGGAGCCGCGTGGCAGCCGGCTGGCACTACCTGCAGCACATGAAAGTAGCCCGCATAGGCGATAACATGCGGCAGGTGGCTGTAACCGAAGGCGACAAGGTAGAGGCGCAGATGCGCTTTGGTTTTGCCGTGAATGGCTATGGCATAAACGACCTGGAGCACTTCGTGAACCAGGTAAGCCCCCAGCAGGTGGATAAGCTGGTGCAGGAGTATGCCGATACCTACGTGATCGAAAACGACGTGCGCAACAGCCAGAACCTGAAAGACGCCGCACAGATAGAGCTCGGGCTGAAAGCCTTCCTCGAAGACGGCGGTTTCCATGCCTTTACCGATACCTTTGAGAACCTCGGCAACCTCAAGCAACTGCCCGGCATATCCGCCCAGCGCCTCATGGCAGCCGGCTACGGCTTTGCGGCCGAAGGCGACTGGAAGACATCCGCCCTGCTCGCGGCCATCAAGTTCATGAGCCAGGGCCTCGAGGGCGGCACCTCCTTTATGGAAGACTACACCTACGACTTCCGCAGCGGCCGCTCACGCGTACTCGGCTCACACATGCTCGAGATATGCCCCTCCATTGCCAGCGGCAAACCCTCCTGTCAGGTGCACCCCCTCGGCATCGGCGGTAAAGACGACCCCGCCCGCCTCGTGTTCAACGTCAGCAGCGGACCCGCCATCAACGTCTCCCTCATAGACATGGGCAACCGCTTCCGCTTCCTCGTAAACGAGGTGGAGGCCGTAGAGCCCGAGCACGACCTGCCCAAGCTCCCCGTCGCCCGCGTGCTGTGGGACCCGCAGCCCAGCCTGGAGGTAGCCGCAGAAGCCTGGATACACGGCGGCGGTGCCCACCATACCGTGTTCAGCAAGCCCGTCACCACCGAATTTATCGAAGACCTTGCCGATATTGCAGGCGTGGAACTAGTGGTGATTGACAAAGACACCCGCATGCGGGACTTTAAGAACACCCTCAACTGGAATGAAATGTATTACCATATTTTTCAAAAATGAGACTGATGAAACACGCCCTTACCCTATTCATATGCCTGCTTCTGATGTCTTGTGAGGCCGAAAAGGCCCAAAAAGAACAGGAGAGCGACACCATGAGTGAACCCGAAGCCACCATACCCGCTATTACCAAAGCCCCCTTTGGCACCATGCCCGACGGCACAGAGATTGAGAAATTCACTGTAGAGGCCCCCGACGGCGCCAAGGTCGACATCATCACCTACGGCGGCATCGTTACCTCCCTCATGGTACCCGACAAAGACGGCAACCTCGGCGATGTGGTGCTCGGCCATAACAGCCTGCAGCCCTACCTGGACGATAACCCCTTCTTCGGCGCCATCATAGGCCGCTATGGCAACCGCATTGCCAAAGGCAAATTCAGCCTGGATGGCGAAGCGTACACCCTGGCCACCAACAACGACCAGAACCACCTGCACGGTGGCGAAAAAGGCTTTGACAAGGTAGTGTGGCAGGGCAAAGAGGTGCAGACCGAAGAGGCCGCCGGTGTGGAGCTTACCTACACCAGCCCCGACGGTGAAGAGGGCTATCCCGGTACCCTGGATGTAAAGGTAACCTACCTTTTCTACCCCGACCATACCCTCGAGATCCTGTACGAGGCGGAGACAGACAAGCGCACCATCGTGAACCTGACCAACCACTCCTACTTTAACCTCGGCAGCGACAGCACCATACTGGACCACCGGCTTATGCTCAATGCCAGCCAGTACCTGCCCGTGGATAATACCCTCATACCCACCGGTGAGCTAAAGCAGGTCGAAGGCACCCCCTTCGACTTTACTGAGCTGCAGCCCATAGGCGAGTACATCAATGCCGAAAACGAGCAGATCGCACGCGGCGGCGGGTATGACCACTGCTGGGTGCTCAACAGCGACAGCTACAGCACCGTAGCCGCCCGCGTACAGGAGCCGCAGAGCGGCCGCGTGATGGAGGTATACACCACCGAGCCCGGCATACAGTTCTACAGCGGCAACTTCCTGGACGGCAGCATCACCGGCAAAGACGGCACCCCCTACGTGTACCGCTCCGGCTTCTGCCTCGAGACCCAGCACTTTCCCGACTCGCCCAACCAGCCCGGCTTCCCCAGCGTAGTGCTCGAGCCCGGCGAGACCTACCGTACCAAGACCAAATACACCTTCGGTACCCTGTAATCACATAACGACATAGCCCGAACCCATGAAGAGTTTAGAAACCCTCGACTGGATATTCATTGCCCTCTACTTCGCCGTCCTTTTCGGCGTCGCCCTGTGGGTGATCCTCCAAAAGAACCGCGATACCACAGACTACTTCCTCGCCGGCCGCTCCATAGGCTGGTTTGTAGTAGGTGCTTCCATATTTGCCTCCAACATCGGCTCAGAGCACGTCGTCGGCCTCGCCGGTGCCGGAGCCGGGGACAAGATCCCCATGCTCATCTACGAGATACAAGCCTGGGTCGTACTCCTGCTCGGCTGGGTATTTCTGCCCTTTTACGCCCGCAGCGGCGTCTTCACCATGCCCGAGTTTCTCGAGAGGCGCTTCAGCCCCCGTTCCCGCTGGTTCCTCTCCCTCGTTAGCCTCATCGCCTACATCCTCACCAAGGTCTCCGTTACCATCTACGCCGGTGGCGTAGTCGTCAGCGCCCTCCTTGGTATCAACTTCTGGGTAGGCGCCCTCGGCACCGTCATCCTCACCGGCCTCTACACCGTGCTTGGCGGCATGCGCGCCGTCGTCTACACCGAAACCCTGCAGATGATCGTGCTCGTGCTCGGTGCCGCCGTACTCACCTGGCTCGGCCTGGACAAGATCGGCGGCTGGAGCGGCATGGAAGACACCCTCGGCGCCGAGTACTTCAACATGTGGCGCCCGCCAAGTGATCCCGATTTCCCCTGGCCCTCACTCCTCATCACCAGCACCGTCGTAGGCATCTGGTACTGGTGTACCGATCAGTACATCGTGCAGCGTACCCTTACCGCCCGCAACATCAAGCAGGGCAGGAGAGGAGCCATCTTCGGCGCCTTCCTCAAGCTGCTCCCCGTGTTCCTTTTCCTTGTGCCCGGCATCATCGCCCTCGCCCTCAAGACCAAAGGCGAGCTGCAGTGGGACACCCCCGATGAGGCCTTTCCCGTGCTTATGAGCAACCTGCTGCCCGCCGGTATCCGCGGCCTCGTTGCCGCCGGCCTCCTCGCCGCCCTCATGAGCTCCCTCGCCTCCGTCTTCAACAGTTGCTCCACCCTCTTCACCGTGGACATCTACAAGAAGCTGAAGCCCCATACCCCCGAGTACAAGCTCGTAAACATTGGCCGTGTTGCCACCGCCATCGTCGTGCTCCTCGGCATACTCTGGATCCCCATTATGCAGAACATCTCCGGCGTGCTCTACGAGTACCTGCAAAAGGTGCAGGCCTACATCTCGCCCCCCATCGCCGTTGTGTTCCTGCTCGGTATCTTCTATAAGCGCATCAACTCCCATGGCGCCTACACCACCCTCGTCGTAGGCTTCCTCATTGGTGCCGCCCGTATCATACTCGAGCTCAGTGCCGAAAGCCTCACCCCCGGCAGCCTGCTGCACACCCTCGCCACCGTCAACTTCCTCACCTTCGGTGCGTGGTTCTTCCTCTTTTGCATCATACTCGCCATAGCCGTCAGCTATGCCACCCCGCAGCAGAGCGAAGCCCAGCTTGCCGGCCTCACCTACGGCACCCTCAGCGACCAGGACAAAGCCGAAAACAAGTCCAGCTACAACTGGGTGGATATCCTCATATCCGTCCTCATACTCCTGCTGGTAGGGGCCGTCATGATCTGGTTCAGCGGCGCCCGGTAAAGCGTTTTGTAATTAAAGTTTAAGATGTGGTTTATGGAAAACCAGTCCTGCCTATGCGGGGCTGGTTTTTTTTATGCCTGAGGTGCCTGTGGTTTTGGGGTCGGGGGTAAGAGGGTATTGGGCGTGACCCGTCCGCTCGCGCGGCCGGGTCGGGCTCTCGCCAGTCGCCTGCCCGCGCACAAGGCCATTACGGGCTCCGACAATGGCTCCATCCCTCACGCGGACATACCCATCAAGCTAAGCACCAATTCCCCTCCTGTGGTAATAGGAGAGGTCCGACTTTCGGGGGGAAATAAAAACGCGAAGGCGTGTTTTATTTTGGGTGGTCCGGCAATCCGGTGGTCCGACTCTCGGTGGTCCGACTCTCGGTGGTCCGACTCTCGGTGGTCCGGCAATCCGGTGGTCCGACTCTCGGTGGTCCGGCAATCCGGTGGTCCGACTTTCGGTGGTCCGACTTTCGGGGGTCCGGCACACCGCTAGGCTGGCAAAGGCCTGTCAGTATCCTGCAAAAGTGTTTTGTTGAGTCTCTGTTGAGACTACTTTGAATGAAAGGCGGGTAGCCTACTTTTCTCATGCTCTTTGTTATTTTCCGCTTTGATATAAATAATACTCGGCTTCGTAATAGAGTAGACATGCTGTAGTCATTACGTAATACGCTAACTATTAAGGAGTAAGAGTTAACGCAAAATAAACATTGGTATATTAAGTGTTTTTGTTAATTTTAAACGTCTAATTATCTAATACAAAAAATTAAAAACTAATTGAACTGAAGCTATGGATCCATTCTATGTAATATCACTGCCAATAATGTATGGGATGACACTATTAAACCTAGTATTACCATACAAGTGTGGATATAAAGCAACCGGCTATTTTGTAAGCTCATTTTTTGGTGTTATGATCGCTGCAACGATTCCAGCAGAGTGGATGGTGGTATTCATTTGGCCATTTTTATTCTTATTACAGTTGATTTTCAATCTATACTGGGGTTTTAGACTATTTGGCAGAAAAAAAGCTGGTACAGTTATATCTTTTGTACTTGCAGGTATTCTTTTGCTGCTATCTTTTATATGAACCATCGATCATTAGCAATCTATTTTGGCAGTAGAGCCAGTCGTTGATAAGTTAATGACTTATTGTTACTTCACGTCTACGACCTATCTTATAAAAGATACTGTGTAGATCAAACCTAATAATAACAAGTATGAGGTATAGGGTGACAATTTCTCTGTTGTTAGAAGGAAAAAGATAACACTCCCATTTTTACAATCATCTAGCTTCTATCAGGTGCGGCATGCAATGTGCGGCATGCAATGCACGATCCATTTCACGGCGCATGCAGTGCAATGCTTAGATTACAACCTGACAGGTTCTATCAAATAACTCTCACCCTAAAGTAACTGAGGACTTACTGAATTTTTAATCCAACCCATTCCGGACCAGCGCCACTCAATGTCTTGCGTACTTCAGTGAATTGTGACCAGGCAAAGGGCCATCAGTACCGCATCAGCCTGTTTCGTTGAGGCTACCTTGGTACTCTGTTGGTACTCCCTTGAGACTACCAGGAGAGATCCTTGAGGGTATCAGTAGGAACGCTTATGTCATCGGCTGTGCCAGGAGGGGCCTTCTTTGCTTTGTACAATTCGTCTTTTGCCTTCATTAGCCTTTCATTAGGCTACCATGAGCCTTCCGTGAGTCTACCATGAGTCTATGTTGAGCTAATGTCCCAGTCTCTAAATTTGAAAATGTGACTCTATTGGTTGGAAAGGGGCTTTTTGAGATTTGGGAGTGGTGGATTTTGAGTGACTTAGGAGGGTGGGTTTATTGGTTTTGTGCAATATTTTGGGGGTGGTGGGTGCTGGCTGGTGTGGCGAAGAGATGTGGTTTTGTTTTTTTCCACGGGGGCTGTGGAGGTTTGGAAAAATGTAGAAGTGTTTTGGGAAAGAATTTTGGTTTTGAGGGGTAATTTAGTTGGAGGGAATATGGTAGTTTTGCTAGATTAACCACCATTGACTAAGTTAAATAATATAACGTTAGTATAAAATGACAAGTAATACTGATATCAAGAAAACTGAAGATGTGATTAAGGAAATAGAGGATGTAATTTATTCCAAGGGATACATTTATTCTCTATGTATGATAATTGTAGAAAGCTTCCGGCTAAGGCTAGAAGAAATTCACGAAGTGAATTTTATAGAGCGATTAAATAAGAATGAGGTGGCTTTAATCATTGGGCTATTAATAAAAAGAGATATTGATTTTTCATATCCCAATGACCATCGAGAAGTCTTAAAATTAAAAAAGAGAACATATGCTCTTATGAATGATCTTCACCAGTCATTGATGTACCCTTTCTTTGAAAAACTTAAAGTGGATTTAGAAGTCCCAAGGAATGTTGATTTGTTAGGCCTTCAGGCAGAAAGAAAGTTGTTCTATGAAAATGAAAATATGTTTATAGAACCTATTTTCTATGCAAATGATGGTGTTTATGATTTTCAATATATAGATTTTTTAGATAAAAAATATAAATATGATAAAAAATGGCTATTAGAAAATAGAAGTTTCTCTTTTGAAGAAACAAAATTAATATTACATAACATCAAGGAGGTTTTATATAGAAAGGGTGATATTGTTGATTATTATAGCCTGAAAGAGAAATATCAAGAAATAAGGAAGGAGTTAAAAAAAACTTTTAAAGGTAATATGGTAATGCTAAATGAAGCCTTATCTAACCTTGAATTTTTTCAATATATTAAGCTTTTTGGAAAAGATGGAGGTCAACAGAATAATAATTCTACTTCTTTTTCTGAACTTGAATGGGATAAGTTTTACAAAAATTTACTTCATTTATTTGTTGTTAAAAAGCAAGATTTTGCATCTGAATTAGATATTGATTCATTTTTAAAAAATTTTTCTATAAAGATTAATCAAAAAGGTTTAAATAAAGGATTTAAAACTATTGGAGATTTTAATCGATTCACAGCACAGCCCATACTTCAAATAAGTGAGGATAGTTTTTTTATACCTATACCTTTTTTATTGTACGAAGCATGTTATGAAAGTCCTTTTTATTGGATGGGAGAGGATGCATCTTACCTGAATGATTTAGCAAAGAACAGAGGAAATAGTAGTGAAGAAATATGCTATGACTTCTTAAAATCTGTATTTGGTGAGAAAAATACATTTAAATCTGTCAGGGTGTCATCTAAAAAGGGAGTTGATGCTACAGATATAGACGTTTTATGTATTTTGGGTAACAAAGCCTTATGTGTTCAGATAAAATCAAAAAAGCTTGCTTTACTATCTAGAAAAGGGAGTATTGACCAGTTGAGAAAAGACTTTCAAGGTGCTGTTCAGGATGCTTATGACCAGGGTGTTATATCACGAAATAGTGTCTTGAGCAATAAGCCTAAATTCTTTGATGAATATGGTGGCCAAATTACTTTTGCTGATGAAATTGACGATGTGTATATCATGGGGGTCACATCGGAGAACTATCCAGCTTTAACACATCAAGCCCATACCCTTTTACATAAGGATGAAAATGACCCTTATCCGTTGTTTTTAACAGTCTTCGATTTAGAAATCCTAGTGTATTATCTCAATAATCCATATAAGTTTATGTATTACGTACGGCAACGGATAGATTTGATGGATTATTTTAAGGCTGATAGTGAATTGGTTTATTTAGGTTACCATTTAATACATAAGTTATGGAAATTTCCTGATCAAGATCATGTCTCATTAGATGCAAATTTTGGAGGAGTTATTGATAGGAACTATTACCCATACAAACTGGGAGTTCAAACTTCAGAGGAAAGTGACCCTTACCAAAATAGATGGATAAATAAGGATTTCGAAGAGTTAATTGACTTGATTGGAGCATTTGATGACCCTAAAAAGACTGATATAATTTTTGCCCTGATGGACTTCAATGGTGATTCTGTTGATAGTTTGATCAAATACATGAAAGCTACAAAAAGAAAGACTATAATTGATCATGAAAATCATAACATGACAATGCCTATGAGTGAAACTTCATTCGGTATTACCTATTTTTCTCATAAAAAAGATAATCTAGATGAATTGAAAAGGATTTTAGCAGATTTTACCCAAGCCAAAAAGTATAAAAGTAAGTCAAGAAAATGGTTAGGCTTAGGAAGCTTGAAGAGTAGCTCTAAATTGTTTGATGTACTGCTTTACTATGATGATGAATGGGGGTTCAATACAAATTTGGAAGATATGATACAATTTTTACCTACAAATGAGGCTTTGGTTCGAAAGCCCGATGGAGAAAGAATAGGTCGAAATGATCTTTGTTTTTGTGGGAGTGGTAAGAAATATAAGAAATGCTGTGGTTAATAACTCCTTACGGGTTAATGTGCAGTAAATACCTCTTCTTAGCCCCCATTGGTGCCAGCATCGCGCTGGTACCATACAATCTTTTTATTGCAACTGCAGACTCTAGCGGATGTGTTTGCATTTGAGGTGACCTTAACCTTTTTGCAGTTTTAGTCTAAGGGGGTACTTAAATAACCACAACTTTTTTTTAAATCAAATTCTCAATTTACCTAATTTAACCTGTTTGTTTATTCGAGCATCTCTTTTAATTTAATGAATCATATATATGGACAAAAAGACCTATACCAATGAGTCTGTTCTTGAACGATTAACTTCTTTAATTTCAGAAGGTGAAAGACTATGGGAGGAGTTTAAAGCGAATGAAATAGGAATTATTGAAGATGTTGTCTCATTCACACGATGGTCGACCAGTTGTCTGAATATTTTAGATAAACTGTCTGTATCCACCAACCGTTTTGTTAAACAATTTGAAATCTGGGTTATTGGTGGGCCAGGCCAAAAAATGAATATAGGAGCTGCGCTTGGTATTCTCAAGTCTGCAAAAGATGAATACTCTCTTGGTTTGGCAATAGATTACCATCTTTCTGTTTCAGCTGCTGTTTTTAGTGGTCTACTTGATGAAGCAGACTACCTGATTCAAAAGAAATACTTGAGAGCAGCGGCGGTCCTGATTGGAGCATCTCTTGAAGAAGGATTAAAAACGAGAGCCAAATCTGAATTAATTGAAATTGGACAAAGAGATACCTTGAATCCTCTTATTCATAAATTAAAATCTCCGGAAATTGGAGTGTTAACAGCATTTGAAGCAACAGAGCTAGAAGCAGTTGCCAAAATGAGAAATGATGCAGCGCACGGTGGAGAATTTGAATATTCAAAAAATCAAGTTGAAGAAGTTCATAAAAAAGTAACTGCAGTTTTGCAAAAGCTTCTTGGAACAAAATAATTGGAACTGCCAGTTTAGAATTCCTTGCCTGTCAGGAAACAAAAGAAAGTCTGGGTTATCAGGGCACAACCCAGGTTCAGACTGCCATGCCCCCTTTGGCGCAAGCATACCAACCCCAATTAGTTCAAGGGCGCTAGGCAATGGGTGCTGTTCGTCCGGAATGGATCGTCCAGACTGGATCGTCCGGAATGGATTGGACTTAAACACGCAGGCTGTAGCGTATGGCAATGCCATCTGTTAAAGTATAAAAGTCAACTTTCTAACGGTTTCGTATAAGAATAGTAGCGGATTTTATGTACTTACCTTTCCGTCTGTTACAGTTGTTAGATTTATAAAATTCATTTTCGTTTTAGCGAGTAAACCGCTATTATTTTTATACAATGTTGCCACACATTATTTATTTCAGCTCGCATTTTCTATTACCCATTTTATAAATGTTTCTTTTGCTTTTTCAATTGGTTTACTTTCAGCTGATTTTATTGTATGAGTGCCTATTTTTGTTTCTCTGTTAGTTTGAATGTTTTTCTTATAAGGGATAAAGTCAAATTTTGAATTCTTCTTAGCAATTATCTCAAACCTATAATGATATTTAGAACCTTTGCCGATTAAATTTCCATTAGAATCCATAGTCCAATAGCCAGGATAGAAACACTTCTCCAATTCTCTTCGCATTTCTAAAGCAGATGAATACCTCTTTGAATAGTCAGGATTAACAGCAGTATTAATTATTTTCTTAATTCTTTGGGGTACAAAAGGCTCATAGTTTTTTGTATCAGGAATCTTTCCCTTCGCCTTTAAATCTTCAAATTTAGCCTCGCCATATTTTAGGAACTCATCTTTTATGTTGCCAATTCCATTTACTAATCTAAAAAATGTAACGCCAGTTTGATAAATGTCAGTTTGAACATTTATATAGTTGCCTGTCAATGTTTCTGGTGCTCGATGAATTATATAAGCATCTTTAGGAATTGCAGTTCCTGAAGAACCAGAAGCTCCTGTTATTCCATAATCAGCTAAAACGCCTTCATTATTACTTCCGATTAAGATATTTGAAGGCTTTATATCGTTATGAAAAAATCCTTGTGAATGCAAATGTTCTAGCCCTCTTAAAATATCTGAGAAAAGTCTAATTGCAACGGGTAAATCCAAAAAGTTACCACTATTTAATAATCCTACAATTGAGCCATTTGGATGATATTCTTGTGCTATTAAAGTGAGTTGACCACCGTTGTAAGGAACTACATCGGCGTATTGAATTTTCAATAAATTATTATGGTTTAGTTTATTACCAATACGGGCTTCCTCTAAAAGTTGGGCTACTGTTTGAAAAGATGGATTTAAAATTTTCAATGCGGTATCAGCATCTATGGAATTGTCTTTTGCCAACCATACAGAACTAAAATTTCCACTTCCTAGAGTTTGAACTAGTTTGTATTTATAAATAATGTCTCCTTTTGAAAATGCCATTATTTAAGCTCTTTAATTGTTACAGCAATTGCGTCAGCCATTTTTGAATTCCAATGTTTTGTTGTTTTCCCTGCGTAACTTTCAGCGAAGTTTTGAACTTCTTTGCTTCTAGTTCCAATATTGTTATACACGTAAGAATTTACAGGAATTCCTTTGTGATTTCCTATTAAATGAGCGATTGAATCATAAAAAGCAGTCTCTTGTACTTTTGAATATTTTGTGCTTACATTTTCATTTTGTTTCACCGCAATAATCTGTATATCTGGATTATTTGAAAGAATATTGTCAAACTCTTGGTATAGCCAACCAACTTTTTCACTCAACAAAGTAAGATGTTTCGGAAAGACAAGCTTATTTTCTCCTGAAATATTTTCTAAGGAGATTGAACCATTAATTTTTTCAGATATGGCGAATCTGATATCAGTTGGGCTGTTTCTAATTCCTAAAACTTTCATTGAATTTAAAGTTGGTTTTAATGTGTGGCAATATTTTGATAAACAAACTTATCCAAAACATTAAAATAAAACCAAAAAATATCAAGCTATATACAAACCTTTCTTAGCCAGCTTGTATACCTATTAAATTGGATGGTTATGTAAACCTTTTCTGACTTTAAGCGACTTTTGGCTATTAAACGCTATAGCACGGCTACTATTAAAATCTATATAGGGCAATTGGCTTCTTTTCAGGAGTTTGTCATGAAAGATCGTCCTATTAAGCAACTAAACTCACCTACCACTTTGGCGCAAGCATACCAACCCCAATTAGTTCAAGGGCGCTATGCAATGGGTGCTGTTCGTCCGGAATGGATCGTCCAGACTGGATCGTCCGGAAGGGATTGGACTAAAACATGCAGGCTGTAGCGTATGGCAATGCCACCTGTTAAAATATAAAAGTCAACTTTTCTAACGGTTTGCATATAGCTTGTGGCGGTTTCGAAGCACTTTCCTGTCCACCGAAACCAAAGCTGGCTATGGAGCGAAAGCCTTGCTGGCAGCCGTTCACCTGCCATAAGCTATATGTGTTGTTGTGGCTAGTTTTTTATTTTTTATCTGTCCCATCCATCTATTAAGTAGGACTTTTCAGTTAGTTTCCTTTCTGTTCCGTCCATTGCAGACTTAAACCAAAGTTCAAATCTTGCAGGATAGAATTTCTCAAATGTTCCTTCGTCAATAACTGTTCTACCCGTAAACACTTTGAAGTCATCAGACAGTTCTGTAATCGTATTCTTGGTTCTATTTGTTAGTTTCCACTCTGAAAGTCTTTGGTTCCTAGTAATTTCAAAACCCTTAATATAGATTTCTCCCTTCTCGGTCGGTTTATGCCACATATAAAAATTATATCCGCCATAACCTGTCCCAATGATTTCAATTTTTTCAGAGTCAATTTTTAAGGATTTTAGCGAGTCAATCTGTTGATTGCTTAAATATTCAATTGGCTTATGATAATTTTCTCCTTCTGGGACTTCAACATTATAGAATTTGCTGTCCTGCCATGAATAATACCAAATAGAGCCAAAGAAAAGTCCGATGGCAAGTAGAACTAGAAGTCCTACAGATATCAATATTATTTTCAGGGTTTTCATTTTTTCAATGTTGCACAACGTTTTGCATATGGCTTGTGGCGGTTTTGAAGCACTTTCCTGTCCCCCGAAACCAAAGCTGGCTACGGAGCGAAAACCTTGCTGGCAGCTGTTTACCCGCCATAAGCTATATGCTGTGTTGGCACACGTTTTTTTTATTTTTCAGTTTCCATTTTTTCAAAGTCATTTGACCTGTTCAATTCAGCGTCAATTTTTTCTAAGTCGGCTTTGTTGTTCTCAGCCAATATGAATACAAAGTCCCAAATATCTTTGGTAATTGTAATACGTCCATTTGTAGATTTGGCGTTTATCCAAATTTCGTCAATCATCTCGCTTGTTCCGTCAGAGTCAAATCCGAGTCGGTCAATTATCATCAATAATTTTTCAAGTAAATGGTCGCCATTTTTCGCAGTAGAAAACCGAATCATGTAATCGTCAGTTTCTTTGTCAAAGGTCGGCATGAATTCATACTTGAAAACTTCATGGTAGTTTTTATCAACCGTATAATAGTCAGTCGACTTTTTCTTTCTAAGTCCAAGTTTTTCAAGTATTTCCGTAATCATTTTCAATGTGTGGTAACATTTTGATAAACAAACTTATCCAAAACATTAAAATGAAACTAACAATATCAAGTTGTATATACAAACCTTTCTTAGCAAGCTTGTATACCTATTAAATTGGATGGTTATGCCCCCTTTGACGCCATAGCCGTCAAGCTAAGCACCAATTCCCCTCCTGTGATAATAGGAGAGGTCCGACTTTCGGGGTGGCCCGCATCCGGGTGGTCCGGCATTCCGCTGGGCCGGCTTCCGGTGGTACATGCAGTAAGTGGCAAGAGAGTAATCACTTCAGTGTACTCCTCTCTTAATTTGTCGGCTAGGCTCCCCGAGTGTGGAAAATTGCTAATATGCTATTTTTAAACTCTTTACCTCCTTAACTTGACGGCTACCCCTTTGGCGCAATCACACCAACCCCACTTAGTTAAAGTGCGCCATGCAATGGGTGCTGTTCGTCCGGAATGGATCGTCCAGACTGGATCGTCCGGACTGGATGGTCCGGAAGGGATTGGACTAAAACATGCAGGCTGTAGCGTATGGCAATGCCATCTATTAAAGTATAAAAGTCAACTTTTCTAACAAGGAGGGTATAGCAGTGATCTACCAGACTATGGGGACCCCGGCACGCGTTTCACTTGGCCGGGGATTAGTACTTACCTAAAACCGGCAAAGCTGCCAGGTCTGAGCTTATCTATATAATATGTTACTGTTCGGCTTACTTGTGCATAGGGCATAGAGTACGGTAGGGGAGTTCAGTATTTACCCGGGCTGAGTATTCCTGCCTTATACCTTTACTTTTCATTAAAAGCCTGGCCGGTGACTTACCTTTGTCGCATTAATCTTTCTATATTGGATGACTTAACTATTTCCCAGCCTCGCCTAATGATACCCCGATGAAAAGACTACTATTTCTTTTATTGCCACTTTTCTACTCCTGTGCAGAAAAGGAAGAGCAATGGACAAGCCTTCTCGATAAGGATATGTCCCAGTGGCAGAGTTACCTGAGTTACCGCCACCAGAATGAGTATAACGGTGAGCAGCCCGTCGATTCAGCCGGTAATGTCATACAGCCTATCGGCGTGGACAGTGACTCCTTCAATGTGTTTTCGGTGATTGAGGAAAATAATGAACTGTTGCTGCGCGTAAGCGGGGAAATATACGGGTGTGTGTATTCTAAAGAGGTATTTGAAAATTACCACCTACGCCTGCAGTATAGGTGGGGACAGAAGAAGTGGGTACCCCGCCTGGATAAACTAAAGGACTCGGGTATACTGTATCATTCCATAGGCCCGCACGGGGCAGAACATTGGCGGACGTGGATGCTGTCGCAGGAATTGCAAATCATGGAGGGGCATACCGGCGATTACTGGAGTCAGGCTACGTCGGCAATAGATATTAGAGCCTTTATTCCCGAATACATCATGAACCCCGTAGCCGATACCAGCCAGGCCTTTTTACCCCTAGGTACTGAAGAAACCATACCCGGCTTCTGCCTTCGCAGTGCAAATTATGAAAAGCCCGAAGGCGAGTGGAATACCGTCGAATTAATCTGTTATGAAGACAAAAGTGTCCATATCGTAAACGGGCAGGTAGTCATGGTACTCGCAAATTCCAGGTATGTGAAGGATGGGAAAAAGATTCCTTTAGTTCGTGGCCGGATCCAGCTTCAGAGCGAAGCAGCCGAGGTATTTTACAAGGATATAACCATTCGCCCCTTAGCCTCTTTACCCGCTGAATACGTGCAGTTGTTTAATTAATTATCAGCTTTTTTTAGGGGATAATAACCCGCTATTCCTGTCGCTTGCCTTAAATGGCAGGATAGGTAGTATTACCCTTAGCCACCCAAACGGGCCTTCTGCATAAGTGGGCGGCCCCTTTCTCCGCCCTGGAATTGAGCATTAGGACGGCTTTGCTCTCAAATGTTTCTATCCTGACAATCCCATTGCATGGCGCAAATCATCTTTTCTAATCCTGCTCCAAATCTGTGCCATTCGTCCGGGCTCACATTAAGCTGTCATGGTGCAAGCAGATACCGTCTAACCCCTTCCGTCCGCCAGGCTAGATTGAGGTAGGTATTAGGGGTGGTGTTTCGAATTGATTGTGGTTCTGTACGTCATATTTGCTTAGGCGGCCACTGGTATGCCAGCCCAGCGGAATGCCGAATTGTCGGACCACAGCCCAGCTTCCCCAAAAGGGAAGGAATTTTTGATTGTACTTGCCGCTGCATTCTCGATCTATCGGGTAAGCTCAAATGTTTCTATCCTGACCATCTTTTCATCCATAAAATCCTGCTCCAAATCTGTGCCATTCGTCCGGGCTCACATTAAGCTGTCATGGTGTAAGCAGATACCGTCTAACCCCTTCCGTCCGCCAGGCTAGATTGAGGTAGGTATAAGGGTTTGTGTTTCAAATTTTGGGTTGGTGCTGTAGGTCACTTTCGTCCGGGCGGCCACTGGTATGCCAGCCCAGCGGTATGCCGAATTGTCGGACCCCCGGAATGCCGGCCCAGCGGAATGCCGGACCATAGCCCAGCTTCCCCCCGGGAAGGAATTTTTGCTATTCGTTTGTGGTCATATTGACCTGTTACAGTATAAGTAGGGGATCCCGGCCTAGGCGGCCCTGAATTCCGCCCGGGAATTGAGCATTAAGTTGGCTTTGCAATCAAATATTAATCCTGACCATCTTTTCATCCATAAAATCCTGCTCCAAATCTGTGCCATTCGTCCGGGCTCACATTAAGCTGTCATGGTGCAAGTAGATACCGTCTAACCCCTTCCGTCCGCCTGGTTAGATTGAGGTAGGTATTTCGAATTGATTGTGGTTCTGTACGTCATATTTTGCTTAGGCGGCCACCGGAGTGCCGGCCCAGCGGTATGCCGAATTGTCGGACCACAGCCCAGCTTCCCCAAAAGGGAAGGAATTTTTGATTGTACTTGCCGCTGCATTCTCGATCTATCGGGTAAGCTCAAATGTTTCTATCCTGACAATCAAAATCATCCATAAAATCCTGCTCCAAATCTGTGCCATTCCTCCGGGCTCACATTAAGCTGTCATGATGCAAGTAGATACCGTCTAACCCCTTCCTTCCGCCAAGCTAGATTGAGGTAGGTATAAGGGTTTGGGTATCAAATTTGGGGTGGTGCTGTAGGCTACAATTGCTCTGGCGGCCACTGGTATACCAGCCCAGCGGAATGCCGAATTGTCGGACCCCCGGAATGCCGGCCCAGCGGAATGCCGGACCATAGCCCAGCTTCCCCCCGGGAAGGAATTTTTGCTATTCGTTTGTGGTCATATTGACCTGTTACAGTATAAGTAGGGGATCCCGGCCTAGGCGGCCCTGAATTCCGCCCGGGAATTGAGCATTAAGTTGGCTTTGCAATCAAATATTAATCCTGACCATCTTTTCATCCATAAAATCCTGCTCCAAATCTGTGCCCATAAGCTACCTTTTTCAAAACACGGGATGAGTAGGGATATAAGTAAACTTGTTTTGTATATTAGGGGTGAACACAACCTAATATAAACATGAACCAATCTTTTGCTTTATCCTGTGTCATAATCGACCAGACCTTTAATGATAACTACCAGAGCCTGTTTAATAAAGTTTATTCCGGCAAAATTAGACTTACCCATAAATTGTCCATAGAGAGGGTCATAGCTGGTAATATGCATATGGGAATGGGGCATTCCCTGATGGGGACGATAAACGAAGGTACCCTAATATTCGACATCTATATGTATTCCCAGGACGATGTATTAGAAAAGTTGTCAGCAAATGCTAAGGTGCTGACCTTGTTCATCGATCATGAGCAGGGCATTTATATATTCTCCTTATATGAAAATGGGAAAAAGCTGCGTGATACCTATTCCGATGAAGAAGTCAGAGAAGTAGGAGAGCCTCTCGAGGCAGAAATCACATCCTCTCACCCTTTAATGGCTATTGAGAAGCTGGTAAAGCAACTAACCGGTACTGAGCTGAGCGAATTAGACAAGTACCACTATTATGCATACGAAAGTGAAACATTCTGAAACAGGTTATTTGGCTAAAGCATAGCATGATACGGAATTGCCAGCCCCTACCATATAGGCATTTGCATAGTCAGCATGGATCAGATACATTTATAGAAGTTTAATAAGCCTTGGCTTACAGATGATAACTGGCGGTTGTGCCTCATTACCGGGTAATCGATGATTAAGATATTCAGGAAAGTCCGTAGAAAACTTCTCTCGAAAAATGAGTTTGGAAAATACCTTACCTACGCCATCGGAGAGATTATCCTTGTCGTCATTGGTATTCTCATAGCCTTGCAGATAAACAACTGGAACCAGAGGGAGCAAATGAAAAAGGAGGAGCTGAAAACGCTGGTCAGTTTGAAGGAGTCCATCAGGATGAACATTGCCGAGTTTGATTATATCTACAAAGCACAAGTAGTACGGAACGAAAGCCTGCAAAAAGCCATCTTTAATAATATATCAAACAAACCTATCGGCTACCTTGACTCCCTGATTAACACAAACGTCAGAAACTACACCTTCGACCCCTCTACCGGTATTTACAGCTCCATCATCAATTCGGGTAAAATTGAATTAATAACGAACGATTCTCTGAAAAACAGAATATCCAGGCTGTATGACAGAGTTAGTGATTACCAGGAAAGTGAGGATGAAATCACAGAATACACCAGAGATCACTTAGAAGTATATTTCATCGATAATTACATCATAGATCCGGCCGTTTTGGCCGGGCTTAAGAAAAGGTCAGAAGAGGAAGAACAAAGAGATAAGGCCTTTTACGTAAAAACGTTTAGCTCCCCCAAAGTGAATAACATGTATGTATTACTTCTTAATAAAATGAGTGATGTGATGATAAAGGGTAAGGAATTGCAATCCGAATATGCCACCCTTGTCTCCGAGCTGGATGATGAGATCGAAAGTAAAAAGTAATTCAGCCATCACAACCCAGGCACCCGCGGCAATCAGCAAAGAATAAATCCACCAGGTCATCTAAACCACCCCTGCCTGTAGAGACGCGATTCATCGCGTCTTGTCCCATCGGGCACCAAACCAAGGAAGGAGTATATACTCTCCTCAACTATATCCGTGCACGCCTCCATAGCCGTAAAGCTAAACCACCCCTGCCAGTAGAGACGCGATTCATCGCGTCTTGTCTCGGCTGGCACCAAACCAAGGAAAGAGTATATACTCTCCTCAACTATATCCGTGCACGCCTCCATAGCCGTAAAGCTAAACCACCCCTGCCAGTAGAGACGCGATTCATCGCGTCTTGTCCCGTCTGGCAGCAAACTAAGGAAGGAGTATATACTCTCCTCAACTATATCCGTGCACGCCTCCAGCCCCAAAGCTAAACCACCCCTGCCTGTAGAGACGCGATTCATCGCGTCTTGTCTCGGCTGGCACCAAACCAAGGAAAGAGTATATACTCTCCTTAACTATATCCGTGCACCCCTCCATAGCCGTAAAGCTAAACCACCCCTGCCTGTAGAGACGCGATTCATCGCGTCTTGTTCCGTCTGGCACCAAACCAAGGAAGGAGTATATACCCTCCTCAACTACCGCGAGTCTCACTCCGCGAGTCGCACTCCGCGAGGCGTCGTCTGGCTCTTTGCCCGGAGGCAGCTACTACCCCCACTCGCCAAACAGGCCCACAGCTCACAAGCTAAGCACCAAAATTCCCCTCCTGGATTCAGGAGAGGTCCGACTTTCGGGGAGGTCCGACTATCGGTGGTCCGACACTCGGTGGTCCGACACTCGGTGGTCCGACTTTCGGTGGCCCGCATACGGGAGGTCCGACTTTCGGTGGTCCGACTATCGGGGTCCGACTATCGGGGTCCGACACTCGGTGGTCCTTGCAGAATGCTTTTTAAAGCAGCCAGTTACGGCAGCTTCTAATGCTATTTCCACCGGAATGCCGGTCCAACAATCCACCTTTCAAAACCCATGCAGAATGTAGCATAAGAGCCTCCACCAGTCCCATCGGGACCACGCCTTTGTAGCCAATAGAACCGAAGAAAACTAAGTGCCGTAGGCACGCAGCCCACTTGTCGCCAGGGTATTTTCAATCCCTCATCGCCTGCGCCTAACACCATAACAGTCCCCTCGTAACCTCGCCTTTGTAGCCCATAGGCACGCAACCCATCCACCCCTCTGTCCCTATCCACAGGGCCCCCGTCAGAAGCCGCTGAACTCGGCCCAACCTCATCACCCCCTGCCACTAGTTCCTCCTCATACACCGTCACATTTCCTGCTGCATCTGCCGCTTCCACCCGTACCGATACCCCATTCGCCATATCCACATCCCTTTTCAGGTAATAAGCATACACCTCATTCGCTATCAGCTCAATGCACTCACCACTTTCCAATACAGCACCCCTGCCATCCATCACCCTCACCTGCAAAGAACAAATGCCAAAGTCATCAGACCCATACACCTCCAGCACCTCACCCGCCTTCCCCGTAAACCCCTCTGCTACCACCTTTTCCACCACTGGCGCATACATATAGTCCCTCACCGCCACGTTCTGCCACGAAATAAAGCCCTCCGCCGCTGCCGCATACTTCGCAAACAGCTCATCATCCTCCTTCACCCGCTTGCTATACGCCGTAGCCTCCCTGAACCTTCTGTGATGCGCCTTTTGCTTCTCACTCAGAGGCCTCGATGATGTGGCCGGCCGGGCAGACACAATCGTCCTGCCCGCCCGCTGCCGGTACACGATCGCGCCCCGCACCATACCTCGCGCCCCTTCTATCCATGGATTATTCTCTATGACAGCCATTCTTTCCTCAGCTTTTATTTCATGCTTATTGCTGTCAAAATTAACCCCACACACAGTTCCCCCGTATTTCAGGTAAGATTATCAGTATATATAATGACAATACAAACAACCCCCATACACCCCAATCTATAATATATCTTATATCAGTCCCTTTCTTACCCTCTGCCCATCCTGTGGGTATCCCGTGGGTATCCTATAAGCACATGCCCCAAATCCATAAGCACGTGTATATATAACTATTCCGGTAAACACGAAACAGGCTACCTCACCTTCTCAGCAAACCATCCTATATGATCACCCCATGTACCTTCCCCCGTAAAAGGCAATTCAGTCATCACAACCCAGGCACCCGCGGCATTGAAAAAAGAATAAAACCACCAGGTCATCTAAACCACCCCTGCCTGTAGAGACGCGATTCATCACGTCTTGTCTCGGCTGGCACCAAACCAAGGAAAGAGTATATACTCTCCTTAACTATATCCGTGCACCCCTCCATAGCCGTAAAGCTAAACCACCCCTGCCTGTAGAGACGCGATTCATCGCGTCTTGTCCCGTCAGGCAGCAAACCAAGGAAGGGGCGTATATTCCCCTTAACTACCGAGTGTCGGAACACCGCGAGTTGCACTCCGCGAGTTGCACTCCGCGAGGCATCGTCTGGCTCTTAGCCCGGAGGCAGCTGCTACCCCCACTCGCTTGCCAGGAGCACAGCCCACAAGCTAGGTGCCAAAATTCCCCTCCTGGACTCAGGAGAGGTCCGACACTCGGGGATCCGACAAAGGGGTAATAGAGTTTTGCCTCCCTTCCGAAAAAATTCCTTTCCCCAAGAGAAGCCAAATGAAATACAAGGCTACTTAGGGAAAGGTGGCCGCCGTGGTAAGCATGAGTACTGCAGGAAGCATATCGAAGAGATGTAGTTATCTTCCCTCAAAAATTGATTCGCGGACGGAAAGGGAATCAAGCCCAGTCGCCTGCGAGCCCGGCTCCCGGGAGGGTAATATGCTATTGTGCCTGCTAGCTTGACGGCTATGCTCCCTGGGGGAGAGGTCCGCATTCGGGAGGTTCGACTTTCGAGGTCTGACTATCGAGGTCCCACAATCCGCCTTTCAAAACCCATGCAAAATGTACCATGAAAGCCCCACCAGTCCCATCGGGACGACGCCTTTGTAGCCAATAGAACCGAAGAAAACCCTAAGTGCCGTAGGCACGCAGCCCCCGGCTGGTACTACCGCCTTCCTCTCACCATCAATTCGATCAGAACCACACAAGCTACCAATACGATGAGCTGTGCACCAAGGCCCACCTGGTCCATGGTGAACGGGGCGGCTTCGGGTGTAGCATCAGCTTCCCTCAGTTGCCAAAGCGCAGGGTAGGGCGCTTTCATACCCGTAACGGCTTGCGAGAGGTTGAGCGCATAATGAAAGCCCACCGGAAAGGCGATGCCTCCCGTGCGGATGGCCATGTAGCCGTATGCAATGCCCCAGATACCGGTGCCGAGCAGGGCGCCAACCAGGTTGCCCGCAGGAATGAAATGATACATCGCAAAGGCAAAGCCGCCGGCATAGATGGCGGTGCGAACGCCATACTGCTTTTCAAGCACTACCAGTGGGTACCCCCTGAAAGCCACCTCTTCCATCCATGCCTGCGGGATAAGAGCCAGCGTAGCCACCACCAGGGCGCCTGACAGGTCAGGAGAGGGGGCCATGACCAGCTTCATGGGCGTGAGTAGCACAATGCCTGCTATGATGAGACCAAAGACGACTGCTCCGCCCGCAAAGCCTCCCAGAAACCGCGGTAGTGTAAGTGCTTCCCAGCGCAGGCCGATATCACGGAAAGTTCTACCCTCGAGCTTGAGTGCGCCATATGTGAGCCCTGCCGCAAAGAGAGTACCCAGCACGCCTAGACCATAATGCCGCAGGCCCTCCGGAAGGAAGGAGCTAACGATATACCCCACATTAAGCGATAGCACAAACAACACCCAGAAGAGAATAGATTTGATAATAGGATGGTGCAGTAGCTTATTCATTTCGGCATAAGGTGAGCTATCACCTAAGATACCCATTTGTTTAAAAAGGCGTGGGGCTCCAGCCCCACCTATTAGATCAAACGTAATAACTATCAGGCCGCCGGCAACACCTTCCCGTTTCCATACACTAAATATTCCCTTATTTTCTTACCTCTCCCCCGCATACATCCTGTCATTGCCTATCTTTATAGCATTTCTTTTATAAATAGTATTCTGTTTTTATATAAGTGAACTAAATAACCATGTCCTTTTTCAAATCTAAAAACCCTGCCCTGCGCAGCGGTACCTTTACCCAGGCCGCCGTACGTAACCTGAGCGCTGAGCCATCTATGACCATAGAAGGCACCGTCAACAAGATCGGCTTTCTCACCCTGCTCGTATTTGCCGGTGCGCTCTTTACCTGGCAGATGTTCCACTCTGCCACCGACCCTTCCGTAGTACAACCCTACCTCATCGGCGGCGGCATTACCGGGCTGGTACTCGCCCTTATTATCATTTTCAAGAAAACCACCGCCCCCTACCTGGCCCCTCTATACTGTCTGGCCGAAGGAGTCGCTCTGGGTGGCCTTTCGGCCTTCATGAACTACATCTACCCCGGCATCGTGCTGCAGGCCATATTGCTTACCATGGGCATACTCTTCAGCCTGCTGGTCGTATACCGTATGGGTATTATCAAGGTCACCGAGCGCTTTAAGCTCATTGTAGTCTCTGCCACCGCCGGCATTGCCTTGTTCTATTTTATCTCCTTCATTGGCGGGTTTTTCGGGTTTCAGATCCCCCTTATACACAGCAGTTCCACCTTTGGCATTATCTTCTCCCTCGTCGTAGTAGGTATCGCCTCACTCAACCTCGTACTCGACTTCGAGTTCATTACCGAAGGGGCAGAATCCAATGCGCCAAAATACATGGAGTGGTACGCCGCTTTTGGCCTTATGGTCACCCTCATCTGGCTCTACATCGAAATACTCAGACTCATCTCTAAGCTAAGAGAGAGGTAATCGCTTCAAATAGGTATAAAAAAGCCCGGTCACTGCCGGGCTTTTTTGTGCTTATCTTAGAAGGCTATAGCTGGTTATTTCAGACATCCCACGCCTTTGGCCACTCAAGAGTCAGTTAAGAACTGATGGATTTGTTTTTTTCCTATGAATGATAAAATCAGATCAATCATATTATCCTGAAGCTTTCCCATCAGACTACCCCCAACTACTTCTCCTCCCTCTTTCCGTCAATATAGGCCTTAATTCCGCTCAGAGGCATGGGCTTCGAGGCTTCCCCGTCCACAGGGATCGGGCCCACCTCCAGGTGGTCAATGTCCAGTGTACTCGACTTTTCCCCCAGTAAGTAATCCAGCATCAGGTAGGTGCCGTGAAGAAAAGTGCCCTTATCCCCTTCGTTATAATCAGCGTAGCAAACCCTCAGGCCCGTGATCGCATCGTCTGTCTGAGGCTCAATCGGAATGAAGAGCGTCTGCTCCGGCTCAAAGTCCTGGTCTTCGTAAGAGATCACAAAGTCCGGACCTGCAGGTTGCTTAAACGCAATGATGTCCCACTCGGGAAAGAAAGGCGCCTGGTCCACCACCTCTTCCACCAGCGGGAAGTACTCTTTATCCCCCTCCGCCGTGATGATGAGCTCCTTCTGCGGAGTATCCGGCAGGCCGCCAATTTCAAAATACAGGTTTTGGTTTACCTCATGGAGGGCCGCCAGGAACTCTTCCAGCAGAGACTCTACCTCTTCCTCAGGCAAGTCCTGCAGGGAGGTATATTTTCGGCGGTTTTCAGTAAACCAATCCCAAAAGCTTTCAATCTTTTCGTCGTCAATATTAGGTGCTGCCATGGTATGCTCTGTTCTGCTGCGAAGTTCGCGGAAACGCCTGGATTTCCAAGCGTAAACCTTCCCGCTATCACAAAAACTGTTGATCCTGCGGCTTAGATTCCGGTTCATTCACATTAGAAAGAGATTCATAGTCACCATCTAAGGGTACAGAAGTAGATTATCAATCGGCTATCCCCTATATTGGATGCCCTACTAAACCTCTACTATGCGAATAGCCATCCTTTTCCTACTCCCGATAGCCTGGTTTACTTCTGCCTGCCAGTCCGGCGACAGTAAGGAGGAGACAGGTGCCGCTGGTACGCGCAAAGTGCCTGAGGGTATGGTGGCCATACCTGCCGGCAGCTTTACCATGGGCGGACGATCAGAGGACGCCTACCAGGATGAATTTCCGCGTCACCAGGTGGAGGTGTCCGCTTTCTACATGGATGCTACCGAAGTGACCAACCGGGAGTTTATCGCCTTTACCAAAGCCACGGGCTACAAGACCATAGCAGAGCGCGACATTGACTGGGAGGAGATGAAAAAGCAACTGCCAGCAGGTACCCCCGGGCCGGCAGACTCCGTGCTACTGGCAGGCTCACTGGTATTTAAAAAGACCGATACGGCCGTGAACCTGCAGGACTACAGCCAATGGTGGCAGTGGACCACCGGGGCCAACTGGCGGCACCCCCAGGGGCCCGGTAGCTCCATAGAGGATAAAATGGATCACCCCGTGGTGCACATCGCCTGGGAAGATGCAAAAGCTTATGCCGGGTGGGCCGGCAAGCGCCTGCCTACGGAAGCAGAGTGGGAGTGGGCCGCCATGGGAGGGAAGCAGGACGCCAAATACCCCTGGGGCAATGAGCCGGTGGAAAGTGCCTGGCGCAAGGCCAACTTCTGGCAGGGCAACTTCCCCTATGCCAACCTGCTTATGGACGGCTATGAAGGTACCGCCCCTGTCAAATCCTTTGAGCCCAATCGCTACGGCCTGTATGACATGGCCGGTAACGTATGGGAGTGGTGCCAGGACCGCTACGACGTACGTGCCTACCAGCAGTATGCCAGCCTGGGAACCGTCAGCGACCCCGAAGGCTCACCGGCCTATTACGATCCGCGGGAGCCAAATGCCCCCAAGCATGTCATTCGCGGCGGCTCCTTCCTGTGCAATAATGACTACTGCAGCGGCTACCGCACCGCCCGCCGCATGAGCTCCTCCCGCGACTCCGGCTTTAATCACACCGGCTTCCGCTGTGTGAAGGATGCCAATTGAAATTAAAGTCAAGGAGGGTTATAAACGCTTCCTGTTCATCATCCGGTTCAATAACCAGCGCCTTCCACTCACCGAAACCCATCACCTGTTTCTACCCTTTTCCAAACGCATCACTTTTTCAGCCGGATAATAAAACGCATCACCTCTGCTACGGTGAGTCCTGCGTCTTCCGTGCGCCAATGCAGCACGCCACGCCGCACCTTGCACAAGGCTGGGTCTAAACGTATTCCTTCCCCCTTGGGGAAGGTGGCTGCGCAACCAAAGCGACCATATATACTTCAGTTATTTTGAAAAGGTACTATTGACTATACCACAACCCTACCTTCGCAGACGGAAGGGGGACTAATTACGGTGCCTATCCTAGCCCCACTATGCTAAATTCCAAAGGGAAATGGTGGCTTCACATTGCTGAGTGCCAGACAGGAGAGAACCCCTTCCGTCCGCTTGTGTCAGCACGCCGCACAAGACTGGGTCTAAACGTATTCCTTCCCCCTTGGGGAAGCTGGGCTGTGGTCCGACAATTCGGCATACCAGTGGCTGCGCAACCAAAGCGACCATATATACTTCAGTTATTTTGAAGAGGCACTATAGTCTATACCACAATCCTACCTTCGCAGACGGAAGGGGGACTAATTACGGTGCCTACCCTAGCCCCACTATGCTAAATTCCAATAAAGGGAAATGGTGACTTCACATTCCGAGTGCCAGACAGGAGAGGACCCCTTCCGTCCGCTTGTGTCAGCACGCCGCACAAGACTGGGTCTAAACGTATTCCTTCCCCCTTGGGGAAGCTGGGCTGTGGTCCGACAATTCGGCATACCAGTGGCTGCGCAACCAAAGCGACCATATATACTTCAGTTATTTTGAAGAGGCACTATAGTCTATACCACAATCCTACCTTCGCAGACGGAAGGGGGACTAATTACGGTGCCTACCCTAGCCCCACTATGCTAAATTCCAATAAAGGGAAATGGTGACTTCACATTCCGAGTGCCAGACAGGAGAGGACCCCTTCCGTCCGCTTGTGTCAGCACGCCGCACAAGACTGGGTCTAAACGTATTCCTTCCCCCTTGGGGAAGCTGGGCTGTGGTCCGACAATTCGGCATACCAGTGGCTGCGCAACCAAAGCGACCATATATACTTCAGTTATTTTGAAGAGGCACTATAGTCTATACCACAATCCTACCTTCGCAGACGGAAGGGGGACTAATTACGGTGCCTACCCTAGCCCCACTATGCTAAATTCCAATAAAGGGAAATGGTGACTTCACATTCCGAGTGCCAGACAGGAGAGGACCCCTTCCGTCCGCTTGTGTCAGCACGCCGCACAAGACTGGGTCTAAACGTATTCCTTCCCCCTTGGGGAAGCTGGGCTGTGGTCCGACAATTCGGCATACCAGTGGCTGCGCAACCAAAGCGACCATATATACTTCAGTTATTTTGAAGAGGCACTATAGTCTATACCACAATCCTACCTTCGCAGACGGAAGGGGGACTAATTACGGTGCCTACCCTAGCCCCACTATGCTAAATTCCAATAAAGGGAAATGGTGACTTCACATTCCGAGTGCCAGACAGGAGAGGACCCCTTCCGTCCGCTTGTGTCAGCACGCCGCACAAGGTTGGGTCTAAACGTATTCCTTCCCCCTTGGGGAAGGTGGCTGCGGTATAAAAGCGACCGTATATACTTCAGTTATTTTGAAAAGGTACTATAGACTATACCACAACCCTACCTTCGCAGACGGAAGGGGGACTAATTACGGTGCCTACCCTAGCCCCACTATGCTAAATTCCAATAAAGGGAAATGGTGACCTCACATTGCTGATTGCCAGACAGGAGAGGACCCCTTCCGTCCGCTTGTGTCAGCACCTTGCACAAGGCTGGGTTTATACGTATTCCTTCCCCCTTGGGGAAGCTGGGCTGTGGTCCGACAATTCGGCATACCAGTGGCTGCGGTATAAAAGCAACCATATATATTTCAGTTATTTTGAAGAGGCACTATAGTCTATACCACAACCCTACCTTCGCAGACGGAAGGGGGACTAATTACGGTGCTTACCCTAGCCCCACTATGCTAAATTCCAAAGGGAAATGGTGGCTTCACATTGCTGATTGCCAGACAGGAGAGAACCCCTTCCGTCCGCTTGTGTCAGCACCTTGCACAAGGCTGGGTTTATACGTATTCCTTCCCCCTTGGGGAAGCTGGGCTGTGGTCCGACAATTCGGCATACCAGTGGCTGCGCAACCATATATACTTCAGTTATTTTGAAAAGGTACTATTGACTTTACCACAACCCTACCTTCGCAGACGGAAGGGGGACTAATTACGGTGCCTATCCTAGCCCCACTATGCTAAATTCCAAAGGGAAATGGTGGCTTCACATTGCTGAGTGCCAGACAGGAGAGGACCCCTTCCGTCCGCTTGTGTCAGCACGCCGCACAAGGCTGGGTTTATACGTATTCCTTCCCCCTTGGGGAAGCTGGCTGCGCAACCAAAGCGCGACCATATATACTTCAGTTATTTTGAAAAGGTACTATTGACTATACCACAACCCTACCTTCGCAGACGGAAGGGGGACTAATTACGGTGCCTACCCTAGCCCCACTATGCTAAATTCCAATAAAGGGAAATGGTGGCTTCACATTGCTGAGTGCCAGACAGGAGAGGACCCCTTCCGTCCGCTTGTGTCAGCACCTTGCACAAGACTGAGTTTATACGTATTCCTTCCCCCTTGGGGAAGGTGGCTGCGGTATAAAAGCGACCATATATACTTCAGTTATTTTGAAGAGATACTATAGACTTTACCACAACCCTACCTTCGCAGACGGAAGGGGGACTAATTACGGTGCTTACCCTAGCCCCACTATGCTAATCTCCAATAAAGGAAAATGGTGACTTCACATTGCCGAGTGCCAGACGGGAGAGAACCCCTTCCGTCCGCTTGTGTCAGCACGCCGCACAAGACTGGGTCTAAACGTATTCCTTCCCCCTTGGGGAAGCTGGGCTGTGGTCCGACAATTCGGCATACCAGTGGCTGCGCAACCAAAGCGACCATATATACTTCAGTTATTTTGAAGAGATACTATAGACTTTACCACAACCCTACCTTCGCAGACGGAAGGGGGACTAATTACGGTGCCTATCCTAGCCCCACTATGCTAAATTCCAAAGGGAAATGGTGGCTTCACATTGCTGAGTGCCAGACAGGAGAGGACCCCTTCCGTCCGCTTGTGTCAGCACGCCGCACAAGGCTGGGTCTAAACGTATTCCTTCCCCCTTGGGGAAGGTGGCTGCGGTATAAAAGCGACCATATATACTTCAGTTATTTTGAAAAGGTACTATTGACTATACCACAACCCTACCTTCGCAGACGGAAGGGGGACTAATTACGATGCCTACCCTAGCCCCACTATGCTAAATTCCAATAAAGGGAAATGGTGACCTCACATTGCTGATTGCCAGACAGGAGAGGACCCCTTCCGTCCGCTTGTGTCAGCACGCCGCACAAGGCTGGGTCTAAACGTATTCCTTCCCCCTTGGGGAAGGTGGCTGCGCAACCAAAGCGACCATATATACTTCAGTTATTTTGAAAAGGTACTATTGACTATACCACAACCCTACCTTCGCAGACGGAAGGGGGACAAACGCGCAGTGTAAACCAGTAATTACTTTCTGCTACTATCGCTCAGTTTCCCCATAGGGTACTTCATATCCGTTATTGCTGTGAAGTTAGACCTCGCGAAGAAAACCAGCCCATAATTGCACACTATAGTTATGTCAGGTACAGTATCCGTAGCAAAAGGCCTCCCCTCTGTTATCATTACACGCATATATACAGTATGATAATAGGACAGACACCATATCATAACCGGTTGGACATCCTGACATAATACAGCGGCGCTACATTCGTCTTTTCTTAACCATTACCCTATTTATGAAAAGACTAACACCGGGCAGCCGTTTTGCAGCCCTTATAGCAACCGCTATGCTTATTTTTTCTTCCTGCCAGGACAATACAGTCCTTGAAGAAATGGACCCCGCTACTGAAGCGGTTCTGGAAACAGAACACCCCGTCGTGCAAAAACTGCTTGAATTCGGATTTAAGGCAGAAGACATACTGTCCATTGAAGGCTACTTCCTCGTGGAAGGGGATATGCTTTTCAGCAAAGACATACAAGAGTGGCCCTTTGAGGCCGGAGCTCAAAAGGGCGTAAATGAGGAGCAGTACAGAACGTCCAATCTGGTCACGACTGCAAACCAGGTGATACGCGTAAACCTGTATAATGTTAAGACCACAGATAATGACAACTGGTACAATGCCGCTTTGCTCGCCATGCAGGACTGGACGAATGTAACCAACTGCCGCATACAGTTTCAGGAAGATGGCGGATATGAGGACATCACCGTCCGCTTTGATAATGGCAGCCTGCCTGCTAATGTGATTGCTGCCGCCGGTTTCCCTTCCGCAGGTAAGCCCTACCTAGAGGTGCTCATTAACCCGGATTTCTACTCGAATATGAATGTGTCCGAGTCCACCAAGCGCTACAATATGGTGCATGAGCTGGGCCACTGCATTGGCTTCCGCCACAGTAACTACGCTTCCCGCGGCGAGTCTGCCGGTACGGTGGGTGCCGTACAGGTGCCCGGTACGCCTGCCAGCGACGGAGGGTCTGTCATGAACGGCGGTACCGCCCTGTACTCATGGGCAGGCTTCAGCTCTTACGACCAGATAGCGGTACGCAACCTCTATCCGGAACCATCTTGCCCCAGCCAGGCAGTAAGCAGCTATTATAACGACTGGCTTACCTACCCCAACGGTGGCCAGGAATTAATCGAAAACGACACCTACACCATCCGGTGGAACACCGCCAGGTTTACCGGCAGCCAGGTAAAACTGGAGCTCCTCTCATACGGAGACCTGTACATGAATAACTGGAACGGCACCTCCCTAAGCACCACCGTACCGAATACAGGTAGCTATAGCTGGGCAGTAGGGCCTATTAAGCATGATAACCGCTCCTCTTTCCAGATACGCATCAGCGATCCGGGTAACTGCTCCCGCTGGGATGTAAGCGACAGCTACTTCAGGCTGGAAAGGGATTAAGCCCTCTACCCATCTAAATGAAAAGGGCAAGCCAGTACAGCTTGCCCTTTTTGTATTCGTTTCGTTGGCCGGGATGCTTCTAGCTGATATGCTGGCGGGTGATCCGGATTAATTCTTCCGGCTCAACGGCTTTGTCGTAGGCATCATCCATACCCGCCGCAAGGCATTTTCTTTTTACCGAAGGACTCATATCTGCCGAAAAGCCAAGCACCCTTGTGTCGGGATATTCATTTTTAAGTATGGCACACGTGGAATAACCATCCATGTTAGGCAGCTCCAGGTCCATAAAGATCAGCCGCGGGCGATGCTCCTGAACCAGGTTAAGGGCCTCTTCACCACTGCCTGCTATATGTACCTGATAATGGGCTGTGGACAGGACAGTTTCCATGACCAGAGCCAGGCTATCATTATCCTCAACCACTACAATACGCTGCATAAGCTGTAAAAAAGGAAGTTACGAAATATAAAAAGTAAGAACGAATTTACTAGAATTTTGAAAAAGTGAAACCCCTGACACACAAAAGTTTGCCCGATACAGGTGTGAATTGGCGAATTAAGTAACCTAATCGGCGAACCAGCCAATGCAGGCCGGTATATTTTAAAATACCGGGGTGAATGGAGGGGAGTCCTATTCCTGCTAATTAACTGGTTATATGCGAATTTCGGATCAGTGCCGGTACCCGCTATTACCTCAAATCCTGAAATTTCTAAACCTCTTTCTTCTGTGCCCGTTCACTGTACGCTACAATTTACCAGGATGACCCGGAACCTGCATGAGACATACTTTACTGATCGTTTGGCTTAGTTTTTTCAGTCTGAACCTGCAGGCCCAGGATAAGGGGTTTGACCTGGACAAAAAGAAGGACGGCTCCCTCATATTAGGGGGGGCAGCCCTCTTCATAGGCGGTGAGATTGCGAAGCGGCAGGTGGAAACCTTCAGCCAGGCGGAGATTGATGCCCTGGACCCTGCTTCAGTCAATGCCTTCGACCGCGGAGCTACACGACAAAGCGGCACGCATGACGACCTCGTAAGCACAGTGGTAGTGCTCGCTTCGGGACTGGCTCCCCTGTCCGTATTTACCTCAGAGGAAGGCAGGAGAGACTTTTACCCCGTAGCCTTTATGTACGGAGAGACAGTGCTGCTGGTGAACGGGGCCATTGGTATGGCCAAAGGCCTGGCACACCGTACCCGGCCCTATGTGTACAATCCCTCATCTGATGAACCCAAAGACATCCGCGATGCACGCTACTCCTTTTTCAGCGGCCATACGGCCAATGCGGCTGCAGTGTGCTTCCTCACCGCCTCACTGGTGCAGGAGTATAGCCAAAGGGACCTGTGGAAGTGGGTGGCCTGGTCCGGCGCGGTGGTAGTGCCCGGCGCCGTAGGCGTACTCAGATATACCTCAGGCATGCACTTTCCTACCGACATCATTACAGGCTATGCCGTAGGGGCAGGGGTGGGCCTGCTGGTACCCTACCTCCACCGCAAGGCCCTGCCTGAGGGGCTGGGTAAAAACCTGCAGTTCAACATGAGCAGTAATAGCTTCCTGCTCGTGTACCGGTTTTGATGCTTTCTTCCCTAAGCTTAGTTTGGCTTTAAATCAATCCGCCTTACTACCGGCCTTATGCACCCCTGAGATCTTAAAGAGCCTGGCACCGTGCTGGGGAACAGCAACCGTAAAGTCAGCCCCCGAGAAGGTGCCGAGGTCCTTTTGCTGCCACAGGTCGCGGATAGTGCATTCACCATCAAAGCCTAAAGCGGCCAGGTCTATAGCTGCCATGCGATCCTCCAGGGTCTTTTCTGTGATGCGCGGGTCCTCTGTGGCCACCATAAACTCGATGGTAGAGCCGCAGCCCTGCGCCAGGCCTACGCTGTCTAGGCCGGCCAGTACCCTGAAGCGGATAGTGTTTTCCGGAATTTTATAGGCAATGATAGACCGTGCGTGCGTACCGATGCCGTGCTCATACTCCACGCCATTTACAGTTAGTGTATTGCCCGTAATGCTCCTGTTCTTTTGCGTTTTTTGCCAGCCTGCCGTAGCGCTTTCCCACTCCAGGCTGGTCAGAGACACCGAGTCGCCATTTGAGAGGTAGAGTGTGGGGTTGATCCAGTCCGCATGATCGCAGCTAAAGCCGTCGTCGCCATCGTTCACCACCAGGTACAACTCATCGCTACCAGCCGGGATTTCCAGATCGATGCTGACGCTATAGTTATCCGTGAGCTTAGATATGGTGCCGCTGCTGTACAGGATATCGTCCATCCGGATAAAATCCAGGCTTTCATTATTAAACACCGCCACGTACTTATCCTCAGAGTCAGGATCGTCCGCCGTCCAGGCAATGAGGTTCTCCCGCTTATACCACTGCCTGTTATTAACCGATCGGCTATGCATATCCAGTACTTCCTTATTCGTGAGCAGGGAGTTAGTAAAGGCATCGTTATCCGGAAGGTGGCCGCCAAACATAAGAGGCGATTTAAAGATGGTCCAAAGCGTCATGAGGGTGTATTGCTCATCTTTGGTGAAGTTCGTATAGCGATCATCTCCCCGCTCGCCTCGTATCGCCAGATGGCCCAGCGGCAGCATATCCGCGTCCGGCCAGGCACCGGCCGATATATAAGGCGCCCAATCCGCACACTTATCAAACTGGAAGTTGAGCTGGCTCCAGTTGTCCCAAAAGTCATCTACCGTACGCCACATATTGGCATGGTTTCGCGCATGCGCATGCTCCTCGAGAGGCGTAGCGCCGGGCGACATGCTCAGCACGATGGGTCGGCCGGTCTGGTCGATGGCCTTGCGGATCATCTCGATCTCCTCCGTATGATAGGGGCGAGAGAGGTCATCTACCTTTATAAAGTCCACGCCCCAGTCCGCATACAGGTCCAGGATAGAATTATAGTAGGCCTGGCCCCCTTCCTTTTCGGCCAGTACGGTGTAGTTATCCTTAAGCCAGGTACACTCTTTAGCGGTGGAGTATATATCTGCCGCCGTCACCTCCGTGCCCTTTACCGGCAGCTCATTATACACCGCCTCCTTGGGCACCCCGCGCATGATGTGGATGCCGAACTTAAGCCCGAGGCTATGCACATAGTCAGCCAGCGGCTTAAAACCTTTACCATCCACTGATGAGGGAAAGCGGGTAGGAGAGGGCATATACCTTCCATACTCATCGATGATGAATTCAGATTCATCATAAGGATTATAATGCCCAGCCGTCTGGTTATCCACGTACCAGCGAATGTCCACCACCACATACTCCCAGCCGTATTCCTTCAGGTGTTCCGCCATGTAATCCGCATTGGCCTTTACCTCAGCCTCCGTAACGGAAGGCCCGAAGCAGTCCCAGCTATTCCAGCCCATTGGCGGCGTCTCCGCCCAGGCATGAAAATCATTTTCTATTTCTTTCTCAGTTGCCGGACTCTCCGGCACACAGCTAGCCGGTAATAATAATAGCCCTGCCATTGCCAGAGCCGTACTCATCATATTCAGATACTTACGCATAAGGTAAATATAGAAACTATGGGGGATTTTGCGGAGGTTAGCAAACCATTGGACATTACCACCGGTGGCAGATGCATTCGTTATAGGCTGCAATGTTGCACGCTGAAGAATGCATTGCATGCCGCGCGTGGCCCAAGCGCACCGCCTCTGCCAATGTCGCTTCTTCTCAATGCTCATCTTGAGCCAAAAAGCCCGATTATCATCAATTCCTTCCTCTCGGGGGAAGTAATACGTTTAGACCCATCCTCGTGCACCGCACTGACACAAGCGCACCGCCTCTGTCAATGAGGCCTCTGCTCTTAGATCATATTATGCAATGAAGCTAGGTGTTCATCAATTCCTTCCCATTGGGGAAGCTGGGCTGTGGTCCGACAATTCGGCATTCCGCTGGGCTGGCATACCAGTGGCCGCTTGTAAAATGTAGCGGCTCTATAATAAGCTAATTTGAAAGATAAATTTTCCGGCTCAAGCAAAGGATGACAAGCGGACGGAAGGGGTCCTCCTACGTCTGGCACTTAGTACCTGTGAAGGGGGCAGGCGTAGAATGACGCTTATGGAAAGCAAACGCAGAGTCCGGGGGATGTAACCCAGCAGAAAAGGTTAAACCTACCATACAGGAGGTACTGGTTACATTCTGCATGGTTGCACGCTGGGGTGTGCATTGCATGCCGCGCGTGGCCCAAGCGCACCGCCTCTGCCAATGTCGCTTCTTCTCAATGCTCATCTTGAGCCAAAAAGCCCGATTATCATCAATTCCTTCCCCTCGGGGGAAGCTGGGCCGGCATTCCGGTGGCCGCTTGCAGGAGGTAGCCGCTACATCATAAGCCAATTTGAAAGATAAATTTCCCGGCTTAAGCAAAGGATGACAAGCGGACGGAAGGGGTCCTCCTGCGTCTGGCCCTCAGCAAAGTGAATCCACCATTCCCCTTTATGGATCTTAGCATAGCTATAATAAGCATCGAAAAAGTCCCCCTTCCGACCTACCATACCCTGGAAAAGAGCTGATTTACATGTGAAGGGGGCAGGCGTAGAATGACGCTTATGGAAAGCAAACGCAGAGTCCGGGGGATGTAACCCAGCAGAAAAGGTTGAACCTACCATACAGGAGGTATTGGTTACATTCTGCAATGTTGCACGCTGGGCTGTGCATTGCATGCCGCGCGTGGCCCAAGCGCACCCGCCTCTGCCAATGTCGCTTTTTCTCATATCTCATCTTTGAGCCAAAAAGCCGGATTATAATCAATTCCTTCCCCTCGGGGGAAGGGATCCTCCTGCGTTTGGCACTCAGCAAAGTGAAGCCACCACCAATAGCAGAGGCATCCTTCATAGTCTCGGGTATTGCACGCTGGCGTTAGGAGGAACTCTGAGCCGGATGGACGTTTTGCTGCCTGTATTCGCCTGGGGTGCAGCCGTAGGCTTCTTTGAATGAGCGGGTGAAGTAGGACTGGCTGCTGAAGCCACAGGTGAAGGTGATCTCTTTGAGGCTCAGGGGCTGGTGAATAAGTAGCTGGCAGCTCTTTTGGAGGCGCAGGCTGCGTATGTAGTGATTCACCGACATGCCGGTAAGGGCTTTGAGCTTGCGGTATAGCTGGCTTTTGCTGATGCCCATCTCCTGCACAAGGGTCTGGGTGCTAAGCTGCGGGTCCTCGATATAGTGATGGATGAGCCTGTCCATGTCCTGCATAAACTGCACGTCAAGGGGTGATATGCCTGCCGGAGCTTTTTCGGGCTGACTTTCCCTGGCTGAGGTGGCAAAATAGCTTTTGAGGTTGGCCCTGAGGTCAAGCGCGTTTTGGATGCGTAGCTGCAGCTCTTTGAGGTTAAAGGGCTTGGTAAGGTATACTTCGGCGCCTGCTTCAAGGCTTTGGAGCTTGCTGTCAAGGGCAGTCTTAGCGGTCAGCATGATGACAGGTATGTGGCTGGTGAGGCGGTCTTGTTTTAGCTGATAGCAAAGCTCGGTCCCGCTTAAGCCCGGCATCATGAGATCGGTAAGGATGATATCGGGCAGTAATGACCTGGCGAGCTCGAGGCCCTTTTGGCCATCGGCCGCGACGGTAACGCGAAACTGTGTGGCGAGCAGGTGCTCGAGATAGTGCCTGAGGTCGTCATTATCTTCTATGATGAGAATTTCTGTAGTGCTTTCGGGTTGCATAACCGGCCCGGGCAGGTAGGGTGGCTCGTAGGGGGCACATGCTGTACCGGTGGCGGTGTAAGGGGTGCGGGACTGGCCGTGGGCCTGGCGGTGCAGGGGGAGGGTAACGGTAAAGGTGCTTCCCTTGCCTGGCTGGCTGGTACAGGTGATCTCTCCGCCGAGCAATTCGGTGAGCTCTTTACAGAGGGCGAGGCCTATGCCTGTGCCGCCCGGCTGGAAGGTGCTGCCCTGGTAGAAGCGGTCGAAGATAAAGGGCTGTGCCTCTGTAGGGATGCCGCTGCCCGTGTCCGACACAGTAATGTGCAGCGCCTTGTTCTGTGCGGAGAGGGTAAGCGCCACCCTTCCGCCGGAGGAAGTGTACTTGAGGGCATTGGACAGTAGGTTCGTTATGATGGCTTCTGTCTTATCCGGGTCGAAGAGGCACTCAGGAGCGGGCAGGTCATAGTGGCTGGTGAGCCTGATCTGCTGCCGGGTGGCCTGCGCCTGAAAGGATTGGAGTATGCGCCGGATGAACTGGCAGATGTCCCCATGGCTCCGGTTTACTTCCATACTTCCGCTTTCCAGCTTCGCCAGGTCCAGAAGGCGGTTGACGAGCAGGAGTACCTTACGTCCGCTGCGGTGGGATAATTGCAACTCCTGGCGGTGCTGGTCGCCGAGGCTTTCCATCACCTGCTCCAGGGGGCTGAGCATGAGGGTGACGGGGGTACGAAACTCATGGACGATGTTGGCGACGAAGTTGCTCTTGAGTGTGTCCAGTTCTTTTAGCTGGCGGGCCTCCTCTTCTTCGAGCCGGAGCTTTTGGGCAAGTTGAATCTTCCGGGTGCGCAGGTGAATGTAACCGGATATGATCGCAAGGGCGGCGAGGGTGTAAGCGGCATAAGCCCAGGGAGTAGCGTACCAGGGGGAACGAATGACAAAGGAAATGCGGGCTTCGCGGGGAGACCATATGCCGCTGTTGTTGCTTCCTTTAACCCGAAGGGTGTAGCTGCCGGGGGCGAGGTTGGCAAAGGTGGTATAGGTGCGGTTGCCCATATTGAGCCAGTCACTGGTGGCACCTTCCAGCTTGATGCGGTACTGATTCTTTGAGGGGTTATGAAAATCGAGGGCAGCGTACTGAAAGGAAAGGGTGTTATGATCATGAGGCAGACTGATCCTTTCCCCGGAGCTTACCTGCGCACGGGGCAGTGATTTTCCATTTACCCTGATTTCTCCTATTTGTATTTCGGGAGGAGTGTTATTCTTACTGATCTGATGGGGGTAGAAGGCGTTCAGACCGTTCATTCCGCCGAAGTATAGCTTACCCGAAGCTCCCTGGTGATAGGAGAAGGTGTTGAACTCATCACTTTGAAGGCCGTCCCGGGTACTGTACTGGGTGATGGCTTTGGTACCGGGATGGAAGCGGGTAAGACCCGTGTTGCCGCTGAGCCATAGGTAGCCTGTGTGGTCGTATAGAATGCCGTATATGACATTGTCTTTCAGGTAATGACCGCTGTGGTAGTGTTGGACTATCTTTTCCGAAGTGAGGTTGATATAGTAAAGACCGTCTCCGCGGGTACCTGCCCACAGATAGTCTTGGGCGCCGGGTACGGTAGCAAGGGAAATGATATTACTCGTGGCACCTGGCTTACCTTTCATCATATGAAATGCACCGGTTGCAGGGTCAAAGACAGCAAGCCCCCAGGCGGTGGCTATGATAAACTGACCGGTGGCTGTCTCTTCAATAGCCGATATGGAAGTCTCGGGGGTATTATTAAACTTCCGGATAAAGGGGTAGGTACGGAGATTATAAGAAACAGGGTCCAGGCTGATGAGTTCGTTGCCGCTGATCATCCAGAGCAGGCCTTTACGGCTTTTGTACAGCACATAGTTAGTCGGGTAGGGGTGGTTACTTACGGATGAGGGCACCTCTATGGTTTTGACTATTTCGCCCTTATCATTTATCTGCTCAAAGGCACTGTACTTTCGTTCACGTCCGTTTGCCGCACCCGTCCGGATCCATATACGCCCTGCGTCATCCTCTGCCATGGGGATGCGCTGCCTGACGGCAAGGGAGTCATAGGTACGGGGCAGGTCGTGCTGGGTCCATACGTTGCCCCGGCTGTCTTCTAGGATATAATAGATAACCTTCCCGCTATGGGTGTGGCGAAAGGCCTGCTGCAGCGGGCTCATGGTGGCCAGACCTCTGCCGTTAAGGCTGGTCCATATAAGTCCGGAACGGTCCTGGTAGAGGCTGTTTACCAAACCGAACTGTGGCTGATAGACGAGGTGCTCCGGCTGCAGGTGGGGCAGGTGGTGTGCCTTGATCCTGATAAGGGAGCGGTTCAGCAGGATCCATACATTACCGGCATGGTCAGTCATGATATTAGTAACGCCACTTTTACGTTCAGATAGCTCCGGGGAGGTAGGGAAGCTGATTTCTCTGTACCGGCCGTCCTTCCGTATCAGCATAGAGGTGCGGCCTGCGACCCATTGTTCTCCGCTGCCAGGCTGGTATACATAGGTAGCCGGCTCCGTGGTGTGAGGCCGGCGCATCAGCTCCCACTTATTTGTAAGCAGACCGGAAGCCATCTTACTGTCCGGTAGGTGGCTTGTATATACCTCTTTCTGCGTGAGAAAATAAATAGTGCCGTCTTTTCCTTTTTGCAGCCGGCTTCCGGGAGTGGCAGGCTGTGGCAGAGCGGTATGGGTATATCTGAGTTTACCCTGATGCCGTTCTGCATAATACAAATCCTTTTGGCTGATCAGCAACAGTCTGCTGCCCGAGTGGCCGGGCGCTATATCTCTGATCTGTAATGCTTCGGGGAGAGGTGCCAGGCTGAAACTGTCTTTGGCGGCATGGTAGTACCAGAGTTCATTTCTGCTGGTGGCGAGCCAGAGGTCTCCGGCACTAGCGCTGGTCATGCGGGTAACGAGGCCTGCAGGTTTGCTTTGTGTATCACCAGGCGTGTGCCGGTAAATTTTAAAGGAGTGACCATCATAGCGGTTGAGTCCGTCGGGTGTGGCAAACCACATGTAGCCAAGGCTATCCTGAACCATGGTCTCGACGTAGCCCTGCGACAGGCCATCACGGGTCGTAAGACCGGGCTGAACAGTTGGGGTCGTGGCGGCTGAATAACAAAAGGCCGGTAATAAGAAGAGAAGAATAAAGGTGTTTTTCAAGACGCAATATTTCCCCTAAAGTAAACATTGAGTCTAATTTCTCTAACTTACTACCGGCCGGTTTCCGGTATTATCCGGGTGTGCGAATCATAACAAATCAGTCATCACTCTGCAAATAGGCTCTAAACCAGTTGGTCATCAGGGAGTAAAGCTGATCGGCCTCTTGCGGATCAATGTCTAGTGAAACTTTATTTTCTTCGATCCACTTGATCACATTATTTTCCACATCTGTAAAGACCACGTTGCCCGGATCTATGACCGTGTACCCTTTGCCAAAGCTTCCCATGATGGTCTGTACCAGTACATAATTATTATCGATACTAATCTCATCGGGCTTGGTAAAGTCCTGTGCAGCCATATCCAGAAAGATATTCTCGGTATGGGGTACCTCTTCGGTGTCAAACTGTGCGGCGATAGTATCATTAGGGGGTACGCGGCTAACGTAGGTGACCCTATGGAATATACGCCAAACCTTTTTCGAATTGGTAAGCGCGTGCTTCATAGCTACGGCATCAGGGTTTCGCTCATCGTTGAGCCAGTCCTGGTCTATCAGGGGCGTTTCGCCGTCATTATAGCCTTTTGCCAGCAGGTCAAAGTTATCCATGCTGGGATGCAGGTAATAGGACTTGAAGCGATAGCCCGTTACCTTACCGGGGCAGTTCTCAGACTGGAACAGAATAGGGTACTGGCCGGGGTGCGGCGAGATACGCTTTTTGCTCGTGATGGTATCCGTGTCAGGGTCTGAGGTAATAATATACTCTCCCTTACCGGAGGCAAAATTCCACGCATCAGTGGCAGTCCTGGTTATCAGGTACCTGTCATTCGCGGATTCTATCATTCCCCACGCTATGAACTCATTCACGAGGTCAGCATCATTTAGCGGGTACCCATTGTTGAGTGCCCTCACAGCATCCTGGTAATTCTGAGGGGCTATTGTCTGGGGTGTTTCATTCACCATATCAGCCTGCATGCTCAGGAAGCCCTCGCCGCCCACGCTAACATCCAGTCCAAAGGTAGACCCCTCGCCGGTAGTGGAGGAAGATTTAACCTTAAGTTCACCGCCCCATCCAATGTCCAATTTGGTTTTTATGCCGACTATCACCCCAAACCCTGCTTTGATGGTATTCTCATAGCTGATGTTATTCGAGAGTTTGGTAGAGTTTTCAGACCCGAACGTTTCTGAAAAGGAAGTGGCCAGTTGCTTATCTTCCGAAAGAAACCCTCCATCTGCCGTCCATGCATACGTGTCTACCAGGCTGAAGTCTTCAAAGACCCCGCCGGCCTCACCTTCCTGAGCGGCTTTACTGAAAAGCGTAGCCTGCTCGCGTTCTATTTTACTTTGTATCTGATAGGCTTCTTTGGCTTTAAAGAAGCTCGCTTTTGCCTCCGGTTTACCGGCCAGGTCAGGGTAGCTTACATCATTGTCAAAACCGATGCGCCCATCCAGCGAACCGTTGCTTACATAAGCCGGGTTAAGCCTGAACATGATGAGGTTACTGTCTTCCGGAATATCAGGATCCAATACGTACTGGTAGCCAAGAGTGGCACCGGTCTTCTCATTCTGAACCGCATATACATCGGCCGTACGGGATTTGACCACGGCCATGGCCATATTATTGGGCCGGTACAACCTGGGGGCCTGTACGTATAATTTATCGGCACTAACCCCGGGTATATTGTAGATATTTGGCTCCCATGAGCCGCCAATCATAAGCTCATAATACTTATTAATGCCCGTGCTGGCTTCTCTCGTATCGGAGTTTTCACCACCGAATGAATTCTCGTTTTTTATTTTGAGGTTTACTCCCAGGCTTGTTTTTGCCGTAGATACCTGGGTAGTGGCTACTACCGGCCCTACCGATACCTTGTTGTCGGCTTCTGCCTGTGGATCTGCCGTTACTTCAAAGCCAATATTGAAGGCCCCTGAGGTAGTGCTTTCGGCAGATTGTTTTGTTTCGCTGTGCTGCACGATGCTCACCTTGGCGGTACCCACATACTTATCCGGGTTAGAGCCCTGGTCTACCGTGAGGTTTTCACTGGGTACTGGGGGTGCCCCTTCTATAAACCCGGTGATTTTAGGGTCATACTGGGCCTGGCCTATATAAACCATCTTATATGAGCCGCTCTGTTCACCTTGAGTCATATGAAGATTACAGGAATTTAATCGTTTAAATGAATACGCTCTGTCCAGTCCGCTGTTGTACTCGGCCACTCCTATGGAACTGGTAGCCATGAGGTCATGTCCTTCTCTAAAGACTTCCAGTGAGGCACTATTAATGCTCAGCAGGGTGTCGTTATTTACAGGAGCAGGAAAGTCTGTACTGCCGGGGTATTCCCAGACAATAGGGGTATTATGAAACTCTCCATGATTCTGGTAAGGGGATTTATCACGGATATATTTTCCCGATCCGTCATTAAATGGCCAGTAACCGGCCAGCTTGTCCTGAGAGCCGCTTATCGGTACATTTTTTTGTGCTTTAATCTCTTCTTCTGTCCGCTTTTTGCTCCAGAGTCGTATTTCTGCAAGTTTGGCGCTGCAGGAAGTGCGGCTTCCTTCCGCACCACCAAATAAAAATTCATCAAACGTTTTGAATTCAAATCCGGATGCCGCTATATCTTCGGGAAGCAAATACGCTATATCGATCTTTATACCATCCAGGTATAACTCCCACTCTCCGTTAAAGGTGGAGGGTATGTATAGTTTCTCGTCCTCTTTTTGTTCTTTTCTTTTGGGAGATGAAAGACGCCCTTTAAGCAGCCCTTCGTTCTTTTTTGTGGCATCCAATACCTTATTATCGGCATCTTTGTCAAATGTATAGGCAGCTACCAGGTGTACGGGAGCGCTGGGCTCATCTTTGTCATCGTACTTTGTTTCCAGGTTCTGATACCGGTAGTGATCTATCTGTGATTCCAGGCGGTAGATGTTCCATATCCTCACATTGTCCAGCAGACCGGCATAATCGCGGGCGCCTTCACCCTTATAAAAGGTACCGAGCATCAGCGGGTTTTTGGTTTGCTGTATGGGCAGGAAGGGGAGGCTTTCTTCAGAAACGGGTTCGCTACCCTTGGTGATAGTAACCTCACTATCGGATAGTTTATTTCCATCTACATATAGCGAAAGCTTTTTGCCTGTCTGTACATTTACCCAGCTTAGAGCATCCTGGTCGGCGGTGTTGGCATAATAGCGCTTATTACTCACGCTGTCAATGATGTACTTATCCTGTTGGAAGTCGCCATGGCCGGATTGATTGTCATCACCCAAATCCTCATCAAAATACTGGTCCATGGTAAAGTTGCAGATGAGATCAGGGTTATTGCCTGGTACCTCCACATTGAGGAAGTCGACTATCTGATCATGCGTTCGTATGCTTTTCCATATCCGTACATCTGCCAGGTAACCGGAAAAGTGCTTCTTATGGTCATCCGGGTTATTCGGATTCAGTGTGGCGCCTATGACCCATTTGTCGAAATCATAATTTTGTTTGACTATTTCATTATAGGTATGGTCAAAAACCTTTTCCCCGTCTACATATACTTTTACCTGAGAGCTGCTTCCGTATTGGTCTATACTAAGTGCCAGGTGGAAGAGTTTGTCGGGGCTTACTTTTATATCTGAATAAGTCTTTTGATGTGACCCTAAATGTATGGTGAGGCTATGTGTCTGATCATACATTACCATGAGCGGTGCCGCTTTACTTTTATCTACATAATACCCCGAAATAATGCAGAAGTCATCCACCTCATCATTATCATCTGCGCTGACCCAACACTCAAGAGTAAGTTTGTCCGGCCACTGCTCCAGGGTGTCTGGTACCTCAAAATCCACGTCGGCGACGGTTTCGTCTATTTTGAGCATGGTACGGGTATGAGAGGGAGAATAGGCCGCAGCAATATGATGCCAGTCTGTAGTAAGTGGCGAGCCTTTTATAATAATCTTATTGAGCTGACTGTCTGCAAATTTAAAATAGGGTTTGCCACTGGGGGTAAGGCCCAGGCGCCAGCTTTTCTCATTGTCTGTAGCGCCCCATTTTGAGGCAATGATCTGCTCTTTTACAAATTCATCGGGTTTGACCCAGGCTTCTACCGAATACTGGTGGTCACTGTGTAGTGATTTGCTGTCTGGTATTTCGCCATAGGTGCCATCCTGTAAGCGAAGAGCATAGCCTGAGCGGTAGTTGGCAGCCAGGTGGAGCCATGTCTTGCTTCCTTTGGCTACAGGCAGGGGCCGGGCGGAGGTTACGAACACCTCATTACTACCAATATCACTATTCCTGTAGGTCAGAAATGCCTTATTGTCCGCGGTAAGGCCTGTTGCATATTGTACATTCTCAGAATATATATTATTATATAAAATAAACTCTGCCCGGCCCGGATCACTTAAGCTTTGCACCCAATGCTCTATACAGAATTCCTCCTTAAAGGCCAGACGGGTGTCTGGTGTCAGGTTAACGTAGTCTATTGAAGTTCCTGAAAACCCGAGGTAACTGCTTGCAGGTTCATTAATCCATGTACTGTCTACACCAGGCCGGTAGTTAGTAACGACGGAACCGATAGTGTCCGGTACCACCTGGGCTATCTCTTCTTTATCCCTGTTTAGTTCGGTAGCGTGGTAGAGGATTGATCCTGAAGCAGGGTCTGCTACATTCAGGTTAAACGCAGCAATTGCATTACCACTTTTACATACTCGCCTGACGTTGTTTTCGTAATCATAGATTACTTTATCAGCACTATTTACATCTCCTGCGGTAGCGGCTGATACGGCCAGCCCATTGATGATTTTAACCAGATTTTCTACGTTGGCCGGTACCTTTGAGAAAGTCTCTGTCAGTGTTATATCTCCTGATAGGGTGGGGAAGTTATTATAGTGAAAGGTAATAAGCAGGTACCGCTGGTTATCATTTTCATAGGTGGTGGTATCTTCTTGTATGGCTACCGTACATTCATTGCCTTTAACACCGGTAAGTAATGATGTAAATACAAGCTTAGGCAATATCCTGCCCTGGTATACAATACCGTTGTCAAACCTGCCGGTGGTATCCGACCCGGCCGTGCCGGAATTGTCCCAGTAGAGAACCGCCTGGGAGCGCTGCAGGGAGGTGTCAAAATGAGACACACCCATCTTATTATCGTTTCTGTTATAATAAAGGCGTACCAGGCCATCACCACTATCCAGCAGGGTAGGGTTATAAGACAACTGCGGATAATGCGTATCTTTACTGCTTAGCAGGCAGCTTCTCGCGCTCAACAGGCGATTATCTACATATTGTACAGGCATATTAATGCGGGAGGGCAATATAGACGATACCCATTGGGCCCCTTCAATAGTTGCCATTCCTAACCTGCCGGAATCAGAAGATATTATGTATGATTGCACCTGGGCTTCGCTGTTTTCCCAGAGGTTCCTGCCTTCTTCAAATGACTCACATATAAGTAACCTGGACAGGTATTGATCTGACTGGTCAACTTTCTCGTCCTGTAGCCCGGATAAATGAGATGTTAATAAACTGTCTGAGCCCGTCCAAACCCTGAACTCACTGCATAGTCCCTGTAGTCCGGCGGGGCCTCCGCATAAGCTATTACCCAATTGAAAATTAAACCAACTGAGAGAAGAGTTGATAGTGATTGGGGAGGTGTTATCCGAAAGGTATACCTGTCCTCCCTGACTGGTGATCAGTGAAACAGGGTTACTATTATCCGGATCCAGTATTACCGTGATATGTTGCCAGCAATCCGGCGTGATAGATGGTGCGTTAGGAAAGCCATGCGTGACCCACTCACCGCCCGACAGGGATTTCAGAAATAACCGGCCATAATTGTCGTACGCCAGGTAGATTGAATCTTGCTCGTCACTCTGTGATAGCTGCGTGTTAACAGACCAAATGCATTTTTCCTTTTCAAAATCATCTGTAGACCAGCCCCTGGGCTTCACCCAAAGCTCTATGGTCATCCCTTCTGTACGGTAGCTGCCAGGAAACTGATATTGTGAGGAGTTGCCGGCAAAAGCATTAGCGCCGGAACCTGTCCATTTCACACTATCCTGGTTGCCATCAAACTCCACGGCAGTTCCATAAGCAGGCAGTCCATTCATTTGCATGTGATAGGGGCCATGCATCGACTGGTTTGCCGTTGTGTATTCGGCCATACCAGCCAGCAGGCCATCACCTCCCACTTCCAGGTCTATTATCCCGTAGCTGTTAGTATTGGCTTGCTGAATAGCCACCATCACATTGCCACCTCTTTTTACAGAGATAAGATTGCCTGTATTGTTCAGGATTTTTTCCTGTTCAAAATAGGGCTCGGCGGCCATAGTATAAATATCATCGTCTACTGTCAGGGATAAACTTGCCCCCAGCTTGTAGTAGCCCTCTGAAGTAATCTCATTAATAGAATAGCTGGCGAGGTGCCTGGTATCAAATAATACGGAGGTGGTGCGGGCAAGGGTAAAGACATTGATATCTGTACCTACAGAAGTAATGATATGCCATACACTGTCATAGTGGGTATTGACGGCAGGTACGTGTATCACGGAAAAGCGAAAGTTGGTGTTCTGAGCTTCCGTGTTTATTGATATTTCGGTAGTAGGCTCTACAAAGGGATCCCCATCAGGTCCGTAGGCACCGAATGAATCGAGTTGGGAAGCGGGCACATCAGGGTTGCCGCTACGTACATAGCGGATCTCGTTTACATTAACCAGGCGCCTGGCTGATGCATCGTAGATGAAACGGTCTGCCAGTATGGTGCCTCGCTGGCTTAGCCGGAAAAGGTAGATGTAGTTATTATCGGCAACTACAGAGAAGCTCTTGTTCTTAGAGAAGATCACAGAAGTATTGGGGTCGCCGTTTTTGTCCCTGCCCTCTATATCAAAAGCTCCCAGGCGGATGCCGAGGGGGTGCATCTTGTCAGGAAAGGTCAGCTTTCTGAAAGCAGTCCACTCTTCGCTGCTGTCTTTGGCAGAACCTCCTTCAGCTCTGTCCAGATAAGCGTAGTAGAATTCAGGGTGATCCTGCCCTGATGGCACCTTACTGCCAAAGGTAAAGGCCTTGTCTTTGTACCGGACACTGAGGATGAAATCCAGGTCGGCTGAATTGAATGAGTTCATTAGGGTGTCAATTAGTTTTTTTCTGATAAAAGGGTGGCGGGGGCGGGTGCTGGTACCTTCCCTCACCGGCGCAAAGCATGGTTGTAGGACAAGAATAAGGGGTTTATTGACACTTTTCGCCCCTTTGACACAGGAGTGCAAAGGATCGGGACAATGGTGCAAAGGATAGTTTATTTACACCTTTCCCCTTTGGGGAAGGAATAAGTTTAGACCAGCCTTATGCACCGCGCTATGTGTAAACTACCACCCCGTCTGCTCCAATATGGGCTTATTCCTCATAGCTCTTATTGAGCTATGAAGCTAGGTGTTCATCAATTCCTTCCCTTTGGGGAAGCTGGGCTGGCATACCAGTGGCCGCTTGCAGGAGGTAGCCGCTACCCAATAAGCTAATTGAAAGATAAATTTTCCGGCTCAAGCAAAGGATGCCAAGCGGACGGAAGGGGTCCTCCTGCGTCTGGCACTCAGCAAAGTGAAGCCACCATTCCCCTTTATTGGCGATTAGCATAGTGAGGCTATAGTAAGCACCGAAATAGTCCCCCTTCCGACCCACCATACCATTGAAAAGAGCTGATTTACATGTGAAGGGGGCAGGCGTAGAATGACGCTTATGGAAAGCAAACGCAGAGTCCGGGGGATGTAACCCAGCAGAAAAGGTTGAAGCTACCATACCTGAGGTACTGGTTACATTCTGCGATGTTGCACGCTGGGCTGTGCATTGCATGCCGCGCGTGGCACAAGCGAGACGCCTCTGCCAATGTCGCTTCTTCTCAATGCTCATCTTTGAGCCAAAAAGCCGGATTATAATCAATTCCTTCCCTTTGGGGAAGCTGGGCCGGCATTCCGGTGGCCGCTTATTCAATGTAGCGGCTCTATAATAAGCTAATTTGAAAGATAAATTTTCCGGCTTGTATAAAAGATGCCAAGCGGACGGAAGGGGTTCTCCTACGTCTGGCCCTCAGCAAATTGAATCCACCATTCCCCTTTATTGGCGATTAGCATAGTGAGGCTATAGTAAGCACCGAAATAGTCCCCCTTCCGACCCACCATACCATTGAAAAGAGCTGATTTACATGTGAAGGGGGCGGGCGTAGAATGACGCTTATGGAAAGCAAACGCAGAGTCCGGGGGATGTAACCCAGCAGAAAAGGTTAAAGCTACCATACATGAGGTATTGGTTACATTCTGCAAGGTTGCACGCTGGGGAGTGCATTGCATGCCGCGCGTGGCCCAAGCGCACCGCCTCTGCCAATGTCGCTTCTTCTCAATGCTCATCTTTGAGCCAAAAAGCCGGATTATAATCAATTCCTTCCCTTTGGGGAAGCTGGGCCGGCATTCCGGTGGCCGCTTATTCAATGTAGCCGCTACCCAATAAGCTAATTTGAAAGATAAATTTTCCGGCTTGTATAAAAGATGCCAAGCGGACGGAAGGGGTTCTCCTACGTCTGGCCCTCAGCAAATTGAATCCACCATTCCCCTTTATGGATCTTAGCATAGCTATAATAAGCACCGAAAAAGTCCCCCTTCCGACCCACCATACCATTGAAAAGAGCTGATTTACATGTGAAGGGGGCGGGCGTAGAATGACGCTTATGGAAAGCAAACGCAGAGTCCGGGGGATGTAACCCAGCAGAAAAGGTTAAAGCTACCATACATGAGGTATTGGTTACATTCTGCAAGGTTGCACGCTGGGGAGTGCATTGCATGCCGCGCGTGGCCCAAGCGCACCGCCTCTGCCAATGTCGCTTCTTCTCAATGCTCATCTTTGAGCCAAAAAGCCGGATTATAATCAATTCCTTCCCTTTGGGGAAGCTGGGCCGGCATTCCGGTGGCCGCTTATTCAATGTAGCGGCTAGATAAATAGCTAATTTGAAAGATAAATTTTCCGGTTCAAGCAAAGGATGACAAGCGGACGGAAGGGGTCCTCCTGCGTCTGGCACTCAGCAAATTGAATCCACCATTCCCCTTTATTGGAGTTTAGCACAGCTATAATAAGCACCGAAAAAGTCCCCCTTCCGACCCACCATACCATTGAAAAGAGCTGATTTACATGTGAAGGGGGCAGGCGTAGAATGACGCTTATGGAAAGCAAACGCAGAGTCCGGGGGATGTAACCCAGCAGAAAAGGTTGAACCTACCATACAGGAGGTACTGGTTACATTCTGCGATGTTGCACGCTGGGCTGTGCATTGCATGCCGCGCGTGGCACAAGCGAGACGCCTCTGCCAATGTCGCTTCTTCTCAATGCTCATCTTTGAGCCAAAAAGCCGGATTATAATCAATTCCTTCCCCTCGGGGGAAGTAATACGTTTAGACCGATCCTCGTGCACCGCACTGACACAAGCGCACCGTCAATGAGGCTTATGCTCTTAGATCATATTATGCAATGAAGCTAAGTGTTCATCAATTCCTTCCCTTTGGGGAAGCTGGGCCGGCATTCCGGTGGCCGCTTATTCAATGTAGCGGCTCTATAATAAGCTAATTTGAAAGATAAATTTTCCGGTTCAAGCAAAGGATGACAAGCGGACGGAAGGGGTCCTCCTGCGTCTGGCACTCAGCAAAGTAAATCCACCATTCCCCTTTATTGGAGCTTAGCCTGGCATCGCTAGAATAAGAGCCAAGTAAGTCCCCCTTCCGTCTGCGAAGGTAGGTTGGTCGTATTGTCTACAGTATATCTTCAAAATAACTGAAATATATACTGTCACTTTTATACCGCAGCCACCTTCCCCAAGTGGGAAGGAATAGATATAAGTCCAGCATTGTGGGGCGTGCAACGTATCGCGCTGATACAAGCGCGGCGCCTGCGTTAATGGGAGCAAATTATGCTAAAAAATCCTATCGAAATGAAAGTAGAAAAATAATTCTTACCCGTAGGTTAAAATGTCTTATATTTTATAAGGATATTAAATAATGAATTAATAGTACGGTTTTTTTATAATATACATTTACAATATAAATAACACTTAATATGAAAATCAATATACTGCTTTTCCTCTTTATTGCATGTCTATCTTGCTCTGAAAGCTCAGGAGACTTTGTTGGAGAATGGGAACCGATTAACCATCGGAATAAGTATGAACGAATAACTATAGAAAAAGCTGATGCAGACGAATTAAGGGCGGTATGTAAGGGTCGATCTAATAGCATGAATGTAATATTAGTGCCAGTAGATGATGATACGTATAATAGTAAAGAGAGTATCTTCGGAATGTATTTTACTTTGAAGTATAAGGATGGAGTACTAATTGATTATGCTTTAGGGCAGGAGTATAAAAAATCAAATAAACAACCATCCAAAATTTCTCCAAATTAATTTTTCTCCCCGCGTGAGGGATAGAGCCATTGTTGGAGCCCGTATTGGCCTTGAGCGCCTGCAGGCGACTTCCGATAGCCCGACCCGGCCGGTCGCCTATACGTGACGGTCGGGGCACGCCCAAAAACAAATTATGACAACATTCGGATACCCCAACCCCCAACCCACTCCCCCAACCCCCTGATAAATATGATTTTACCCTTGGGAATGCGGAATCATAAATGATTTGACTATGTTTGGGGTACATAAGCACGGGGTGCTCGCCGGTGAGGTGGGCTGAGATGATACCCGCAACCTGATTTGGATAATGCCAACGTAGGAATGCAATTTCAAGGTTCTATTTCCATAGAAGCTCTATTCTGGCAGGTATTCGGTCGGGGGGGCGCTTTTTTTATTTGAGGTGATATATGGAAGTAGACAAAATAAACTCGGGCCTGATCCCGCAAAGCCAGCCCAACTGGCAGGGGAGGCCGGAATGGTTCTTTAATCGTGAGCATACAGATACCTATGAGCTGTGGTACGAAGGCCGCTACAAGCGGGCGGAGGTATGGCAGAAGAAGGTAATGGAGCAACTGGTGTCAGGCGACGGGCGCATCAAAACGCTGCTGGAGTTTGGCTGCGGTACCACCCGCTTTACCCGCTGGTGGAAGGAGATAGGCATAGAGGCCACGGGCGGGGACATCTCTCCGCTGATGCTCTCGCAGGCGCTGCACCTGTTTGAGGGTGACCTCGTGATGGCCGACTCGCATCATATGCCGTTTAAGGACCACACCTTCGACGCGCTGGCGTTCATCACGACCTTTGAGTACTACAAAGACCCCGTGCAGGTCATACGGGAAGCGGCCAGGGTGGGCAAATACGGCATTGCTATGGGCATGATGAACCGTAACTCGCCCAAGGTGGTGCGCAGGAGAGTGCAGCAGCTTTTTGGCAAAAACCCCTTTTACGTAACCGCGACATTCTACACACCCGCTATGCTGAAGGACATTATAAAGGAGGCGCTGAAGGGCCGGGACTATAGCATTGAGTGGACGGCAACGGGCCTGCCAAAGTGGTTTCCCGTGCAGCAATGGAACGTGCCCGTGGGTGACTTTTTTGGCCTGTATGTGAAACTGAAAGACGTATACTGATATGAGCGATAGCAAACTGGGCAAGATCGAGCACCATTTATTCCAGCAGTTTATACAGGACAAGTGCGGTGCGCCACGCGGTGAGGTGATGGCAGGCCCGCAGTTCGGGGTAGATGTGTCGCTGGTAGACCTGGGCGGCGGCCGGGCGATGGCGCTTACCAGTGATCCGCTGTCGCTGATACCTTCGCTGGGGCTGGAGGAGTCGGCCTGGCTGTCCGTGCACCTGATGGCGAATGACATGGCCACTACCGGCTATGCGCCGCAGTTCGGCCAGTTTGTGCTGAACCTGCCTGCCACTTTTAGTAAAAGTGATTTTCATACCTACTGGGAGCATATCCATCGGATGTGCAAGGACATAGGCATGGCGATTACGGGCGGCCATACCGGCTTTATAGAGGGGCAGAACAGCACCATAGCCGGGGGCGGCACCTTCATAGCGATAGGGGAAAAGGACAGGATGCGGGTGTCTAAACATGCGCAGCCCGGCAATAGCCTGCTGGTGACCAAGCAGTGTGCCTTGTCTTCTTCGGCCATCCTGGCCATGAGCTTTCCTGAGACCGTGAAGGATAAAGCAGGAGCAGAGGTGTATGAGGAAGGCTGCCGGGCCTTTTACCGGACGTCTTCGCTGCCCGATGCGCTGGCGGCGGTAGGCGAGAACCATGAGCATGACGACATTACAGCGATGCACGATGTAACGGAAGGCGGCGTGCTGGGCGCTATTTACGAGCTGGCGACTGCCTCGGGCAATGGCGTAGCCGTGCACAATGAAAAGTTGCCGGTAGGAGAGGTGCAGCAGCAGATATGCCGGGTCTTTGACCTGGACCCGCGGTACTGCATCGGTGCCGGTGCTATGATCATTACCTGCAGGCAGGGGACTGCGCCTGCCGTGATTGAGCGACTGGCGGCAAAGGGTATCCTGTGTACCGAAGCAGGCACTATAACCGAAAAGGAGCAGGGCATAAAGCTGATAGAGGATGGCCGGGAAACGGACATGCTTTACTATGAAGAAGACCCGTACTGGGCGGCATTTTTCAACGCGCTGAAGGCAGGCTGGAAATGAGGGACCGAAGGACGACACTAGATAAGGGCGTGTACCTCGTGATAGACCCCTCGATGGAAGAAGCCCTTCTGATGGATAAGCTGCGGCTGATACTAAAAGAGAAGGTGGCGGCAGTGCAGGTATGGGATAACTTCCGTGAAGGGCAGGACATCCCGGGCCTGATAGACCGGCTGTGCGCCCTTTGCCACGCCCACGAGACACCGGTGCTGATCAATAACCGTTGGGAGCTGGGGCAGACTAGCGAGCTGGATGGCGTGCACTTTGATGAGATGCCGGAAGACCTGGAAAGGGTCAGGCAGTCTGCTGGCCGAAGGGTGATGCTGGGGATAACCGTTAACAATGACCTGGAGCTTATACGCCGGGCAGAGGCGGGGGGCATGGATTATATCTCCTTCTGCTCCATGTTTCCCAGTACGACGGCGACTAGCTGCGACCTGGTCCCGTTTGAGGTGGTGCGTAAGGCGAAGGAGATCTTCAGCGGCCCCATATTCCTCGCCGGAGGCATTCACCCCGAAAATATGCATAAACTGAATGAACTGGACTATGCAGGTGTGGCAGTCGTCTCCGGCATCATGAGCAGCGACCGGCCTGGTGAGGCGGTCAGAGCCTATCAACAACATATCAAACGAATACGATGAGACCTGAAACGATAAAAAAACTGTGCTGTCCATTCGATAAGGCAGACCTGGAACTGACTGAAGTGGTAAAGGATAGGGAGGGTAAGATACTGGAGGGCTTCTTCTGGTGTACCCAATGCAAGCGGATTTACCCGATAGTGAAGGGCATCCCTATCATGAACCCGGACGAGTACCGCGAGTTCAACCTGGAAAAGCCCATGCTCGACCGCTGGCAAAAGCACCTCACAGGAAAAAAGATCGAGAACTTCCGCCTGGTGGATGACGGTGGTGAGGGTAGGTTGGAGATTGGCACCGACTAAGTTCTTATTGGGAGCTATGCACGTTCCCGCTTAAGGAGCACAGCCATTGAGCTAAGCAGTAAAATTCCCCTCCTGCGCTAATAGGAGGGGGGAAATAAAAACGCGAAGGCGTGTTTTATTTCGGGGTGGTCCTTGCAGGATATCGGGAAAGATTAATATTTCGGGTAAAGCGGGAATTCTTAACAGACTACTATTTGGTTGTGTATACTCTTAGTTGCATGGCCAATCTCCCGCCTGGAAGGGCTTAACCTGCCCTCAATAAGCTTGCAGGCTAATGTAGTGGGGCATAGAGGCTCGTCTGGTAATGATTAAATCCCGGCCCTGTTAGCACAGGCAGGTAGTTCTCCTCTACACTCAATCCAACCCGTAATAAGGCCTGCTTACAAACGGATAGAACTTGAAACGAAGTATTTCCTATCCCGCTCATAGACCGAGAAGGTGAAGGTATCCAGGGTCTCTTTATTAACCACTTTTGCCCAAAACAGAGTGTAGTTAGGCTGGGTCTGTTTCAGGATAGTGTATTTGGTTTGATCGATGCGGTCTGTTATTGACCCGGTCTCCTGCATATCTATTTCCACCACAATGTATCGCCAGTAGGGGTGGAGGTTATCGCATGCATCAGGGGCTGGTTCTCTGAATTCATCCTCCTGCAGGACAGATCCGAAAAGATATGACCCGTCCTTTCTTTCATCCATATGGTAGTAGTCTAAGGTATCCCCGGTTCGTCGCCCGAATAGGATCACATCCTCACCCGGCATCCAGGCAAAGCCCTGTTCTACCAGGTCTTCACAGGTTACCTCCCGGTTGATCTCAAAAAGGCCGGTGCTGACCTCCTGTTTATGGTGACAGGACATAAGCATGAGAAAGACCAGGCAGGTAAATATGATGCCGATTGATTTTGGGTGGCTACTGATATTCATTTGATCAAGTATAGTAAGGATATAGCAGAATCAGTAATATAGGCTTTGCCAATGCCAGGGTTTCGGGGGATTTGACAAGGCAGCAGAAGCTGTCCTGCTGCCTAAAATGCAATGGAATAGTTGATACTTGGTGTCGGATTGATCTTAAGGCTATGTCCCTCTTATGCCAGTGCTATGACTCCCAGCCTGAAATTCAGCCCCTTCCAGACCATAAACCTCGCACCGACCTCCAGCGCCACCGCATTCTCATCCTTATAGTCCCTCGTGAGACCGCGCAGGTAGGAAGTGCCGGCATAGAGTGAGGAGGGTATCTCCTGCTTTCCGAAGGGCAAAAACCAATAGCTCACACCGGTCTTTAAAAATTCAGTAGTTTTGCCGCTGGTAAAGTTGGTCACATAATAACCTCCATGCACCGATACCTGGCCACGGTGATATTCCAGTCCGATCGAAGGGTTACGAAATGCATTCATGCTTAGCTGATTTTTAGGAAATCTATCCTGACCCAATGCTAAGTGGCCTACCAATAACAGTAAACCACAGATAATCTGCTTTTTCATTGACGTATTGTTTATGATAAAGCAAATATCATTTCTGCCGCACCGAATCTACCGGACATATGTCCTGAAAAACGGGGCTTATTTTTTGGCTCTCAGGCGGGTCAGGTGCCGGGGGGTCATGCCCAGCATAGAAGCAATGTATTGCAGCGGCACGGCCCGGAGGATTTCCGGTTCTTCCGCCACCAGCTTTTCGTATCGCTGTTCGGCCGTCAGGGTGATCAGGTCGAACTTACCCTTATCAATACAGCAAATCTGCCATTCCAATAGCGATATATAGAACCCTTTAAAAGCCTGGATCTTTTCTTTCAGGTGCTCTACATCTGATTTTTCGATGACCCACAGCACCGTATCCGACAGAGCCCGGATGTTTTCCCTGGCCGGCACCTCATTCAGATAACTCAGAAGGGACGCCACAAAGGAATGAGTAAGCGCGATATAGGTTGTCTTCTCCTCCCCGTTTGCAGCCAGGGAATAGTACTGTAACTGGCCCTTCTCCACAAATCCCAGCTCAAGCGATACCCGGCCTTCCTGCACAAAAAAGTTGCCTTTCTCTAACGTCCTTCTTTTAAAGAATCCGGCTATCCTCGCTGCATCTGGGGGTGAAAATCCGGCACCGGTAAAATACGTGTCAACCATGGTATTTTTACTTAATCTGCCTTAATATACCCAATAGGCAGATGGTAAATGCCTCTATTTAATAAAGCCCAAAAACTTTGCTTCATTCGGCACTCATATTTTCTACATACATGCCTTACCAGGGCCTAACTCAAGCAAAACTACTAACCTGTATCTCTGCCACCGGCGCCCCGGCGGCTGACGAAAAATTATGCGGCATCACTTCAAGAAAATGAACTCAGGAAAGACCATGCCTGATATTTAAGCCCATTGAGTGTATGGGAGAAGATACACAGGAGTTTGGGAAATTTGGTAAAGGTTGTCGCTAACCTTTCCGCAATAGTATCAAGTGAGAAAGCAAACGCATAGCATTCTTCGCTCCTCGTGTAAAATATCCAGCTTCCGCCTGTTATCCTTTCCGGGTTAATGCAATAAAGTTGTAAGTGGTTATAAATAAGCTGCTTATATAATTATTACTCCAACCATTAACCTATTCCTATCATGATAAATAACAACAAGATATTTCATGCGGTCCCCTCCGGCAAACCCTCCCTCCGTGCTGCCTATGAATTATGGTTAAAAAGCCAGACCGATGTAGGCAAAACCGCCCCCGAATCATTTAATGGCATCCCTCAGGGCGCTACCGTCGGTATTATTGGCGGTGGGATGGCGGGCCTGTATTCGGCCCTTATTCTCAAAAGCCGTGGGGTAAACTTTCATGTACTGGAAGCCAGCTCACGCCTGGGCGGGAGGGTGTACACCTACCGCTTTAACGAGAAGCCAAATCAATACTTTGAGGCCGGGGCCATGAGGCTGCCGGATATTCCTGAGCAAGAGCCGGTCTTTAACCTGATCGATTACCTGAATGAACGGGTCAGTCCTGATATGAAAATAGACAGGATACGCTATGTGCTGTATGATGATGACGGTAACAGGGTAAATGTGAACAGCACCCGGAACAGCGATGGCGGCATTATGTCTGTAAAATATGCCAATACTAACCCCGCTGAACTGGGTTTTATCCTTAAGCCGGAAGACCAGGGCAAAACAGCGACCGAACTGCTAAACGAGGTGATCCAGCCCTTTGTGGATATGCTGGAAAAGGATTTTGAGAAGGGCTTTCAGGCCATCATCCAGTACGACGATTATTCCTTTTACTCTTACCTGCAGATGGAAGCAGGCTGGTATAACGATAAGATCAACTACGTGGAGACGATGACCAGTCAGACGAACCAGTTTCAGAACAGCTTTACCGAACTAATCATCGAGAACATAGATTTCTCACAGGCAAACTGGTATAGCATAGCCAATGGCATGGACCGCCTGCCCAATGCCTGTGCCGAGGTGGTGGGCTATGATAATATTACCCTGGATGCTCCGGTGAATACGATCCAATATACTGATGATGGCCGGGTCAGAGTATTTTATGGATCGGACTATAAATACAAGACCTTTGACTATGTCATAGCCGCAGTACCCCCGGCCGTATTAAAGATGTTGGTGGTGCCCCAGTGGAGCTCTTCTAAAACCCAGGCCATTCGCTCGCTGCACTTCGAGCCTCTTTATAAAATAGGCATGCGGTTTAAGACACGTTTTTGGGAAAAGGTTAAAAACCCCTCTTTCGGCGGACAATCCATATCTGATTTGCCCAGCCGCTGGTTTGTGTACCCCTCGTATGGTTTCGGGGACGATGATGAGGGGGTGCTGCTACTTTACTCATGGATGACAGACGCTTACGTATGGTTGGCTTATTCGGAAGAAGAGCGGCAGCGTATTGCATTACGTGACCTGCAGGCGATGTACCCTGAGGTGAAATTATTTGATCAGTTCATAGAGTCATTTGACGTATCATGGTCGCAAAAGTGGGCTACCGGCGATGCCATGTTCTACCCCGGTCAGTTCAGAAACCTCTTTAATATAGCCCGGCAGCCCGAGGGCAGGGTATTCTTTGCCGGTGAACACCTTAGTGTTCATCACACCTGGATAGTAGGCGCATTGGATTCCGCACTGCTTGCCTGCGGTCAGCTTTTAGGGCAGCCACTATCACCGATCGTGCCTGAAGGTAAAGACGCCACCACTCATACCTACGACTACTCCGGCATACACCCATGCCAGCCGAAGATACAGAGGCCGGAGCGGGTAGCTGCCGAGTGATACAGGCACGCATATTTCCGTCCTGTACAGATAGGATAGGGGCTGTTTCAGCCACCCGGGCCCGTAAAGCAAGCTACCGCTGAGAACCGGCTTGGCTACCCCAATAAGGTCGCCCGCTGCACGGCGCCCGTTGCACGGCGCCCGTTGCACGGTGCCAATCATCAATTAAAATCCTGCCTCCCCACTATTTCAAGCGTCCGCTTGGAATAAATGGGGTGGCTTAAAAATACTGCTGTACCGTCCGGGGACCTGTGCCCTCACTAGCGTGGGTAGCTGATTACAAATGCCTTGTTTAGCTTTTCCGATTTGCATAATTCTAAATCTTCGGCGAGTCACATTTAGAAATAGGTGGAGTGATTGTGCGATCCGATGATGTAGAAAAGATGCTAAGTTATGTTAAAAGTGAAGATGAGTTTGATACTCCCTTTGGAATGATAGATGAGCCTGAAACTTCTGCTTATTCAAATCCATCAGAATGGCATTATTACTTAATCTGCCTCAATATACCTAATAGGCAGGTAGTAAATGCCTCTATTTAGTAAGGGCCAAAGACTTTGCTTCATTCGGCACTCATATTTTCTACACACATGGCTTACCGTAGTCTAACTCAAGCAAAACTACTGACCCGTATCCGGAAAGTCCGCCACAGGGTATAATTTTAAATCAATACGTAGCTATTTTAAAGAGTAAAGGTTAGTTTTTCTAAACCCCACTCACCATAGCGGGTCGATGTGCACAACTGGATAAAAAAATATGGCTTTAGACTTAATCATATATACTAGAGATACAAACGAGTCATTAATAGAGAAAATCGAAAAAAGATTTTCAGATTTTGGCATGAACCTGAAATTTCACCCTGATTTTAAATTTGATGAGGAGTCTGATACAGGATTTTGTCCTTTTAGATTAGAGATATTGAATCACCAATCAGGGCATTATGCCGATTTTAATAAACCATTATTGACTGGTTTTGAAATTTATTTCGACAGTTATGAATACCCTGAAGTTTCGATTAAGGATCAAAAGAAATCATTCTTTAGTAATTTATTCAGATCAAAAAATAAGCCTCAGCAACCTATTGAATATGTGGTTAATGAACAAATTGATGCACATCTAAAAAATTGCAACGAACAAATTACAATTAGTTGGCAAACAGGCCCTGAATTAAGAGTCTCATTGTTTTTCGCTACTTTCTTAGCTGAGCTAACAAATGGAATAATTCTCGACCCCAGATGTGATGATTATTTCCTTCCTGAGAGAGCAATTGATGTCTTTCCGGATGAAATCCTGGATTATGAAAGGTCATTTTCAAAAGAGGAATTTTCATCAAAGCTTCATGAATTTAAAGATTGGGTATAAACCTGTTTTTGGTAAAATAGGCATGCCGTAGTTTTGAACCAGTTGGACTCCTATACGGCTGGGCGGCATTCCGCAGGGCGGCTATCCGCAGGGCGGCTATCCGCTGGGCGGCATTCCACAGGGCGGCTATTTTGTAGAGACGCGATTCATCGCGTCTTGTCCCGTCTGGCCACAATTCAGGAGCCCTACCTGGCCTCACATAGTCTCCAGGTCCCACACAGCCCCTATCACTCCCCCGGAACGTCGTCTTTGTAGTCTCTTCTTGGCATCGTCTTCCTTGCCTTTGGCGTACTGTCTTGGTAACCCTATCACAAGCCCCATCGGCACCGAGACTTGGTAGCACGTAGGCACGCCGCTCCCGCCCCCCTCCGGCTTTATACATAGAAGCCGTCGATACCGATTCACCCTCATTGTCCCCTGCGTATATCAACTCCTCATAGACCGTCACATTTCCCGCCGCGTCTGCCGCTTCCGCCCGCACCCATACCCCATTCGTCATATCCAAATCAGTACCCAGTGCATAAGCATACACCTTATTAGCTATCAACACATGGCACTCACCGCTTTCCACTACCGTGCCCCTTCCATCCATCACCGTCACCCGTAGACAACAAATGCCAAAGTCATCAGACGCATACACCTCAAGCACCTCACCCGTTTTCCCCGTAAATCCCTCGGCCACCACCTTTTCTACCTCTGGTGCATACATATAGTCCCTCACCGCCAGATTCTGCCAGGAAATAAAACCTTCTGCCGCCGCCCTATACATCGCAAACAGCGCATCATTCTCCTTCACCCGCTTGCTATACGCCGTCGCCTCACCGAACCTCTTGTGATGCGCCTTTTGCTTCTCACTCCGGGGTTTCGATGATTTTGCCGGGCGGGCCGACACAATCGTCCTTCCTGCCCGCTGCCGGTACACAATCGCACCGCGTACCATCCCTCTGGCGCCTTCTATCCACGGGTTATTCTCTATGACAGCCATTATATTCGAGCCTTAAGTTTCCTGTTTATTTCTGTCAAAAGTAACCCCGCATACATTATCCCCGCTGTTCAGGTAAGGATATCCGCTTTTATCAAAAGCCTGTCAATCCCCTCACAAAACCGGTAAATAGAATATTCTTAATATCAGCCCCTTTCTTACCCCATGCCTATCCTGTGGGTATCCCGTGGGGTTCCTATATCCATCAGCTCCTAACCCATAAGCAAGCATATTTGTAACTATTCCTGGAAACAGCAAACACACTACCTCAACGCCCACCCAAACCATCCTGTATGATCACCTCATGTACTTTCCTTGTTAAAAAAGAAAATACCCATCATGCCCGCATAAAAGTCTCCGCTTGCGCAGTCACCGCCATAAGTCCCCGATCGTCCCCGTTTGTAGACCACCTTCGTCAAACTAAACCACCAAAGTTCCCCACCTGAGTCCGGTGGTCCGGCATTCCGGTGGCCTTGCGCCTGGGCAGGCGACTTCCGCAGGCTAGCGGACCCGCCCGGCTGCAATCAGCAGATGTGGCACGCCCCACTCAAAAAAAACTATCCACCCACTATTAGAAATATTCATTTTGCTGGATAATTAGTACTATCTTGTTGCTTCCCCTCATCGTAAATGATACCCATGCTCAAGCAAGTCACTACTTTCATCATTTTCCTTTCCATTCTCTTTATTGGCCGTCTTAGTCATGCACAGATCGTTTCTGTGGGCAGTGGCAGCTATACCAAGACCTTTCCCGGTACAGATGAGGCCGGACGCAACGGCTTCCCTCCGGGTACCCCCCAGGCCTCGGGTAATGCCGCGGCCCAGCCAGTCCCGACCAATGACTGGTGGTCTAAGCTGCTGCAGGAAGACCACGCCAGCAATCTGTTCAACTACCCCATCACCATGAAGACCACCCCCGCCGGGCTGGTAACCACCTTCATACCCTGGGGCGTAATAGACGACCAGGAGCCCATAGTAGTAGGAGTGAGCGGATTGAATGCCAGCCGCGCCACCATCTCTGACCACACAGACTGGACGGTCACCATGGACTGGGACAGCCGCTTTCATGCTACCTCCGGCATAGGGATGCCCTTCGTGTACTTTGAAAAACAAGCCGCCGAAGTAGCCAGTGTCACCGTGAACCTGGGTACCGTCACAGTAACCGGCAGGATGCTCCTGGTAACAGACGCGCGCAACGGGGCAGACTTTGCCATTTACGCTCCTGCAGGCAGTACATGGACACAGCAGGGAAATACCTATACCTCTGACCTGAACGGACAAAACTACTGGTCCCTGGCCATGCTACCCCAGGACAACACAAACCCTGCTGAGGTGGCCGACGCCTATGCCCGGTACGCCTATGTATTTCCCGCGGATACCAAAGCGACCTACACCTACCATGAAGCAAACGCTACCGTCCGCACAGAGTTTACCGTCACCACAGACATAAAAGAAGGCGCCAACACAAACATGCTGATTGGGCTGCTGCCCCACCAGTGGGCGCACCTCGCCGCCGACTCGCCACAACCACAGGAACACAGCTACACCTCGGTAAGAGGCGAATTGAAAATGCTGCAGGGCAACAGCTTTTCGGTAGAACACCGCTTTTATGGCATACTGCCCACCCTTCCTTATCTGGCAAACTACAGCGAGGGCTTCGACCTCTCTGCCCTGAGCGAAAAAGTCAGCCTGATGGAAAACGAAAGCCTCGCTACCTGGACAGACAGCTATAACGAGGGGCAGATGATGAACCGCCTCATCCAGACAGCCCGCATTGCCGATAAGATGGGTGATACCGAAGCACGGGATAAAATGATCGCTACCATACAGGAGCGGCTGGAAGACTGGCTCACCGCCGAAGCCGGGGAAGTAGCCTTCCTGTTTTACTATAATACCGACTGGACAGCCCTGCTCGGCTACCCCTCCGGCCACGGGCAAGACACCAACCTGAACGACCACCACTTTCACTGGGGGTATTTTATCCATGCCGCAGCTTTCTTAGAGCAGTACCGCCCCGGCTGGGCCGCCGGGTGGGGCGAAATGGTAAACCTGCTGGTGAGAGACGCAGCCGGTGACCGCGACGATGCCCTGTTTCCCTTCCTCAGAAACTTCAGCCCCTATGCCGGTCATAGCTGGGCAAACGGCTTTGCCTCATTTCCACAGGGTAACGACCAGGAGTCTACCTCCGAGAGTATGCAGTTTTGCTCATCCCTCATACACTGGGGGGCTGTAACCGGCAATGACCAGATTCGCGACCTCGGCATTTACCTGTATACCACAGAGCAGACGGCCATAGAGGAATACTGGTTTGATGTAAACAACCGTAACTTTCAGCCCGGTCAGCAATATGCCCTCGTTTCGCGCGTGTGGGGTAACTCCTACGACAACGGCACCTTCTGGACAAACGACATCGAGGCCAGCTACGGCATAGAACTCTACCCCATACACGGCGGCTCCATGTACCTGGGGCATAATATAGCCTATGCAAAAAAGCTTTGGGCAGAGATAGAACAGAACACCGGTATACTAAACCAGGATGACAATGTAAACCTCTGGCACGATACCATGTGGAAGTTCCTGGCCTTTACCGACCCTCAGAAAGCCATAGATTTGTACGACCAGTACCCCGGACGTACCCTCAAGTTCGGCACCTCCGATGCCCAGACCTACTACTGGCTGCATGCCATGAACGCAATGGGTCAGGTAGTGACCCGTATTACCTCCAACCACCCGCTCGCTGTGGTATTTGATAAAGACGGACAGCTTACCTACACCGCCCATAACTACTCCGACGCCCCAATCACAGTGAGCTTCTCCGACGGCTATACCCTGCAGGTGCCCGCTAACAGCATGGCCACGAGCCGGGACGCAGACATAAAAGGTACGCTGACCACGAGCTTCCAAACGGCCTACCCCGGTGGCAGTGTAGCGCTTACCGTCACCATTACCTCCGGCACGGCCACTAAGGTTGAGTTTTTCAAAAACGGTAAGCTGATAGGAGAAGACGACACCGCCCCCTACACCACTACCGTAAGCAACCTTGCCGCCGGCAAGCACGGCTTCTATGCTAAAATATACCAGGGAGATGCCTTTAATACCACCAATATTGTAGAAGTGATCTCCGGCAGCCAGGCACCCTACCAGGGTACGGCAGCCACCCTCCCCGGTACCATACAAGCAGGCCACTACGATGAATTTGCCGGTGGATCGGGACAGAACATCAGCTACTATGACGCCTCGCCCGGTAACAATGGCGACTTCAGGACAGGTCAGGATGTAGACGCCGCCAGCGTAACCAACGAAGGCGCCACCGTAGGCTGGATAAGTGCCGGTGAATGGCTGGAGTACACCGTAGACGTAGATGCCTCCGCCTACTACAGCCTCTCCTTCCGCTTTGCCTCCGGCAACCCCTCGGGGGGCGGCCCTTTCTACCTCGAAATGGATGGTGAGCGCATCACCCACGATATATTCCTGACCTACACCGGTGACTGGGGTAACTGGCAAACGAAAACGGTAGACGATATACCCCTGCACGAAGGGCAGCACGTACTCCGCCTTGTGTGCTACCAGGGAGAGTTTAATGTGGGCAAAATGACCTTTGCCTATCAGTCAGACCTGCCCTATACACCCCCTATAGCCAATGCCGGTGACAATGTAGTCGTTACCATACCGGCTACGACCGCCGTGCTGGACGGCTCCGGCAGCCGCGGAGGAGTCAGCGACCTTACCTATGCCTGGCGACAGCTCAACGGCCCCTCCATAGCCGTGATCACCAACACCGAAAGCATCTCTCCGGACCTTTCAGGCCTGCAAGAGGGTATCTACACCTTTGAGCTCACCGTTCTTGACGGCACCTATTCAGATACTGACCAAGTACTGGTCATCGTAAGCGAAACGGGTAATTCCGCTCCTGCCGTATCCATCACCTCCCCCGCAGACGAGGCAACCTTTGAGCAGGGCACGGATATTACCATCACCGCCAACGCTACAGACATAGACGGCAGCATCGCCCTTGTAGCGTTCTATGACGGAGATACTAAGATTGGCCAGGACGACACCGCCCCCTTTAGCTATACCTATACAAATGCCTCCGCAGGACCGCATTCCCTTACCGCTTTAGCCACCGATGATAAAAATGCAACCAGCACATCCGAAGCCGTTATGGTGACAGTCGTAGAGGTAAAAGAGTGTGAACAGACACTTTCCGAAGCGACAGAAGGAACCTTCAGTACCGGGTATACGGCCACCTTCCGTACTATAGGCACATCAGTCACCATCACCTTCCGGTTACTGGATACGGATAAGTCCGGCGTAGTCGCCTACCTCTTCCGCGAGTCGCCCTTCGCCGAAACCCCCATGCAGCCCGTAGGGAATAATACCTTCACCGCTACCGTAAACGGCCTCCAGCATGGCGCCACCATCAGCTACGCCGCCAAGTTTGCCTTTGCGGGCGGCCTGGCCGTCACCAAATACATTCGCTATGAGGTAGGTACCACCTGCGGACCAGAGGATACGACGCCACCCGCTAATGTGTCCGTTACCGCAGGCGACATCACCGACACCAGCATAGCCCTCAAGCTCAATGCCACCGATGAGGCCGGCACCATCAATTATGTGATCTCATACGATAGCGGTACAATGAACATAACCGGCGATTCCGGCACCGAGCAAACGGTAGAGGTAGAAGACCTCATGCCCGGGACCAGCTATACCTTCACCGTATCCGCCAGTGACCCGGACGGCAACACAGCCGATGATGAGGTGCTGACCGTCACCACCGCAGCCGAGGTTATATCCGGTATAGACGATGAGGTACTGGAAGGCCTGCGCGTGTACCCCAACCCCTCACCCTCATACGTTACCATAGACATTCCGCCCGGCAGTTCCCTCACCTTCCACTCACTGGTAAATGCTATCGGGGCCACACAGAGCGTACCCCTGACACGCACCGTTAAAGGCTACCAACTGGACCTGACCCCCCTTACGGCGGGTATCTACTTCGTGAATCTTACTACAGCGGATGGCCAGGTCCTCAGAGGTATCAGAGTGTTTAGAGAGTGAATTTTGCCAGACCCCGATGTGCAGCGCGCAGCGTGCAGCGCGCAGCGCGCAGCGTGCAACGTGCAACGCGCGGCATGCAACGCGCGGCGTGCAACGCGCGGCGTGCAACGCTTCTCTGGTGCAGGGATTTCGCTTGTGCCTGGTACTGCCGGCTCAGGATTTTGGTTCATGATAGGATAGCCAGCGTTTTCATTCTGAAGATATCCTGATTATCATTTTATCTTTTTAATCCTGAGCCTCTCTCTGACTACCAGGCATACGCCAGTTGGGCACACATCCCTGGCAGGTATCTTTCGTGCTTTTCTTCGCTCTCTGCCACCTGCCTTCCAGCCCAGGTACTCTGTAAGACCTTCAGTTCGCTCACCAGTGTAAGACACTTAGCAGTAGTGCCTGTAGCGGCTTTTCTTTTTTGCAGACTGTAGTCCCCCTTCGGCGTAGCATGTAAGGGTGTAGCTAGGCTTTTGACTTGATAGGGGTGGTCCCGCTTCGGGCAGGGCTGGAAATGTTACTTTGGAACACTAACATCAATGCCGGGGGATGTCTGAGCCAGCAGTGAGCGTACCGGCTCAGGATTTTGGTTCATGATAGGGTAGCTAGGGTTTTCATTTCACTATAGCCACCATAACCCCCTTTTTTATTCCATATTTTTTTCCGAAGGTAAGCAATGCGCTCATTTTGTCATGTAAATGAATGCGATGTGAGCTTACTTGCAGACTAATTCAGTAAATCAGATTAATCTGCAAGAGCCATGTTTCGGAGATTTCTGCTAGGTGCCGTATTAATGATGACCTGCCTGGGGGCTGTTGCTCAGGATGAAAGCCAATTAAGTATACCTCAGTATATGAAAATGGTAAGAGCCGGTGCGCAATTACCCCCTCCGCCACCCGCTGAAGGTGCCCTGGAGCCCCTCTTGACTTACACCGCCGATACCTTGCCGGAAGTGAGGCGTACGGCCTATTACTTTATAGGAGAAAGTGCCCGCGCAGGTAAGGGTGATGCATTTGTAGTAGCCCTGCTAAATGGCATGAATGATGAAGACCCCGGGGTGAGAGCCTCGGTAATGGCCTACCTCGAGCGTATAGGCCCTGCGGCTTATAATGAAAAAGCGGAAAACCTCCTTACAAATAACTTACAAAAATGGGCCTCTGCCTACCCGGAGATGGCCATGATTGGCGCCGGGGTGTTAGGCCAAAAAGCCAGGCCTGCCCTCTTACCACTCGTAAGTCGTACGGAAAATCTTGATCACCGGTGGATACTCTACCTGGCTTTGAGCAGGGCAGGAGACGATAATGCCACCCGCAAGGTCGTAAATGCCATTGGCAGACAGCAGGTAAGTGACGACTGGGTCTATGACCTGGCACCTGATCTTGTGTACACCCGCCAGAAGGCTGCCTTCGACCTGCTGGTAAAAGAACTTAACAGCCAGCAAAAGCTTTGCTCCCCGGCCGCAGCAGACCTGTCCGGTAACATCGTTTGCGGGTATCGTATTCTTGAAATGGTAGCTCCTCATATACAGGATTTTCCTATAAAGACTGACGTCACTGGTGACCTTGATACGGATGACTACCCTAAAGCGCTCGAAACAGCCAGGCAGTGGTTCAGTGTAAATCCTGATTATGTGATCCTGCAGTGAGTTTTATCATGCAACACTTTTTCCCGGGCGCCAAATGGCGCCTTTTTTATTGGCTAAAAAGTGATTTTTCGAACAGTGATTATAATGGACTTGTGTGTAACAAAGTGATCTATGTTTGTTTTTTTCTCGGTGTTTCTACAGGTAAATTAGAATATTGTAAATGAGATTAAAATGAGGTTTAATTGAATCATTTAGGGTCGTTTAATTTATCAATCTTTGCCTGATAAGCTTCTAATCAACTACCTCACGATAATAAAATTTGCAGATATTTATGTAATATTTGGAGAGATAAAACAATGAATCGGAACATGTACTTTAAAAGGTATTCGCTTTTAGTAGCTAGTTTATTGGTGTTAGTATCGGGTCAGGTTTATGCCCAAAAGGCAAAGAGGGAAACCACCAGTGTAACATACATTCAAAACCCCATCAAGTCTTTGCCTGAAGAGATAAAAACGTATTCTGTAGAAGTTAACTACAGTAAAGATAAATACCATAAAATAGGGGAGCACACTATTAAAGACCAATACATGCAGCTCTCAGGCTTTCAGAAGACCGATAAAGAGGACGCAGACCTTTACATCACCTACACTATAGGCACCTACATGCAGGAGGACCACAACCTGGTGACTAGAAAAGGCAAGCCTATTAGCGGAGGTATGCCTGCACCCACCTACCACTATTATATGGTCAGGCATAAATTTCCGCTGAAAATGACAGTCACTTTGGCTTCCGGCGAGGTACTGTATGATCACTACATAGATGGATCAGACAACTTTAAACTTGAACGTGCCGGAAAGGAGTATACCACCAGGCAGGAGGCTGAAAAATACTGGAACAGCTTGACGCGTAAACAGATCGATGAAAATAAAATGAGGGCCTTACTGGAAAAAGCTCAGGAAAATCTGCAGAGCTACTTTGGCTATCCTGAGAAAAAAGTGTCTATGGTATCCATAAGCTTTAAGCCCAGTAAAGGCTTTACTTACGATGACATGGACGAGGCACAAGCCAAAGCTGTGGCTGCTTTCACCAAGCTTAATACAGACAGGTCTGAAGAAGGACAGCAGATAGCCCTGGCAATGTTGAAAGAAGCCCGTGACATATGGAAGGCCGCTGCCAAAGAAGAAGAAGTAGGGAAGAATACCAGAATAACCAAAAAAGTCGCCTTCAACCTATTGCTTAATATAGGAGTGGCCTCATACTGGCTTGAAGACTTTGTAACTGCCCGGACGGTATTAAATCTGGCTGCTGAGATAAAAATGATTAACAGCTATACAGAATACTATCTAAGTCTTGTGGACGAAGGGGAGGAACGTGCAGAAGCCAGGGCCAAATCGCTTTAAACCGGTACTTTCGGCAAAAATACACGAACTCTGCATAAAAAAAATGATAATAGTAGTATCTGCATGCTACTATTTGTCCTTGATATGACCCTGCTATGGCCTGTTGTCATAATAGCGGCAATGACATAAAGTAGTGGCTTAAAGATCAAGTAATTAGATTTATGATACGTGAAGGGAGACTTCAACTGATCGTCGGTGGATGTCTACCCTATGTAGCCTCGGCATTGCCTGAGGCTACTTTTTTTATTCTTTACTAAGCAAAGCGCTCGAAACAGCCAGGCAGTGGTTCAGCGTAAATCCTGATTATGTGATCCTGCAGTGAGTTTTATCATGCAACACTTTTTCCTGGGCGCCAAATGGCGCCTTTTTTATTAATCGAATTAAAACCACCGTCTTAGACGGTGGTCATGTTTGAGGGCTATGCCAGTAGGGGTATATTGTGGAATGAGCAAGTATCGTAAGCTATCGCATAGCTTTTACTATTGTGTCTATCATGTAGTATGGACCCCGAAGTACCGCCACCGTATACTTCGTGATATTGTTGCAGATACGTTGGAGAATAAGATAAAGACGATATGTGAATGGAAGGAGGTCAAGGTAGAAGAGTTGAACATTCAGCCAGATCACGTTCATTTGGTATGTAGTATACCTCCGAAACTTAGTGTATCAGACTTCATGGGTATTCTCAAGGGTAAGACAGCGATCATGATGTTTAAGAACTTCAAGAGTCTTCGCAGAAAACCCTATTGGGGCAATCATTTTTGGTCACGAGGCTATTTTGTAAGTACGGTAGGCATAGATGAAGAAAAGATAAAGCGGTATGTTAAGTATCAGGAGAAGGAAGATAAGAAAGAGGATGGGGATATAGATATCCCGCTATTCGATAACTGACTATCCCCCTTTGGGGGTAATAACCATTGAAAACCCCCTCCTTTGGTGGGGGTAATTTATTGGAAAAACTTTTAGCACCACTAAGATTTTTTAAGCCTATCTGTGTAATGAATTTCCCCCTTACGGTTTTTTACGATGGCTTTGGCAGAGTAAATTAGTGATGTGTAAAATGGTATAATCAAAGGGTTTTGTTGAACAACCTATTGGTTCAATGAATGAAACAGCCCTTCCCATCCAGCTATAAAAATCCATTTTACCCTAATACCTCCTGATGCTCCGGGTGTAATATTTGGAGAATGAAAAGAAAGTTTTGGAAGGTTACCTGAAGGGAATTTCTTAATAAACAGGCAGCAGACTCTCATTAGTTTTTTCACACAACCTATACGAGGTGAAAGAACGGATGGCAGACCTGCCCGGTATATATCAGGCTAAATAAACAAACGTACCAACGCGTACCTGCAGACCTATTAAAACATGAAAAACCTAGTAGTCAGGCTACTGATTGTGCTGCTTGCCTTACCCGCAGGCACCGCCCTTGCTTACACTACCAGCCAGCCAGCCGCTAACCCTGCTGATACGGCCTATGCACACAGCCTGCATGAAGAGGTGTTACGTGAAAATAAGCTGGCTAGTGAACTTACGGCTGACCTGCTGCCCTCACTGCCTGTAGGTATAGTAAAGGACGTGGGTGGCAAAACAATAATTATCGCGATAGACTCGGCTACCTTTACCCCGCAGGGGGCCATAATCAATGCTTACATATCCCTGGAGCTGGGCTCCGGACAACGCCGCGTAGCCTTTGCCGCAAAACAGATACTCTTTCAGCCAGGTGGAGCCAGCCAGGCAAATCGCTGGGAGATGCACCTGATTTCTGAAGAAAAGATTCCTTTTGGTAAAAGCGATCTCGTACTCCCCGCCAACAGGATGGGGAACTACGTGGCCTTCGGCTGTGGAGGCTTCCTCGAGCTATCTATCGACGGATATATCGAGTTTGATCCGGAAGTCATCCAGCCTGTTATAGAAAAGGATAGGGAGCCTGTTATAGAAAAGGCCGGGGAGCCGGTAAAAACCCTGCAGGCAGACCTGGCCCTCCGTACCACAGATCCTGGCAATATACTGGCGCGGATAGACTTACCCCCCTTTCAGCATGCCAAGCTTCCCGGAGTGGAATACCGTGCCCGCAATGTGGTAGCCGACTTTAGCGATATACAGCACGACCCTACCGTACTATTTCCCTTTGGCTATGATCCTGCCATGGGTGGTCCCATCCAGCTATGGAAAGGCATTTACATAGAAGAAGCGCAGGTAAAGCTACCCAGAGCCTTAGCCGGTGACCGCCAGAACGACCTCACCCTCTCCGGGTATAATATGCTGATAGACGATGCCGGATTCAGCGGTACAGTGGCTGCAGAAAACTTCCTGCCCATGGGAAAGAAAGCCATGGCTGGCTGGCCCTTTTCCATTGATCGCCTACGGATCAGCTTTAACCGCGATCAGATAGACGGAGCCGGTTTTGGAGGAGACCTGCGTATTCCCGCCTTCGACCAGACTGATTTTACCTACGATGCCATTATGCAAACAGGGCAGTCGGGCAAAACGGAGTACCTCTTCCTTGTGTCTGTCACCGATTCCGTAGAAATGAAAGCCCTGGGGGCGGACATTATGCTTGCCGATAACTCTGTGATCATTGTAAAAGAAGACAAAGGCAAGCTCAAGCCGGAAGCCATACTGCACGGCGTGGCCTCAGTAAATGCCGGAGACAAGATAGCCCTTACCAAACTACACTTTCAGGACATGCACCTGAGTGGGGAGGCCCCCTACATACACCGCGCCATCTGGTCGCTGGAAGGGGAAAATAATAAGGCTGGAGGCTTCCCTGTCACGGTAAACAGGCTGGCCTTTATGCATGACTCCGCAAAGATAAGGCTAAGAGCAGATGTAGGCCTGCATCTGATGAATGATAGTGACAAAGGCTTTGGTGCGGAAACGACGGTGGAGGTGTTTGGTAAAATAACTCCGCAAACGGTTACAGCCGATACCTCGGGCATGGAAGTCTCTGAAGGTGAAGAATACACCCCCGTAGCCTCCGCCACCGCTGAGCCTGGTCAAAAATGGGAATATGAGAAGACCACCATTTCAGATATTTTAATTAATGTAAACGGCGGTGCCTTTACAATGAAAGGTGCCCTTAGTTTTTATGAAAAGGATGAAGTGTATGGAAATGGTTTTCGTGGCGAAGTGGATGCCACCTTTAAACCTGGACCGCACCTGCGCGCCATCGCCCAGTTTGGTAATGTAAAAGATCTCAGGTACTGGTACGCCGATGCCAATGCGCGCTTTTCTACCCCCATAGGCACAGGCCTCGGCTTTTACGGCTTCGGAGGGGGTGCCTACTATCACATGAGCCGCGTGCTGCCAAATGCAGAGGCGCTGGAAGAGCCCGGACAGGGCATGAGGGTGGACCAGGCCATGACCGGTAAGGTAGGCAAAAGCCTTACCGGAGTCATTTACAAACCTGATGCTGAAACAGGCATGGGCTTTAAGGCCATGACCACTATAGGGCTCACGGGTGACCCCCGGCTCTTTAATGCGGATGCCGCTTTCGAGATGGCCTTTAACCGCCATGGAGGTGTCAGGTATGCGGCCCTGCAGGGAGATGCCTTTTTCCTTACCGGTCTGGATGAGCGTAGCAGCAGTGCACCCATGTATGCAAACCTGCTCATATCTTATGATTTTAATAATAAGGTGCTGCATGGCAACCTCGATACCTATATCAACTTCCCGGAGGGGGTAGTTCGCGGCATACATGAGCGTGGCCTGGCAGGTAGTGCCGTGCTACACTTTTCTCCCCAAGACTGGTATGTACACGTAGGGCAGCCGCAGCGCCGTATTGGCGTGCAGATACTCGGCCTTGCCAGGACATCATCATACTTTATGGTCGGAACCAGTATCCCCGGCATGCCCGCCCCTCCGCCTGAGGTAAGCAGCATACTGGGAGGCATGAACCTGGATATGATGCGCGATGAAAATGCCCTGGGCCTTGGGCGTGGCCTCGCATTTGGCTCGGCTATGCAGATAGGTACCGGAAGAAAAAGTTTAGGCCCCTTTTACGGAGAGTTCAGTGCCGGTGCCGGATTTGACATGATGCTCAAAGACTACGGCAGCGCCTACTGCGAGGGCCGGACCGGACGGATAGGGCTCAATGGCTGGTATGCCAGTGGGCAGGTGTACGCCTACATGCAGGGTGCCATAGGTATCAGGGTCAAAACGGCCTTTGTAAACGGCGACTTCCAGATACTGACCATAGGTGCTGCAGCAGTACTGCAAGGCAAGTTGCCGAACCCGGCCTACATGCGCGGGGTAGTGGGAGGGAAGTTCTCCATACTCGGAGGCCTGGTTAAAGGTAACTGCCGCTTCAAAGCTGAATTTGGCGAAGAGTGTGAGATCGTAGGGGCCAATGAGGTCACCGGGATTAAGGTGATCGCCTCGGTGACCCCCAAGCAGGCTGAAGGCGTGCTGGACGTATTCACCGTACCCCAGGCCAGCTTTAACCTTGGCATAGGCCAAACCCACCAGGTGATAGATGATGAGGGGCATGTCCGCACCTTCCGTGCCAGCCTGCAGCGTTTTGAAGTGTCCCATAACAACACCCCCCTGGCAGGTGAGATACGATGGAATGAAACCAGGGATGTGGCCGGCTTTAAACCACTGGAGATTCTTCCTCCCAATGAAAAACTGGATGTGCTGGTAAGCGTGGTATGGGAAGAGCGTCAGAATGGGGTGTGGAGACCTCTCGAGGACGGCACGGCGGAAGAAGAAATGACCTCTTTTGCTACAGGCGATGCCCCCAAAAACATTCCTGAGGAGAATGTGGCCTATAGCTACCCGGTGAAAGACCAGCGTAATTTCTATGCAGAAGAGTACCCTGCAGCCTACATAAAGCTGGACATAGGTCAGGCATATCTGTTTAATAAAGAAGATGAAAGCGGTAATGCCTACAAGTTTGTGGCACGCTATGAGGGGACCAATACCTCCACAGAAGTCCCGCTTACCTACCGGGCCGAAAACCAGGAATTAACCTTTGAGGTACCTGCTGCATTGGCTTCCGAAACAGTATACGATCTCTACATACTCAAGCTGCCCCTGCTGAGCAAGGCCCTGGATGCTAACCTGAATGCCACAGAAGAAACCATTGAGACCGAAGGAGGCAGCGAACTCACAATACGTAATAATGAGCTGAGCGGAACGCTCTCACTACCGGAAGACCTGAGGCTGTACAAGACCCAGTTCCGTACCAGCCGTTTCCGCACCTTTGCTGCCAAGCTGGATGCTACCGGCGGGCACCACACCCGGACCGTCATGGTAGAGGGCTTCAACTTTACCCGCTCTGCCCTGGGTATGGACATGCAGGAGCTGCCTGACCGGGCAGAGCTGTATGGCTCCAAAGGGCAGGAGGGGCTGATACAGATGGAGGCTACTACGGACAGCAGGTGGTGGACCACCTTTGCCTACCCTGACTTCTATAAGCCTTTCCAAAGAACAGACTATGCCCTGGAGTGGCGGGATCCGGAAACCACCGGTGGCGTAATGCCCCTGGGCGCTATAGGCCTGTACTACCAGGGGATAGAAGAAGCAGCCCACGCCCCATTGGAAAACCGCGGGCAGGACGGCTTGCTCATCATGCCATATGATGTGAGCATCTATACCTTCTTCGACCAGCAGGAGGCAGTGAATGCCTATATGAATGAGTATGTGGATAACCTGGAGGCCGCCCCTGCCAGCGTAAGGGCTTTCCTCTTTAACCCGTACGTGAACCTCTACCCGGAGCGGTACAGCTTCCACATGCGCTATGTATTACCTGGTAAAGATCGCATTACGACCGATAGGATTTATGGGCTGGATTTATAATAACATGAGAATCGGAATATTGGCCTGCTTTATTTTCTGCCTGGTATATGATGGTCAGGCACAGCAGAAAGCAGACAGTGTGTCATATGATGCACACATACGGGTGATAGCCCGTAATGAGACTGACCAGATCATATTGCGCTGGGCCCCCACAGCGCCCATTGCCTGGAAGACCGCCAATGAATATGGCTATGTCATAGAGCGTTTCACTATTTCCAAAAACGGTATAGTAGACTCCCTGAGCCCGGAACGGCAGCTACTAACGCCCGAGCCCATAAAACCATGGCCCCAAGCCAAATGGGAAGGGCTGGCTACCACCGAGAACAAGATGGCCGCCATAGCCCTGCAGGCCCTGCATGGGAATAACGTTGAGGTGACTGTCCGGGAGAGCACCGGCGGGGGCATGGGTATGCTCATGCAGTCAGAGCAGGAGCAGATGCGCTACTCCTTTGCTTTGTTGGCTGCCGATGTGGATGCAGAGGTGTCGCGGGCCCTCGGCCTGCGCTTTGAGGACCGGAGCATTAAAATCGGGGAGATATATGTATACCGCATAAGCCTGGCAAAGCAGCGGGAAGGCTACCACGTGAGGTCTGGTGCCGTACGTACAGACCCGATGCAGCTAAGTACGCTACCCGTATTGCAGCAGGTAAAAGCAGACTTTGGCGACCTGACGGCTAAACTTAGCTGGGATGTTCAGTTTATGGAACGCTTCTACTCCGGCTATAAGATCGAACGGTCAGCCAATAAGGGCAAAACCTTTGAGGCCGTAAACGAGGAGGTTTTTACAGGTACATATAATGAAGAGCGCCCCGGCACCCTCTACTACACTGACAGCCTGCCGGAAAACGGCAAAACCTATCAGTACCGAATCCGCGGTGTAAGCCCCTTTGGCATAACCGGCCCTGCCAGCGAGGTAGTTTCCGGGGAAGGCATGCCCGCCATTTCTGCAGGACAGCCTGTGATCACTGAAGTTCTCGTGGATGATAACAAGAGAAATGAGATACAATGGAGGTACCCTGAAGACCTGCAACCTGCCCTGCGGGGGTTTAAAATAGCCGTGGCGCCCACAGCACAGGGCCCTTTTACCCTGCTGCAGGAGGTAAGGCCGGGGCAGCGCACCTTCAGGCATAAAGATCCTGCCACAGTCAGTTACTATTCCATTACCGCAGTAGGAGAAAACGGTGAGGAAGTCAGTTCATTTCCCTACCTGGTACAGTCAGAAGACAGCACCCCCCCTGCGGTACCTGCCGGCCTCACCGGAACGGTTAGTACAGACGGGGTGGTAGCCCTGCAGTGGCAGGCAAATACGGAAGCCGATCTGGAAGGCTACATCCTGTTCCGCGCTAATAGTGCGGCCGAGCAGTTCTACGCCATACACCGTGACCCCATTTCAGGCACTTCCTTCAGAGACTCTATTAACATCAACACCCTGACCGAGAAAGTGTACTACAAGCTGGTGGCTATGGACAAGCGCTATAACAAATCTGCCTACAGCCCGGCCCTGGAGCTGAACCGTCCTGACCTGATAGCCCCTTCTGCACCGGTACTTACCCGCGTGGAAAATACAGATGAAGGCCTCCTTCTGACCTGGGTGCCCAGTAGCAGCCTGGACGTAACAGGCTATAACCTCATGCGCCATAGCGGCGGCCGTCAGGAGGTGATCGGGACCATCTCCCCCGAGGCAACTACCTTTCTCGATAAAGCGGTAAAGACCGGCGTCGCCTACCGGTATGAGCTTACCGCTGCCGATGATGCCGGACTCAGCAGCCCGCCCAGCTCACGTGAGATTACCCGCCTGCCTGTAGAAACCAGCGGGGCCGGGCTATCCTGGGCGACCATTACAGCAAACCCCGGGGCAGGAGGGATTACCCTAACCTGGGAGGCCGGGGATGAGCAGCCTGAACAGGTCATTGTCTACCGGCAATTGGGAGATGGGCCCCTTCGCCAGTACACCATCCTTAATGGGGATAAAAGTACCTATACCGACCAGCTTGTAAATGCCACCGAGACCTATACCTACCGCCTGCAGTGGGTAGGGGCCAATGGCATCAAAAAGAAATTAAGCGAACCTAAAACGGTTAACTACTAACCACATGAAAAAATTAATCGGATTAGCCATACTGCTTGTGCTGGGGCCGCTATTTGTCTCGGGGCAGACTATGCGGGTTACCCTTAGGGTAAAAGAAGTATACTCAAATGTAAGTAAATCGTGCGGAACCGAGGGCGATTATGAACACACGATAAACTTTAATTACGGGATAGATGGGGGGACTATAAACGCCTGGCCTGCTTCCTGTATGATAAGACAAACGTCAAATTCTCCCATAACTGTAACGGATCATAATGTTAGTACCTCCTTTTATGCTACCGAGAAGTTTGCCCTTAACCTAAAAGGGTTTGAAGGTACGAATGGTGGGGGCTGTGATTACACAGGCTCATGCAAAGGAGACATGGCTGAAACAACCAGAACCTATTTATTAGAAAATTACACACCTGGTGTAAACCATACCCTATATATAACCTGGGGAAAGTTTTATGTGAAGGTTAATCTATACTATACAATTCCCTCCCCTAACTCCCTTTCCATATCCAATACCGGTATTTTATGTCCCGAAGAGGAGCAAACACTAACTATTGATTACCCGGTTATCCCCAATGCCACCAACCTGAAGTTTGATTACGAATACAGGGTAGGGGATGAGACCGTAACCGTATTGGAGCCTAACACTGCATACTGCGGACCCTGCAGCGGTGGGGTACCACTATCCGCTCCTGATAATCCTGGGAGCGGTTCGACCGGAAGCGGTTCGACCGGAAGCGGTCCCTCCGGAAGCTATAGGTTTAGCTCAGACATACCCGGCACTGAGAAATTCATTACCGTACCCACAACAAGTCCCTGTTGCGATGAGCCCCCCTTTATAGAAGTGGTAAAGGAAAAGTGGCGGGTCATTTCTACAGGTAATACCTCAAAGCAACTGAATATCACGCCTGGCCAACTAAGTGGCATTGACACCCTTTCTGAAAATACCCGGGTTACCTTCAGAGCCAGGGCGACAGCAGGTAGCTATAAGTCCGGATACCGAAGCCGCTCGGTCACCGTTTCCCCCCCCGCCCCGGTATTCGATTCGTACCAGGCAGTAGCCTCATGCCCTAACGGCAGAACTGGCTCGGTTACATTTAATAATATATATGGTACGACTTACGAATATAAATATATAATACAGACAGAAGCCTGCACCAGCCCTTTCGACGATGCCTGTCTGCTTAGTTATGTAGCCCATGATACATTTAGTATTGAAAAGCCCCGGATCATAGCCGGCCCCACAGGCCCGTTCCTGCTGGGAGCAGTAGCTACAAGCCATACCGTTGAAGGCAGGAATCTAACCATAAACGGCCTCGGGCCGGGAGATTATATTGTCTACCTCACCAATGTAGGCGGTACAAAGGGCGAGTGTTATACCAGAACTGACTTTACCATACCAGCCTGGCCCTATCCTGATGTCACCCTTGCCGCTACCAAAAATATAAGCTGCCACGGAGGATCAGACGGCACCATCACCGTGGCGGGATCAGGAGGTAAGCCGGGAGTGCTCACCTATAGCATTATGCCGGAGGCGGGCACGTTTGATGCGGCCACCAAAACATTCTCCGGCCTGCCGGCAGGTACCTACCTGATAACCCTTACGGATGAATGTGGCGAAAAAACTACCGTAAGCACCACCCTGACCCAACCTACCCGTGTAACAGCTAGCGTTTATTCGGAAGCCCCCGATTGCTACGACCCGGCAAACGGCTGGATATCCGTAACCGCAGCGGCTGGATCGGGAAGCTATAACTACGCCCTGTTTAATGGGACATTGCTGGTAAGCCAAAGCAATAATACGACAGAAACAAGCTGGCTGGTAAATGCCCTGCCCGGCAATACCTATACCGTACAGGTCCGTGATGCATTGCGCCCCGCCTGTGAGGGCTTCGACAGCACGTTTGTCATCAAAAATCCGGAGCCGCTGGCGCTTACCGTGACGGGTAAAACTGATCTATCCTGCTTCGGGAGTGGAGATGGCAGCATCAGTCTGTCCGGTAGCGGAGGAACCGGTAATCTCACATACTACATTAAGAATACCGGCACAAATGCTATCTCAAATAATACCACAGGAATCTTTGAAGGATTGCCTGCAGGTAGTTATGCAGCTTGGGTACGTAATACCGGCACTCGCTGTAACGACCAGTTTGACCTGCCCGGAACCATTACCCTCACCCAACCGCCCCAGATTACAGTAAGCCTGACTGCCTATAATATTACCTGTACCGATGAGGACAATGGCGCCATAAAGGCCCATGCTGCAGGCGGTACGGGTACACTGTCGTACAGGTGGGAATATAATACCGGCGGAGGCTGGTTTACGATAGGAGGGGAGACGACCGACAGCATTTCCGGACGGTTCCCCGCCAGGTATCGCGTATGGATTACGGATGAGCTAGCATGTTTTGAGCGTAGCGGGGAGATAACCCTGGTAAACCCCGGGCCGCTGGTAATCACAGAGGTGGTGAGAAACAGACCCGCCTGCTTTGGCGATACCGACGGTACCCTTAGCCCTGTGGCTACCGGCGGATGGGGCCGCTACCAGTACACCTACTCGGCTGATGGCGGTACTAACTGGCATGAGTTGCTACCCGGCTCCACTTTTGGGTTTGGAGATTTCAGGGTGGCCGTGACCGATGCGGAAGGCTGCTACTATGAGTTCCCCGAGACAATCTCCTTCACCGCTCCCGGGCAGGCCCTGGGCCTAAGCTTATCAGCTCCTACCCATAATGGCTATGAGGTAAGCTGTGCCGGAGGGGACGACGGCGTGATCGAGATAGCTGCCACCGGAGGGGTACCGCTGGCCGGTGAAACCTATACCTATTACCTGAACGGTACGGAACAGGGCAGTTCTCCCACAGTTTCCGGTCTCACGGCCGGCACTTATACCGTGGGTGTGCAGGACGCCTACAGGTGCTACCAGGAAAGTACCATCATCCTAAGGGAACCCGAAGCCCTGCATGCGAATCTGACGGCCCAAACGGATGTCATGTGCTATGGTGATAATACCGGTATGGCCACATTTTCCCTATCAGGTGGAGTGGCCCCCTACACCTATACGCTGGATGGACAAGCCGTGGCTACTACGCAGTTGGAGAACCTGACGGCCCAGGCTTATACCTTTGCCGTTACGGACGCTAACGGATGTACGATTGCTGCCCAGGTAGTCATCAAAAGCCTGTATCCCCCTATCCTTATCAGTTTCGATACCCAGGATGTCACCTGCTATAATGGTGACGACGGCCATATTTCAGCCAGCCTGAGCGGCGGAGCAGCCCCCTATACGTATGAGTGGGAAGGACATACCGACAATACGGCCAGCCTGGAGAGGCTGTCTACCGGCTGGTACACCCTGCAGGTAACCGATGCAAAAGGCTGTAAGGCCATTGACTCAGTATTCATTGCCCAGCCTGAGAACATCGATATCGGGGAAGACGTGACCATCTGCCGCGGACAGGAATTCAGGCTGGACGCTACCCACCCAGGCGCTACCGGATATGCCTGGACCGGCCCCGCTGGCTTTAGCAGCAATGAAGCCACCCCATTAGCCACCCAAAGCGGTACCTACTCCGTAACAGTAAGCACCGCACAGGGCTGTACCCTTACGGATGCTATGCAACTGACCGTGTCAGAAGAGTATTTTGAGGCGCTCTTTGTGGCCTCCACATACTCTGCCCTAGGGGATACCGTAGAACTTATAGAAGTGAGCTACCCCCTTCCGGCTCGTGTAGAGTGGGACTTTGGTACGGGCATTACGGTGGTAGATGATAATCCTGCCAGACCCAGGATCATCTTTAACCAAACAGGAGACTACTCCATAGGTATGACGGCCTGGTATGCTGGCTGCGTGGACAGCCTGCGCAAGACACTCACCAGCCTGCCCCCTGAAGAGATTACTGTAAGTGAACCTGCGGCACCTGTGGTAGTGAGCCTCATAGAAGAAGCCTCTGCCTACCCCAATCCTAATAACGGCCAGTTTAACGTAAGCATAGCGCTTAATGAAATATCCACTGTCACCCTATTGGTATACAATCTCTATGGCGAAGAAGTAGCCCGCAAGCGCGGAGATGGCTCAGACGCATACGATATCCCCATAGAGATCAACCCGGCTACTCCTGGCGCCTATTTACTGACCGTTATAGCGCAGGATCAGCGATTCGACACCAAGGTCATTATTCAATAAAGAAATAATGAAAAAAGGACACCTGCTTCTACTACTTCTCACCTTAGCTGTGCCGGTACTGGGGCAAAACCTGGATAACCTCGGGGATAAGGCCCCTGTCCAACTTAGCGGTTCCATACGAGCCACCAGTATAGGATACACTGCCCTCCGGCTGGATAACCGGCGAGACCCCTTTGCATGGTACACCAGTGGCACCCTCAATGTATCCCTTTACGGTTGGGCCATACCCTTTACCTTTAGCTACAGTGACCAGGACAAGTCGTTCCGGCAGCCCTTTAACCGCTTTGCTTTTTCTCCCACCTACAAGTGGGTAAAGGCCCATGTAGGCTACAGCAGCATGCAATTTTCCCCTTACACCCTCTCCGGCCATGTTTTTTTCGGCGGTGGGGTGGAGCTAACGCCCGGCGACTGGCGCATAAGTGCCATGTACGGCCGCCTGCAGGATGCAGTAGCCCCGGATACAACCATGATGGAAACAGTAGTGCCAGCCTATGAACGCTGGGGCTATGGGCTGAAGGGGGGCTATGATAAGGGAGATTATGCCCTCTATATGAATCTCTTTCATGCGGAGGATAAAACCAGTTCGCTGTCCTACACCCCCGAAGACTCCGGCCTACTGCCACAGGAGAACCTGGCTATGAGCATCAGCGGGCGTAGCACACTCTTCGGTCGCTTTAGCCTGGAGGCAAAGTATGCCATGAGTGCCTTTACCCGTGACAAGCTGGAGCAGGATAGGGAAGGAGAGGAGGTTTCCGGCACGACCAACCTTACCAGCCAACTGGCCTTTTTACATAACCCCAATAGCTCCACCCAGTATTTTAGTGCTTACAAGGCGAGCCTGGCCTGGAATGGCCCCCTGGCACTGCAACTGAACTACGAGCGGGTAGACCCCGGCTACCGCACACTGGGCGCCTACTATTTTAATAATGACCTGGAAAACGTAACCATAAGCGGCTCCGTGCCCCTGCTGCAAAATAAACTGCAGGTGGCAGTAAATACCGGCTCGCAGCGTAATAACCTCGATGATACCGAAACCAGCCAGACACGCAGGCTCATAGGCTCGGTCAATGTGAACTATGTACCCCTAGAGGCCTGGTCGTTTAACGGTAGTTATTCCAATTTTACTACCTACACTAACGTAACGCCGCAGTTCGACCCCTTCTACCAGGAAAACCTGGACACACTTAACTTCTACCAGGTGAGCCAGACCGGTACGGCTACCGTGGCACATAACTTCGGCGCTGAGGCCCTGAAGCAGAGCCTGATGTTTACCGGTACCTACCAGCACGCTGCCGAAGAAAGCAACGAGCCGGATGCACCCGCCCTTGAGCCTACGGTGCTGCAGAGCGGTACCATGAGCTATCGCCTCAGCTTCGAGTCCGGCATGGGAGTAAATGCCGGAGTGAATGGCTACCGTAGCCTGGCTGCCAATATGGAAACCCTGACGCTTGGGCCTGCGGCCGGGGCTAATAAAAGCTGGCTGGAAAACCGGCTACAGGCCAATCTGAATGCCTCTTATAACTGGCAGCAGCTAAATGGAGACCCTACGGGCGACATCCTAAGTCTGCGGCTGACAGGGAGCTATACGCCCGGCAAAAAAGAAAGCAGCCAGCCTCCCTCAAAAACTCCGGATACGGATAAAAAACACTCCTTACTCAGCGGCAAAAGCCAGCATAACTTTTCGCTAAACGTCGTATACCTGCAGAAGCTGAACACCGGTATGGAGGCCACCAGTATAGATATGCCAGGCTTTACCGAATATACCGCCACCCTAAACTATACCTATTCCTTTTGATGATAGGGGAGGTCAGAACCTGTTTGCCTCATGAAAATAACCTCATTCCCCGGCATATACCCTGAATGGCAACCCAATGAAAAGGATTGTACTGGTTTTCTGGCTTTGCCTTGTGCACCAGACAGCTTTGGGTCAGTGCCCTCAGGAGTTACGATCATACTTTGATATATGAATATATTCAAATTGCGTCTGAGAAGGGAATCACAATAAGATTTGCACCTGAATAAGGAATAAGGAGGACTTTTTACAAGCAGAAGTAGAGCAAATACTAAAGGAGATTGAATGTGTGTCAAGGTATGACAACCTCTCGAAAGTACAATGAGAGAGATGATTCTTTTGAAGCTTCAAAATGAAGAGGTACTTCAGATAACAAAGAATTTGGGGCATCCTATGAATTATTCGAAGTCTAAGGAATTTCACCTGGAAGAAAGATTACTACGCTACAAGCTAAAGTTTGGCTTTGCTAATAGGTTTAATTCTTTTGATTTTGGATGATCGGTTATTAATGATGCGAGGAATATTAAAAGCGCCGCCTGGCTTAGCATATCGGTAAGCTTAGCCCCTTTGGCTAGTTTAAAACGGATGTCCGGCTCAAAGTCGGGAAACTCCCGAAAGTTTAGTGTATGCATTGAATCAGCCGCATTGAAGTCATAATCGTCATAGCTTTCAGCAGCAGGGTAAGCATTACCCGTTTCCGGTGTATCGACGGCAGGTTTTATGATATAGTATTCAGTTGCTATTTATATATTTTTGGAGCCTAATAAAGCCTGCAATAGTGTGAATTTATAGACTTAATAAAAAATGATAGTGGGGTTATTAAGAAATACTATCCGGAGTAGTGCTGTTAATTTCAATGGCGCTATGTAACACTCCCCATTTATATTAGTGAAATAATTAAATATATAATACTACCGGCAATTGGATCCTGATGAAATAGAGGGGCCATAGGGCTAGGGAAGAACTGCTGAGGCAGCAAGGTCTTTCCGCTGAACTATACCGTCTTTTCTGAGAATGACCCGAAGCTTGCTGCCCTTGGCGCAGGCGTTTCCCTTGTGCCAGCCTGGTATCAATGCATTCCCCGGAATGCATCCAGCAGAGTAGCCAATCTCTCCGGCCTATGCAATATCCCGCAAGAGGATTGGTAAGTGATGAGCCCCATCTGCTTCCCGATCTTTTGTGGGGTATTTAAAATAATTAGTCACTAGTAGGAAAAATTATTAAATTAAATATTTACAATTTAATCGTGATTAATAACACTTTCGTTCTTTTTATAGAGGAAAAAATATTCGATACGGTAATATTTATAAGATTAAAATATGAGTTGCCTTGTATCTTTGCATTAGCCGATTTATTTTTGGCTTGCCAGATGTACTATTTTGCATGTCTAGGGTATCATTCTTTTAAAGATAAGTGTGAGTTTCCCCTGGCGAAGCTCTGTCAAATCCCATTTAATTTCTGCTAAAAATCACAACTCCGCTCAGTTTTGTTTAATTACAAATCCTGTACTGCATCAGGGTATATTATTATTTTGTTTTTCCTGCTCTTCACTTCCCCCCTTTTAGTAAGTGGAAGGAATGATGATAACGGTAAAGTCAGGAGGGGAAGCCGGTACGTATTGAGAGAAAAAATCTTTTCTGGACTAAGTCGTGCCCAAGACCCTGGTTTCGATATTTTCAGTATTATAGATACCTATGCCCTGAAACAGACAAATCTGGAGGCCTTTCAGAAAGCCGGCCTTACCGGGGATGGCATTAAACTGGGCATAATAGACGGAGGATTTGCCTTCGCAGATACTGCTGCACGCCTGCAGCATGTCATTACCAGTCATCACCTGGGGGAGACCAGGAATTTCCTTAATGACAGCCGGGATATATTTAATGAGGCTTCGGCTATCGGAGACTTTCATGGCTCTATAGTCTGGCACCTCACCGGAGGGCGTGACGCCAAAGGCGGAAATATGATGGGCCCGGCTACAGAAGCCACCTATTACCTTGCCTCTGCAGACGAGCCGGAGCATGAATCCCGGGATGAAGAGCAAAACTGGATAAAAGCCCTGGAATGGCTTCAGGCTAATGAAGTGAGGGTCGTGAATTCCTCCCTTACTTATTCTACTGGGTATGATGACCCTGCCGAAAATTATCTGCCCGAGCAAATGGACGGTAAAACCACAAAGGTAACCCGTACGGCTTCCGAAGCCGCAGAAAAGGGGATAATCCTGGTTGTAGCCGCCGGAAATGAAGGAGAAGATGAAGAATGGCAGATCATTGCCGCTCCTGCAGATACAGAGAATGTAATTACGGTCGGGGCTGCTGACAGAGAGGGCCTGAAAGCCGGTATGAGTGCTGTAGGTTCGGGTTTTACACCATATGTGAAACCGGATGTGGCCTGCTACGGCTTTAGCGGTACCTCTACCACTGCCCCCGTCATCACAGGTATGATTGCCTGTATGCTGCAAAAAGATCCTGGCCTGAGTCCTGCCAGGGTAAAAGATATATTAGTCAGGTCATCAGACTTATATCCTTTCCCCAATAATTACCTGGGGTATGGTATACCGGATGCCAGGAAAATTCTGGCCATTATGAATGGGCAGAGGATCATATACAATGCGAAGGAGATTTTAGCTAAGGAAGAATATTCAATGAATGGTATTGCCTCCGATAATCCCTCCATCCGCCTGTTTCATAAAATCGATGTGTATAAAGTGAGCTCGCAGGAGCTATATGTGCCGAGTGAGGGCTCGTTAACCATAAAACGGCCTTCCGCTGAGATAACCAGAACCACCATTGCCGGTAAAGACTTCGTACGCGAAGTGGTATGGCAATAAACTTATAGGCCTGACCAGCCAGCTGAGAAAGACCTTTGATAAACACCCTTACAGAAATACTTAACCGGAATGCCGGGGCAGACAGGCATGGCATCACCTTTATAGAAGGTAATGCAGAAGAGCACTATCTGTCTTATAAGGCACTATATGAAAAGGCTTGCCGCACCCTGGCCGCCTTTAAGGCAAGAGGTGTGCACAAGGGTGACCAGGTAATTATACAACTGGAAGATAACCAGGAGCTGCTGGTAACTTTCTGGTCCTGTATCCTCGGTGGCTTTATACCCGTCCCCCTATCAGTAGGTGGCAGAAGTGCCCACCTGGAAAAGTTTGTCGCCGTATGGGCTACAATGGCTGATCCATTCTGGGTAGTGGATAAGGAGTACGCGGAAAGAGTGCTGCGCTTTGTAGGAGAAAAAGAGCTGGCACAGCCTGATTCAGAGCGTACCTTCCATCCTTCGGAACTGCTTCAATACCCTGAAGCCGCTACTCCTGTTACCGTTTCAGGTAACGAGCCGGCCTACGTCCAGTATTCTTCCGGCTCTACCGGCGATCCGAAAGGCGTGATACTCACCCACCACAACCTGGTCACCAATGCCTCTGACATAGTAGAACGTTCCGCCATTGTAGAAGGGGACAGGCTCCTCAGCTGGATGCCCCTTACCCATGACATGGGCATGATTTGCTTCCATTTGGCCGGTATGGTGGCTAACCTCGACCAGTACCTGATGCCCACCGGCCTCTTTATTCGCCGGCCTTCCCTTTGGGTGCAAAAAGCCTCCGCTCACCGTGCCACCCATCTCTATTCCCCTAATTTCGGCTATCACTACCTACTGTCTAATTTTGACAAAGAGCAATCTATTGACCTCAGCAGTGTAAGACTGATCTACAACGGGGCCGAGCCGATTTCTGCAGCCCTGTGCCGTGAGTTTACTGCCCGTTTTAGCCGTTACGGTCTGAGAGAGAATGCTATGTACCCCGGTTATGGACTGGCAGAGGCCTCCGTTGCTGTTTCTTTACCCCACCCAGGCTCCCCCCTCAGGGTGGCTACCTTAAGAAGAGATAAGCTACAGGTAGGAGATAAGGTGGAGGAAAGCCCCGCCGGAGAGGAGACACTTTCCTTTGTGAAAGTAGGTCGTCCTGTAGATCACTGTGAAGTTTGTATAGCGGATGATTATGATAAGGAATTACCGGAGGGTGTCGCAGGAAATATCCTGATTAAGGGAGGCAATGTTACCGCAGGATACTACAGGAATGAAAAAGCTACCGGTCAGCTATTTACAAAGGACGGCTGGTTGCGTACCGGCGACATCGGCCTGTGGCATGAAGGCGAGCTCATCATCACCGGGCGGGCCAAAAACCTCATCATCATAAACGGCCAGAACTACTACCCCCACGACCTGGAACAGGTGGTAATGAACGCACTGAACAGGGAGGCCGGTACCGTAGTCGCTTGTGCCGCACGCCCTGCGGACAACGCCTCCGACGAGTTGCTGTTCTTCCTGCTCCATAAAAAGAACCTGCAGGCCTTTCAGCCTCTGGCAGAACAGGTAAAGCAAACCGTATTTCACCAACTGGGACTGGACGTGAAGCATGTGCTTCCCATAAGGCAGGTACCCAAAACCACCAGTGGCAAGGTACAGCACTTCGAGCTGGTGCAGCAGTATGAGCAGGGCCACTTTGATGAGCAGATTAAGGAACTCTCAGCCAGCCTGCCACAGCCGGAGCAAAAGAGTGCTGCATCCCTGTCAGACACCCTGCTGCAGGTATGGCATAGCCTGTTCGGCACCTACCCCGCAGTGGGTCTTACCTTTGCCCAAACCGGGCTAAACAGTTTACAGGCTACCCGTCTGGCATCCGCCATAACAGGTAAAACAGGCTACCCCGTAAGCCTTAAAGATATTTTTGAAAGTACTGACCTGTCGGCCCTCGCCCATACCCTTGAAGGCAGGAGCAGGCAAAACCAGGCCAGCCGGATAGCCCCCGCACCCGAATCTGATTCTTATCCTGTCACCTTCCAGCAGCAGCGCTTCTGGTACCTTGATCAGCTAAGCCAGGGCATGCCCGTAGCGCTTATCCCGCTTCTCTTCCATATCAGCGGGCCGATGGATAAAACCGCCTTGTCAGTTGCCTGGGATGGGCTTATAAAAAGGCACGAAAGTCTGCGCACCGTATTTGCCCCACAAGGGAAAGAGATTAGGCAGAAAGTATTGCCTGCATCCGATGTCCGTTTTGCCATGGAGTATATCAAAGGCATGGCAGACCGGCAGATTGCGGATGACATAAAGGGACGTACCAAAGAGCCTTTTGATCTTGCAAACGGTCCCCTGGCAGAAGCCATCCTTTACGAACTTGATAGGCAGCACTATATCCTGTTTATCAAACTACACCACAGTATAGCAGACGGCTGGTCCGCCAATGTGCTGCTTCGCGACCTCAGTGCCCTGTACAATACACAAGTCTCTGAAACCGCAGGCCCCTTAGCCCCTCTGCCTTTTCAGCAAAAAGACATTGCCGCATACCGCCATGAATTGACAGAGCAGGCTCACAAAGCCTACTGGGAGAAGGAACTGGGAGGTTATCGCTCAGCTACAGATTTCTGGAACAAAAGTGGCTATGAAGCAGCGCCTTTCGAGGGAGGCAGGAGCCAAACCTCATTACCGGCAGCAGTAAACAAAGGCTTGCAGGAGATGGCGGCCAATGAAGGCGGCACCCTCTTTATGTCCCTCCTTACCGGTGTGGCCACCTGGCTACATGCCTATACCGGTAAAAGAGACTTTATCATCGCTTCCGATTTTGCAGGCAGAAATATACCTGGCATGGAAGATCAGGTAGGGTGCCATCTCAACAGCGTCCCCCTCCGCATCCGGATACAGCAAGGTACCTCCGGCAGAGAGCTTTTCGCCCAGGTAAAGGAGAAAGTATTGAATGCTGCAGCGCATCAGTCCTATCCTGCCGAGCAGCTTATTTCCTCCGGAGATCAGTCAGCCCCGTACCATGTATTGCTTATCCTTCAGAACTTCAGCGAGCTACTGCCCCTGCGCCTCAATGAGCTGGAAGTGGAGGTAAAAGAGGAGCCTGAAACTAGTACCTGCCTGACCGATCTGCACCTGGAATGCATACCGGCCGGAGATACCCTCAACCTTACCATCCGGTACAGCAGGCAAGTCTTCTCCGCAGAAGAGATCAAAGAAGTATCAACAGAGCTAATAAAAACACTTGCAACCCTACCCGCAGGGCCGGAAGAACTCATTTCCAGTAATAAGGAAATAAAAGATGAGCCTTCCGAAGATCGGTTTGCCTCCGTCTTCAGCCTTTTTGAGAAAGCTGCTGCACAATATCCTGAGCGTACCGCTATCAGGTGCGGGGAGGCAATCATAAGCTACCAGGAGCTATCTGAAAAAGTAAATATACTCGCAGACTACCTGGACCAGTCTATCCCCGCAAAAACCGGCAAGGCCATCGCCATTATGCTGCCGCCATCAATAGACAGGTTGACTGCCATGCTGGCTATACAGAAAGTCGCCAGGCCCTTCCTTCCTATTGACCCCGCCTATCCTGCAGATCGCGTTGCCTTTATGCTGGATGATGCCCGGGCCGGACTTTTGCTGACTGATCAGCAGGTACCCGCAGAGTGGGAAGTGAAGGCTGTCAACCCTGAAGAAATATATCAAACCGAACATGCCGGGGGTACAACAGGCGAAACTGATGCAGAAAAAGCGGCCTACATCCTGTACACCTCAGGGACTACCGGCCGCCCCAAAGGCGTGGTCATTTCACAGGACGCTTTCAGTCACTATGTCCGCACCTTTGCTCAGTATTTCGGGATTAATGAAAATGACAGGGTAATCCAGCAGGCCTCTCCCTCATTTGATACCATACTGGAAGAGGTCTTCCCCACCCTGATAAGTGGTGGCCAGGTTGTCATAGCGCAGGAGGGAGGCCGGAATGTGCAGGCCCTCAGAAAACTTATCCGGGAGGAGAAGGCCACTGTGCTGTCCACTACACCCTTGGTGATCAATGAGTTGAATAAAAACATTGACGGACTGGATAGCCTGCGCCTCCTCATCAGTGGAGGAGACGCCCTGCAGGCATCTCACATAAACCATATAGTAGGGCAGAAAACAGACGTATTTAATACCTACGGCCCCACAGAAACCACCGTTTGCGCTACCTGGTACAAAGTAGACTCGCCTGCCGAAGCCTCAGTGATCGGTAAAGCCGTACCCGGCAAAGAAGTATGGCTGCTGGATGAGCAACTGGAAGAGGTAGAAGATGAAGTGCCCGGTGAACTCTACATAGGAGGGAAAGGACTGGCCCTTGGCTACCTGAACCGTCCGGAGGAAGAAGGTAATCGCTTTATTACCAGCCCGTACAATTCATCCGAAAAGCTATACCGCACCGGTGACCTCGCTCGCCGGCGGGCAGACGGATGCCTCGTATTTATTGGGCGCAAAGACCGGCAGGTAAAGATCAGAGGCCACCGCGTGGAACCTGCAGAGGTAGAAGCCACCCTTACCGGAAAAGGCATTTTGCCGGAGGTCATCATTCAGGTAAAAAGAAACCCCGCCGGGGAGAAGGTGCTGGTAGCCTACCATACCCGTCCTGACCTGCTGGAAAGCGACTTACGCCAATCAGCCGCGCAGATACTCCCTGACTATATGGTGCCCGGTCTGTTTGTAGGTCTGCAGCAATACCCGCTTACTGCCAACGGCAAAGTCGATAAACGAGCATTGCCCGATCCCTTTGAGGCACCGCAATCCTCTGTAGCTAAGCCCGCTTCCCTGCTGGAAGAGCAAATCCTTGCCATATGGCAGGACCTGCATGGCGAAAAGAGTACCAGCGTAACTCAGAACTTCTTTGCCGCCGGAGGAAACAGCATCAGTGCCGTGCAACTGGCGGCCCGCGTAAGCAAGCTGACAGGCTCTGAGCTGAGGGTTCAGGATGTCTTTTTGCACCCCACCGTACGGGAGATAGCGGAACTACTGGCGGTAAAAGAACCAGATCAGAAAGCATCCGGAATAACAGAAGCCCCCGTTCAGACCTATTACCCGGTATCACATGCCCAGAAGCGGATGTGGCTCCTGCAGCAGACAGGGGGGCAGCATACGGCCTATAATCTGTCATGGGCCTTTGAACTGCAGGGCATCCTTCATCCTGATCAGCTTCAGGAAGCCCTGCAGCACCTTGTTGCGCGGCACCCTGCCCTGCGAACTCGCTTCAAAGAAGCAGAGGGAGAGGTAATACAGCAGGTCATGCCATCGGATGAGGCAAAGATCGCATTCCGCTATGACGATTTAGCGAATGAGACCACGGAACAGATTCGCGAAAAGCTAAGCCAGATATTCCACAGCCCTTTTACTCTCGAGGAAGCTCCGCTGATGCGGGCAGGTCTGTACAAGACCGGGAAGGACAGCCATGTGTTCTACCTGAGCTTGCACCACATCATTGCCGACGGCTGGTCTGTGAATGTACTGGCCGCCGAACTGGCAACCGTCTACAATGCACTGGTGAATGATGCCCGGCCCGAACTGCCCGGCACGGCCCTGACACCTGCGGATTATGCCATTTGGGAAAGAGCCCAGGCATTTGAGGAAAGCGAAAAGTACTGGCTGGACCACCTGTCAGGAGAATTACCCGTGCTGGAAATGCCCGCTGACAAGGCCCGCCCTGCTGACAGGACATTTACCGGGCGCTCTCTGAGCTTCAGGCTGGAAAAAGAGTTAGTGGAAAGACTTAGACGTCTCTGCTCAGAGCAGCAAACGACTCCCTTTGCGGTATTGCTGGCGGCCACCAAGGCCCTGCTTTATAAATATACCGGCAAGTCAGATATAATCCTGGGCACACCCGTAGCCTTGAGAGATGATAACGGTCTGCAGGGTCAGGTAGGCAACCTGCTGAATACCCTGGCACTCAGAACCTCGTTTGAGGCCAGCCAGCCATTTACAATCCTGCTTGAAAAAGTAAGTGAGACCATAAGAAGCGGCTATGCGCACAAATATTATCCCTTCGACAAACTCGTTGACAAGCTCGACCCTGAAATAGCCCCCGGCCATTCACCCCTCTTCGATATCATGGTTGGCTACCAGGAAAAAGAAGCCGCCTACCAGGAGCTAAACAATATTGACGGAGTTCAGGCACATGAGATAGCCTGGGAACAGCAGTACAGCCAGTTCGACCTCTCTATTGATTTCTTCGGAAATAAAAACTCACTGGACATGCGACTGGAGTACAGCGATGAGGTGTTCAGCGAAGATTTCATCCTCCGCCTTCAGGCGCACTTTAAGCAATTATTAGATGAGGCGCTTAACGATCCGAACCAGCCATTGGCTGCCCTGGATTACCTGTCACCTCAAGAAAAAGGCCGGTTGCTTCGCCAGGGCGGTGAGGCATTACCTGAAGCGGAGTATGCGGCAACCTTCCTTCAGCGGATAGAAAAGCAAGCCGCCATACAGCCGGATAAGGTTGCTATCCGCTACCAGAATCAGATCATTACCTACAGGCAACTCAATGACCAGGCCAACCAGGTAGCACGGCTACTGATAGAAGATTATAAAGTGGGGCAGGGCGCAGCCGTCGGGCTTATGAGCCATGCTTCCCCTGAGGCCGTTGTCCTGTTGCTTGGTATTATTAAAGCAGGGGCTGTATTCGTACCTATTGATCCAGTTTACCCAGTGGAGCGCGTACAGCATATCATTTCCCAAAGCAATCTTGCCCTGCTGATAGGAGAGGATGAGGAACACGAACAGGTAAACAAGGTACTAAGAGCTGCCGCTGCGAAATCCACCGCTAAGCCGGAAATAAGCACCGGCCCGGATGACCTCATCTATATCATCCACACATCAGGCTCCACCGGTTTACCCAAAGGTGTGGCGATCACCCACCGCAATGTACAGGGCATGACCGCCTCCTGGCAAAAAGCGTATGGGCTGAATGACTTTGACGTGCGTAGCCTGGCTGTCGCCAGCATAGCCTTTGACGTATTCTTCGGTGACCTCTCCCGTACCCTCTGCTTTGGTGGAGAGCTGGTCATCTGTCCGGTAGAATCCAAAACCGATCCTGCCCTGCTGCTGCACCTGCTACAAGGCCACCACATCAGCTTTATGGAAGCCACCCCCGGCCTGGTAGTGCCCCTGTTCGACGAGGCCAGCCGCACAGGGCATACCTTCCCCGACCTGAAGCTCCTGGTAGTAGGCTCCGATGTATTCGCTGCTGCTGACTACAACAGGCTCAGGGCGCAATTGCCTGATACCACCAGGCTGATCAACAGCTTCGGTACCACAGAAACCACTATTGACAGCTCCTTTTTCGAAGCAGGCAAAAACGAAACCCTACGCGAAGGCATCGTCCCCATCGGGAAACCCCTGCCAGGCGTAGCATACTATATTCTTGATGCTGACAAGTCACTGCTGCCCGCAGGCATACCCGGTGAGCTTTACATCGGCGGCGTAGGCGTAGGCAAAGGCTACATCAACCGTCCTGAGCTGACCGCTGAGCGGTTCGTAAGCCATCCCTTTAAAGCAAACGAGACCCTGTACCGCAGCGGCGACCTGTGCCGCTGGCGTGAAGACGGTACGCTGGAATACCTGGGCCGTGCTGACGAACAGGTAAAGCTAAGAGGCTACCGCATCGAGCCCGCTGAGATTGCCCAGGTACTGAAAAAGTATGAGGGAATCGAGCAGGCCGTTGTGATCAAAGGCGAAGACCAAAGCGGCGACGGCTACCTGGCCGCCTACTACACCGGCAGCGAGGCAGAAGAAACCGCCCTCCGCAGTCACCTGCAGGCCCACCTGCCCGGCTACATGGTGCCCCAGTGGCTCACGCACATGGACAGCCTGCCACTGACCCCGAACGGTAAAGTGGATAAGAAAAACCTGCCTGCCCCGGACATTGACCAAGCAAATCTACCGGCCGAGGAGCTGACCGCCATGGAGCAGTCTGTAAGTGACATCTGGCAGCAGGTGTTGGGCCGCAAGCACATCCGCCTGGAAGATAACTTCTTCACCATCGGCGGGCATTCGCTCAAAGCCATGCAGGTAGTGATGGCCGTTTACCGCGATTTAGGCATTAAGCTTGACTTGCGTGACCTGTTCCGCCAGCCCACCCTTCGCGAACTCGCCGCCCATCTGGCGCAAAGCACAGCAGAAGGCTACGCCCCGATCGAACGCGCTCCCGCACAGGCAACCTATCCCCTGAGCCACGGCCAGCACCGTATATGGATGCTCAGCCAGCAGGAGGGAGGCAGCCAGGCCTACAATATGGTGTCCGCCTACAAGCTGTCCCGCCTGCCCGAGGCAAGCACCTTCCGCAAGGCCCTGCAAAAGCTGAGCGACCGCCACGAGATACTGCGCACCACCTTCCACATGGAAGCCGGGCAGGTCATACAAAAGATTAAACCGGCGGGCACAGCAGCATTCGCCTTCTACGCCCACACCGCAGGCACGGCAACTGATGAACTGATTGAGGCAGAACAAAGCCACCTGTTTGACCTGGAGAACGGGCCCCTGCTACGTTGCCACCTGGCCGCTACAGCAGATGGCGGGCTGTTGCTGTTCAACATGCACCACATCATCTCCGACGGCTGGTCCGGCGAAGTGCTGGTCGATGAACTGGTGCAGCTATACGAAGCACTGGAAAAGGGCCATGACCCTGCGCTGGAAGCACCCGGCATACAATACAAAGACTATGTATTCTGGCAGCAGGAACAGCTAGCGCAAAACGGTGAGAGCCAACTGGCCTATTGGAAAGAGCGCTTTAAAGACGGTGCCCCCGTACTGGAACTACCCAAAGACAGCCGCCGTGAAGGACAGAAGCAGTACCAGGGTGGCAAGGAAGAAATTGTATTGGCTGAATCGCTTTTCAGCCAACTCAAAGAGACAGGCCAGCAGGCAGGAGCCAGCCCCTTCATGGTGCTACTGAGCGCATTGGACGTCTTACTCTACCGCTACACCGGACAAGATGATCTGGTCATCGGCACCGCCGTGAGCGGACGGGAGCACCCCCAGCTTGAACGGCAGGCAGGCTTTTACGTCAACACCCTGGCCTTACGCCAGCAGGTAAAGGGAGAAGAGAGCTTCTCCAGCCTGCTAAGCGCCGTGAAGCGAAACACTACCGAAGACTTTGCCCGGCAGGCCTATCCCTATGACCTTCTGGTAGAAGCCCTGGACACCGACAAGCTGTTCGATGTCATGTTCCTGTGGGAAGAGACCACCCTGGACGGCCGCCGGATAGAAGACCTGGCCGGGCTGGGCATAGAAGAGGCCCCCGTGCCTTCGCCCACCAGCAAGTTCGACCTGCTGCTCACCGCCCGTAAAACACAGGACGGAAGCCTGAAGCTCATCGCCGAGTATGACAGCCAGCTCTACCGCCCCGAACGTATGCAGCGCTTACTTGCCCACTATCAGCACCTTCTTAGCCAGTTGCTGACCCAGCCGGAGATCATCCTCCATCAGGTGAGCTACACGACAGAGGAAGAACAGCAAAGCGTTCTCAGCTTCGGACAGGGAGAAAAGGTTTACCCGGTCAATGCAACACTTCACGAGCTGTTCAGCAAGCAGGTAGCCAGCACACCCGAAGCCATCGCCCTGCGTGATGGTACCCGTGAACTGAGCTATGCAGAACTTGACCGCCGCTCGGACAGCGTAGCCACCTGGCTGCAGGCAAACCATCCGCAGGTACGGAATGAGGTGACCGGGCTGATGTGCGGGAGAAGCATCGACCTGATGGTCGCCATTTTCGGCGTACTGAAGGCAGGCGGCAGCTATTGTCCCATAGACAAAAGCTACCCGCAGGAGCGCATCAGCTATATGCTGGAAGACTGCGGCATCCGTCTGATACTGACCGACGGCCTGCCGGAAGCCATATCCTTTGAAGGAATTACACCTGCATTAATAGAAACCATCAGCCAGGGCGAAACTAAACCTGCTGAGGTAGCCTCAAGTCCTGACGATACCGCCTATGTCCTTTACACCTCCGGCACCACCGGCAGGCCCAAAGGCGTGGCCATACCGCATAAAGGCGTTGTAAACCTGAGCCACTGGCTGGGAGAGAAAATCTACAGTCAAGGCGCTAAAACAGCCATGCTGACCGCCTCGACCAACTTCGATGCCTCCGTGCAACAGTTGTACGCTCCGCTTCTGAACGGCGCCACCCTGATACTGCTACCGGAAGACGAAAAGCGCGACCCGGCCCACTACCTCGAAAGGCTCAGGGAATACCAGGTGGACGTGCTGGACATCACGCCATCATACCTCAGCCTGCTGCTCGACAGCATGGCGGAGAAGCCTTACAATGGCTTGCGCTATACACTGGTGGGAGGCGAAGCGCTGGATACAAAACTGGCAGAACGCTATAGCAAACTTGCCGGAAAAGACAGCCTGCTACTCAACGTCTACGGCGTGACCGAATGCACCGTAGACTCCACCTGCGAAGAGATCAGGGAAGGAGAGAGGCTAAGCGAAAACAACATTGGCAGCGTCATACCCAACACCGAGGTCTTAGTGCTTGACCGAAATCAGCAGCCTGCAGGCATCGGCATACCCGGTGAGCTTTACATCGGCGGCGTAGGCGTAGGCAAAGGCTACCTCAACCGTCCTGAGCTGACCGCTGAGCGGTTCGTAAGCCATCCCTTTAAAGCAAACGAGACCCTGTACCGCAGCGGCGACCTGTGCCGCTGGCGTGAAGACGGTACGCTGGAATACCTGGGCCGTGCTGACGAACAGGTAAAGCTGAGAGGCTACCGCATCGAGCCCGCTGAGATTGCCCAGGTACTGAAAAAGTATGAGGGAATCGAGCAGGCCGTTGTGATCAAAGGCGAAGACCAAAGCGGCGACGGCTACCTGGCCGCCTACTACACCGGCAGCGAGGCAGAAGAAACCGCCCTCCGCAGTCACCTGCAGGCCCACCTGCCCGGCTACATGGTGCCCCAGTGGCTCACGCACATGGACAGCCTGCCACTGACCCCGAACGGTAAAGTGGATAAGAAAAACCTGCCTGCCCCGGACATTGACCAAGCAAATCTACCGGCCGAGGAGCTGACCGCCATGGAGCAGTCTGTAAGTGACATCTGGCAGCAGGTGTTGGGCCGCAAGCACATCCGCCTGGAAGATAACTTCTTCACCATCGGCGGGCATTCGCTCAAAGCCATGCAGGTAGTGATGGCCGTTTACCGCGATTTAGGCATTAAGCTTGACTTGCGTGACCTGTTCCGCCAGCCCACCCTTCGCGAACTCGCCGCCCATCTGGCGCAAAGCACAGCAGAAGGCTACGCCCCGATCGAACGCGCTCCCGCACAGGCAACCTATCCCCTGAGCCACGGCCAGCACCGTATATGGATGCTCAGCCAGCAGGAGGGAGGCAGCCAGGCCTACAATATGGTGTCCGCCTACAAGCTGTCCCGCCTGCCCGAGGCAAGCACCTTCCGCAAGGCCCTGCAAAAGCTGAGCGACCGCCACGAGATACTGCGCACCACCTTCCACATGGAAGCCGGGCAGGTCATACAAAAGATTAAACCGGCGGGCACAGCAGCCTTCGCCTTCCACGCCCACACCGCAGGCACGGCAACTGATGAACTGATTGAGGCAGAACAAAGCCACCTGTTTGACCTGGAGAACGGGCCCCTGCTACGTTGCCACCTGGCCGCTACAGCAGATGGCGGGCTGCTGCTGTTCAACATGCACCACATCATTTCCGACGGCTGGTCCGGCGAAGTGCTGGTCGATGAACTGGTGCAGCTATACGAAGCACTGGAAAAGGGCCATGACCCTGCGCTGGAAGCACCCGGCATACAATACAAAGACTATGTATTCTGGCAGCAGGAACAGCTAGCGCAAAACGGTGAGAGCCAACTGGCCTATTGGAAAGAGCGCTTTAAAGACGGTGCCCCCGTACTGGAACTACCCAAAGACAGCCGCCGTGAAGGACAGAAGCAGTACCAGGGTGGCAAGGAAGAAATTGTATTGGCTGAATCGCTTTTCAGCCAACTCAAAGAGACAGGCCAGCAGGCAGGGGCCAGCCCCTTCATGG